>CANBSW010000057.1 GCA_947372235.1 Chitinophagaceae bacterium | reverse complement strand
AATCCTCATCCTGGCTATTTAGTGCACTTACACAAATGGGTTGTTCTCCTTCAACCAGTAATCCAAATCCACTTTTAGTGGTTAATTTAATCCAGCGAATATCTGTTCTGTAGCCACTTTCCTGTGGCCGTATATAATTCCATGTTATCTGATTCTCTGTTTGGTCAGAATACAATCCAAGAAATGAAGCGGTATTTCTGTCACTGTAATTTTCCCATGGTCCGCGGCCATAATATTGCAGATCTTTAAATCCTTCAGCCAATTCCATTCGCATGCCAAATCGGGGAAGTTCGGGCAGTGAACGGCCTGTCATATCAATAGAGGAAGTGATCCTGATCGAACCATCATTGTTTATCCGGTATTCAACAGAATAGGGTGTATTGATATCCGTCAACTCATAATCTACTTTTACGGTAACACCTTCTTTATCCTGTTCTCCTGTTTTTATAGTTAGTATTTTTTTGTTCAGGTATGCATTACGCCAGACACCGGATAGCATCTGCATATTATTTCCAAAATCATTATCAGTTGGGGCGCGCCAGAAATAAGGTTCAGGGAATTTAGATAGCACAGATTTTTTGTCGAAAGTGTAACTATTTAATCTTCCTCTTTGCAGATCAAAAGTTCCGCTGATATTTCCTGATTGGAATTTCAAGGTATTGTTTTCCTTATTTACCTGCAAGATTCCTTTCACAGATTTTTTATTGAAGAATGCATTTTTATTGAAGGAAAATTGTTCACGCGCTACCTCATGTGCCAACGGTATCAATGCTGTAGGGGTTTGTGTATAAGCAAATACATTTAAATAATATTCTCCATTGCTTGTGTCTATATCAGGTATGTTTACACTAAGCTCTTTCTCTTCGTGTGGTGCAAGCGCCAAATTAAATTTACCTTTCATTTCAACCATCCCATTTTTCACCAGTTGCCATTCAAAATTGAAATGATCCAGATCGGTAAAATCGTAATAATTATGAACGGTGATTTTTTTACGATTGAGATCCGCTGATTTGAAAAGAATGTTCTGGTACACTTTTTTTACTTCATTCAATCCCGGATGAATGGTTCTGTCGGCGGCTATCAAACCATTGGCGCAGAAGTTCTCATCGTTCTGCAAATAGTATCCGCCAAGATCACCACCATAGGCCCAATAGGTTCTGCCATCGGGTGTTTGCGATTTCATTCCCTGGTCAATCCAATCCCAGATAAAACCGCCCTGCATATTTTTATTTGCCAGAATAATATCCCAGTATTCCTGAAAATTACCATTACTGTTTCCCATGGCATGCGAATATTCGCACATGATATAAGGACGTTTTTTAGAAGCATCCGTTCCATATCTTTTCATAGAGCCTACCCCCGGATACATTGGACAAACAATATCTGTATTCCAGTCTTCTCCTGCCTGTTCAAACTGAACAAGCCTTGTATTGTCTCTCTCTTTAATCCATTTATAGGCATCATGAAATACAGGGCCGTTGCCACATTCGTTACCCATTGACCAGATAATGACAGAAGGATGGTTCTTATCTCTTTCTACAAGGCGATGGATCCTGTCCATGTGTGCGGGTGCCCATTCCGGCAGATAAGCGGGATGTTTTGTTTTATCAAAATTAGATTGAAACTCAGCACCCATTCCATGCGTTTCAATATTGGCTTCATCAACCAGATACATGCCATATTCATCGCAAAGTTTGATCCAGTAAGGATCGTTGGGATAATGGCTGGTACGAACCGCATTGAGATTGTATTGCTTCATCAATTGAATGTCCTTCAGCATTTGAGAACGGTTGGGAACATGGCCTTCCACATCATCATGTTCATGGCGGTTTACTCCTTTCACCAAAACAGCAACACCATTTACCAGTAATTGTGCATTTTTAATTTCTACTTTTCGAAAGCCTGTTTTGCAAGCGGTAACACCCGTTGTTTTTCCATTAACATCTTTTAATGTGATGATGCAATCATATAAGTTTGGGGTTTCTGCTGTCCATTTTTGGGGGCGTTCTATAGTTCCATCAAATGTGATTGATTGAATACTATCGGTATTTGCCTGAATTGTCTTTTGCTGAGTGAAGATTGTTTTCCCTTCTTTATCCTGTAGTTCGACAGTTACAGATCCTTTTGCAAAAACATTTCCCGAAAATTTTCTGAGCTGTATATCCGCAATAAACAATCCATTGGTGTAAGCAGCATCCAGATCTCCTTTTACAAAAAAATCCCAGATAGTTTGTTTGGGTAATGCATAGAGATACACATCACGTTCAATGCCGCTGATACGGAAAAAATCCTGGTCTTCGAGATAACTTCCATCATGCCAGCGAAATACCTGAACAGCCAGCAGGTTTTTTCCTTTGGTAAGATAAGGAGTGATATCAAATTCAGATGGCGATTTGGAAGCTTTTGAAATACCCACATTTTTTCCATTCACATACACAAAAGCGCATCCTGTGATAGATCCAAAATGCAACAAGATCTCTTTGCCACTCCAGTTATCAGGAATGGTAAATTGTTTACGGTAAGTTCCTACCGGATTATTATCACCAATAAATGGAGGGTTTTTAGGAAATGGATATACAATATTTGTATAAATGGGTGTACCAAAACCTTTACGCTCCCAGTTTGAGGGAACAGCAATATCATTCCATTTTGAATCGTTCAGATCAGTTTTGAAAAAATCTTTGATCCGATTCGCATACTTATCCGTATATACAAATTTCCATTGGCCGTTCAAGGATTGATGAAAAGCAGATTTAGAATAATCATCAGACTTTATACCGTTATTATCTCCATATAATATAAACCCAGTGCGTGGTTTTTCCTGTCCTGTTGCAATGATATTCGGGTTTTCCCAATCATTGTTCTTTTGTGCAAAAGCAAAACTGATGAGAGAGAGAAAACTCAAGAAAAATCTTTTCATAGTCTGATATTAAAGGCGGTTCAATAATTTACCCAAGGTATTGATTATGTAAGAATTTTTGAATTGAAAAATCAGCCTTCCAATGGCTGTTTTAATTGCCTGAGAAAGATTCTTTGATTACATTTATTATTCATTGCTGATCCAGCCATATATATGCGGTAAAATCAGTGCTACTTTCTTTTTAATAAATTGAACTGATATGACCAGAATTACATTCGATGAGATGAAAGCCACCATTAAAAAAGCTTTTGTTTTGGCAGGAATGCCGGAAGATAAAGCAGATATCTGTGCAAGGATACATACAGAATCCAGTTGCGACGGTGTGTATTCACATGGATTGAACAGGGTTGAACGTTATGTGGAATATATTCATAAAGGATGGATAGATGTTAATGCTGTACCAATATTAGACATGAATCTGGGAGCGATGGAAATTTATAATGGCAATATGGGACCGGGTATTTTGAATGCCCAATTTGCCATGAACCGTGCCACTGAAATAGCAGAAAAAAATGGATTGGGATTGGTGAGTTTGAATAATACAACACACTGGATGCGTGGCGGTGCTTATGGATGGCAGGCGGCTGATAAAGGATTTATCGGGATTTGCTGGACAAATACAGAATCCTGTATGCCTGCATGGGGTGCTAAATCCGGTGGCATTGGAAATAACCCATTTATTATGGCGGTGCCAAGAAAAGAGGGGCATATTGTTTTGGATATGGCCATGTCGCAATACTCTTATGGTAAACTGCAGGTAACCAGATTAAAAAATCAAAAGCTTCCTTATCCGGGTGGCTTTGATAATAATGGTGTATTAACAGATGATCCCGGTGCTATTGAAGAGAGCCGCAGAATATTACCCATGGGCTTTTGGAAAGGTTCAGGATTTGCTGTATTGCTGGATATCATTTCATCCTTATTATCCGGCGGACTTACAACTGCAGGTATTGATAAATTTGATAAAGGAAGTTGTGGAAGTTGCTGCCAGGTTTTTATTGCCATTAATCCACTTAAAATTAATACGCAGGAGTTTATTGATAAGGCATTGGGAGCAACGGTTACGCAACTAAAATCAAGTGTTCCTGACAGAGAGAATGGTGAAGTGTATTATCCGGGAGAACAATCGATGAAAACCCGTAATGAAAATGTAAAACTCGGTATACCTGTTGATGATGGTGTTTGGAACAAAGTAAAAGAACTGGCCGGTATCAATTCTTAAAACTAATGTGTTATTTTTTAAAACACATTGGGACATAGGTTTGGAATTAGGGCATATAGTTTACATGAATGTGCACTGTATTTTCCTATGTCTCTATATCTTTCAACAAATATTTCGCAGTAATGCCGGATCGAAGTTTTAATACTTTTAGATATCAATTTCAGTGAAGAGCAATTCATTTCAATATGCCTATTTTTAAACCGATTTTATGAAAGCACTCTGCGTACAATCGCCCCACAATATTGTAATTGAAGAAAGGCCAATGCCTGACATTCAATTACCCACCGATGTTTTGATCAAAGTGAAAGCCGGTGGCATTTGCGGATCGGATGTTCATATTTATCATGGCACTTCTTCAGTGGCTACTTATCCAAGAGTGATTGGGCATGAAATTGTAGGCGAGATAGTAGAAACAGGAAAAGAAGTAAGCGGATTTTCTGTTGGTGATCGTGTGATTATGGATCCGGTGATCAGTTGCGGAACCTGTTACCAATGCCGAATTGGAAGAAGAAATGTTTGTGGAAAATTACAGGTAAGATCCGTTCATGTGGATGGAGGTTATCAGGAATATATTGTAGTGCCGCAGCAGAGCATTTATCATATACCCGATAATCTTTCCTGGGAAGAAGCAGTTATGATCGAACCTTTTACCATTGCCGAACAGGTTTGTTCGCGTGCAGCATTGGTGAAAGAAGACATTGTATTTATTATGGGTGCCGGACCTGTTGGTTTAAGTATTTTGAAAAGGGTAAAACTAACGGGCGCCATCTGTTATATTTCTGATATTGTAGAAACCCGTTTGGATTTTGCCAGACAATATGGTGCGGATGTTGCCATCAATGCAAAAGAGGTGGATGTGAAAGAAGAGATCATGCGGTTAACTGAAGGCAATGGTGCCACAATTGTAATAGATGCAGTTTGTTCTACCAGATCATTTGAACAAACGCTAACCTATGTATGCTCAGCCGGACGAGTGATCACACTTGGTTTTAGTAAAGAGGCATCTGCCATCAATCAATTAAGTATTACTGCACGAGAAATTGATGTAAGGGGATCAAGGTTGCACAATAATAAATTTCCAACTGTGATTGAATATTTCCGTTCAGGTAAACTGGCGGTGAAAGATATGATCACTCACCGGTATCAGTTCACAGAAATTCATGAGGCACTCAAGTTAATAGAAGACCCAGCTATTGAAAAAGGAAAAGTAGTTTTATTCTTCTAAACCCTTCTCTGCGAAAACTCCTGTTACTCTGCGTCTCTGCGTTGAATAATTTTCTCTCATAAAAGATTGACTAAAAATCGAACTACTTTTCACCGCAGAGATGGGGAGATGGAGAGTTTACGCAGAGAGAACTACTTATTCCAAATCGATCTTTTTGAATTTCGGCACGAGCAAATGCATGATCAACCAGGCAAGAAGATAAGCTGACGCACAGATCATAAAAACAATTCCATAACCGATTCGGATATCTCCCAAAGCTTTGTAATGATCAAATAATAAACCCGCAGATTTTGCAATGATGATCCCTCCTACTGCTCCGGCCATACCACCAATACCGGTAACCGATGCTATGGCACGTTTGGGAAACATATCAGAAACCGTTGTAAAAATATTTGCCGACCATGCCTGATGCGCAGAACCCGCAATACCAATGATCAAAACCGCAAACCACATATTAAAACTGCCCAGGTATTGTGCAGATAAAATTGACAAAGGGAAAAATGCATAGATCAACATAGCTCTTTTTCTGGCTTTGTTCGCATCCATTCCACGATCAATAAAATATTTGGGTAACCATCCGCCAAAAATACTGCCGATGGTTGTCATGGTATACACCAACGCAATCGGGAAACTTAATTGGGTTCCTTTTAAACCATATTGTTCTTTCAGAAATGCGGGCAGCCAGAAAATGATAAACCACCAGACAGGGTCTGTCAAAAATTTTCCGAAGAAGAATGCCCATGTCTGTTTGTAGCTAAGCAAAGTAAACCAACTGAATTTTTTAAACGCCGATCCATCGGCAGCCGTTGTTTCTTCTTTATCACTTACAATATGATCATATTCTGTTTGTAAAATTTTCCCCTTCGCCAACATTGTTTCAGGCGAATCATACATCACTCGCCAGAAGATCAACCAGATTAGTCCGATTGCACCGGTAATAATAAAAGCCCATTGCCAGCCCATGGTAACCGCAATGAATGGAACAATCAATGGTGCAAGAATAGCGCCGATATTGGTTCCACTGATGGCAACACCTGCTGCCAGTGCCCTTTCTTTTTTAGGAAACCATTCTGCTATTGTTTTGATAGCAGCCGGATAGTTACCTGCTTCAGGAACACCCAATGCCACCCTTGCAACACCAAACCCCAAAGGTCCTTTTGCAAAAGCGTGGCCAATGGCAGCCAGACTCCATCCCAGTAGTGATGCGGCATAACCGATCTTTGTACCAAACTTATCAATCAGCCTACCGATCAATAGCATTCCTGATGCAAATCCAATTTGAAATGCGATCACAATATTTGCATAGGTTGATTCGTAATGTGCAGGATCATCCCCAAATAAACCGGCGCTTTCCAAATAAGGCTTCAATAAACTGATCACCTGGCGGTCTAAGTAATTAATAGTTGTTGCAGAAAATACAAGCGCGCAAATAGTCCAGCGGTAATTGCCAATTATTTTAGATTGGTTCATTAAGGTGTTTTAATAGGTGGTGGCTATTTTCAAAAACTGGTATCCCATAAATCTACTGCAAATTCTTCTGCCAAATAAGTATAAACATCTACAAACATTTTTTGAATTAAGTGGATTCAGCGTCCTGCAAAAATTAATATTTAAAAAGACCATCTAACCCATTTTAACTGCACAAGGTTAAAAACGTAGTAGATAAACTACAAACAAAGCTCCCCACTGTCTATTTCACTCCCAGCTAATTGTAAATAGCTTTATGGCATCAAAATGTATGTTAAAAAAAAAATTATGATCAAAGCTCCTATACCTCCCGATGATCTTTTACGTCTCCAGGATCTTTATGAGTTAGGCATACTGGATACGCCTGAAGAAGATGAATTAACAGAAATTGTACAGCTGGCTTCTCGGATTTGTGGTACCCCCATTTCATTGATCTCATTGGTAGATCATACCCGGCAATGGTTTAAGGCAAAAGTGGGTGTTGATGCCAAAGAAACGCCACGTGATATATCGTTTTGCGGTCATGCTATTGTTATGGATAAGCCTTTTTTTGAGGTGGCCGATGCATTAAAGGATACTCGTTTTTTTGATAATCCACTGGTGATATCATCCCCCAATATTCGCTTTTATGCAGGTGTTCAACTCGTTAGTAAAAAGGGATTTAAAATTGGTATGCTCTGTGTAAATGATATTAAACCCAATAAACTAACCGAAGAACAAGTATTTGCATTAAAGGTTTTGGGTAACCATGTGGCCAAATTGCTTGACCTAAGGATCACTAGAAAACAATCTGATGAAAAAAGTAAATTCATCGAATCTCAAAACGCAGTTCTCAGGAAAATGATCTCCATTATTGCTCATGATGTTAGAGGGCCGGTTGCTTCTTTAAAAAATATCATCGAGTTATCCGACAGCAAAGACATTGATGAATCTACCAGGCAAACATTATCCGGAATGGCTGTTGTTCAGATAGATTCAACATTGAATCTTTTGAATAACCTGGTTGATTGGGCATCCATTCAAACAGGTATTACAATAAAGCAAATCGAATTATCAAAAGTGAAAGAGGTTGTTGATGGTGAATTAGCTCTGCTGATGCAAACAGCAACACAAAAAGGGAATACACTTGTAAACCTTGTAACTGAGAAACTGGAATTAAAGATCGACCCTAATATGTTGAAATTTATTATCAGAAACCTGATCACCAATTCCAATAAGTTTACCAGTGATGGTAAAATTCTGGTGTATGCTGACACAGATGATCAATACAACAGAATCATCATCAACGATACCGGCATTGGAATGTCTCAAAATGCGATAGAAAATCTATTAAACCAAACAAAAATATTTACAACAACCGGAACCAATAATGAAAAAGGCAGCGGCCTTGGTTTTAGATTGATCAAAGAGTTTATGGAAAATATTGGTGGAAAGATCGACATCAACAGCTTAATAGGAAAGGGTACTTCTATTTATCTATATTTTCCAATTCACTAAAGGGTATTTCTTGATCGAATTCATTCATGATCCTACTATAAATATAGTTGTCGTTCTTGCACCATGTGCACCTATTACCAATGATTGCTCAATATCGGCTGTTTTTGAGGGGCCTGCCAAAAATACACCGAACCCATCACGCGCCACATCAATTTTCTGATAAGCATGATGCATTGTTGGAACAATAGCATTTTTGTTGATCACCAAAACAAGGTGCTGGCAAATAAAGGGCAATAACCGGTTTACCATCTGGCTTTCATACAACCATACTGATCCATTTTCAGCTACGCCCAGTGTTGCCTGCAGGTAAGCTCTTTCAAGTACTTCAAGTTGTGGAGCTGTATAGGAACTTAATTTTTGATCAATCTCTCCAAAAGTTGGAATAGTACTGATCACCATTTTACCCGATGATGTTTCGGCTAAAAAAATGTCTTTTACAGCATCAATACTATCAACCAATTCCACTTTTCCACCAATGCTTTCCAACACTGTTTTAAACTGCTGGTAATTATCTTCAAAACTGATCACACTATTTATAGTAACAGCAGGAAGCGATTTTGCTTCTGGTTGGTTCTGTTTAATCAATTCCAATATTTTATCTCTTGACTCCATACAACACGAATTATTGGTTAAGCTATTTCTTGTTTTTCAAATACCATTCCCGGAAAGAATCTTTAGGTGCTTCGGGCATTTCTCTTTGTTTGTACCATGGGTTTAATTTGTTCTTAAATAAACCGGGTACAAGCCTCATCATTTTTCTTGCCATCATTCCTGAGAAACGATAAACAGCGGGCCTTGCCAATACCATCGACATGATTTTCATACTGATGGTCTTTGCTTTTGGTGAATAGCCTTCTGCAACAATAACCTGTCGCCACTTCCATAACTGCTCATGGATATCAATTTTAACCGGGCAAACATTGCTGCAACTGCCACATAAAGTTGATGCGAAAGGCAGATCGGCATTGGCTTTCATATCAAGATTGGGATTGAGGATAGAACCAATAGGACCTGCAACTGCAGTGTGGTAACTATGTCCGCCACTGCGTCTGTACACGGGACATGTATTAAAACAAGCTGCACAGCGAATACATTTTAATGAGTTGCGAAAATCTTTTCTGCCCAATTGTTTACTGCGGCCATTATCTACAATTACAATATGCATTTCCTGCCCCGGTCTTGGCCTGTGAAAATGACTTGAATAAGTGGTGATAGGCTGGCCCGTTGCACTTCTTGCCAGCAAGCGAAGAAATACAGACAAATGTTCTGCTTTCGGAATGATCTTTTCAAAACCCATACAGGCTATATGAATGGGCGCGGCGTGTGCACCCATATCGGCATTGCCTTCGTTAGTGCAAACCACAAAGCCACCGGTTTCTGCAATGGCAAAATTTACACCGGTTATAGCTAATTGTGAAGCAACAAATTTATCCCGCAAATGAATTCTTGCCGCTTCAGTTAAATATTGCGGATCGTTGTTTCCCTTTTCTGTGTTGAGATGTTTGTGAAAGGTTTCACTCACATCCTGTTTTTTTAAATGGATGGCGGGTAATACAATATGGCTGGGTGCTTCATCACGAAATTGAACGATTCTTTCCCCAAGATCAGTGTCAACAATTTCTATTCCATTGGATTGTAAAAAATGATTGAGGTGACATTCCTCCGTAAGCATACTTTTGCTCTTAACAATCCGCTCGATATTATTTTTACGGATGATGTCATAAATAATCCGGTTATGCTCTTCCCCATCAAATGCCCAGTGCACCTGTATTCCGTTGGCTTTTGCCTGCGCTTCAAATTGAGTGAGATAGGTATTGAGATTAGAAAGTGTATGGTCTTTAATACCGGATGCCCATTCTCTCAATTGCTCCCATTCGGGCAATCCGTGTGCGGCTTTGTCTCTTTTCTGGCGAACAAACCACAGCGTTTCATCATGCCAGTCGGTTCGTGGTTCATCTGTAATAAATTCCTGTGCCAGTGATGCATGATCCTTCATGAAAATATGTTTATCAGAGTTGTGAATTCAGAATTTCGGCGATATGTATGGTTTTAATCTTGTCTGCATTTCTTTTTAGTATTCCTTCCATATGCATCAAACAACTTACATCAACGCCGGTGATATAGTCTACTTCATTTGCATCATGTTCTGCAATTCTGTCTTTACCCATTTTCACACTCACCGCTTCTTCAAACACGCAAAAGGTTCCTCCAAATCCACAACATTCATCGTTACGTTTTGGGTTCATGATTTGAATTCCTTTTACCATATTTAATAACTGCAAAGGTTTTGAAAAAGATGGCGATACGGTTTCAGTCATAGACGATAAATGCAAGCCACGCTGTCCATGGCAACTGTTATGAAACCCAACTTTATAAGGAAAGCTTGCAGCGATATTTTTCACCTTCAATACATCGGTTAAAAATTCAGACAATTCGTAAATATTAGAACGGATCTGCAATGCAGCTTCTTTGTTGGCATCATCCTGTAAATGTTCTTTCACATGTAACACACAACTTCCTGATGGTGCCACTATATAATCAAAGCCGGAAAAATTATTTACGAAATTCTTATCGCATCCGCCGTCATAAGAAGCATATCCGCTGTTGGCCATGGGTTGCCCGCAACAGGTTTGATTGAGCGGGAAAGAAACATCACATCCCAATTTTTCGAGTAATTGTAAAGTGGCAATTCCTACATTGGGATAAAACTGGTCAATATAACAGGGGATGAACAAACCAACTTTCATTTGCAGCTATTTAATTAAGAGACTGCAATTTAAGATTGAAAGAGCATCTTTTACGGGTTGATCGTATGCATTTTAAAAATAAGGCTATAAATGGCTTGTGAACCCTTATTTACAAACATCTTAACCGCTAAGACGACAGGATGCTATGGAACGCAATGATTCTGGGATATATTAGCAAACGGCTACAGTTTCAATACCTAAAAGATCGCCTAGTTTTTTGATCTTTGATGCAATATGTCCAACCCCTACCGCACAATGGTGGGCGGGGCCATTACTGTTCCATTCATTTACAAATTTTCTGGCACCAATAGAAAATCTATAACGACTGTTAGTATTGCCAATTTCTAAAATAGGCCCGGGAACCGATTCTCCTTCAGCAACCAACAAAAATAACCTGCCATTATTCTCTACAACCGACAAACAGGTTACAGGACCATATTTAACAGCCATTTCAACAGATAATCCTTTGCTTACTTTTCCGTGGTATACTTTCAGTGGGCGAACTTTACTTTTTCCTTCCGCAATTTTTAAATGTCCGGGGCCATCGTGGCCCATCAACACCACATCATCCTTATAATCCATGGCATAATATTCTGTGAAAGAGCCGCCGGCATTGAATGAATCCATGATTTTCATGGCCTGTGCATTTTTGATTTCATATTCACCCGCAACAGGAATGCCTCTCGTGGTTAACAAAGAGTTACCCAGAATAATGGATGCAATCGTTTTTTCATTATCAGAACCCGGTGCCCCTTTATAGTAATAAGCCATTGAACCCAGATCATGTTTTTTCACCAGTTGATCAAGAGCAACAGATGTGCGCGCGCAATCTTCCAGTTCGTTTGCTGAACATTCAGGATGCACTTCAAATGCTTCCTGAAAATATTGTAAACGTTTTGAAATTTCTTCCGCATTTATTTGTTTTCGCAATTCGGATAGTTCATCAACTTCAATCAATTCTACATGCCCGCCAAAAGTGGAAAGTTGCAAAGTAATGTCTGAGTAGATATCCAGCATACCTGAATAATAATGTCCCATTGTTCCCAGTCTGTTGTGCGACATTATATTGGCCACCTTAGCAGCTTCTACCCATTCCCTGATCTCATTCCACGCTTCGTGATCATTGTGCAGCATTCCGGTTACTTCATGAAACTGAATACCGACGCGTTTAAACACATTGGCAATTTCAGGAACCGGGCATGCAGAGCAATAAGAAAGCCATTCACCCGTCATAGCCGTTCTGTCTTCCAATGAATTGAATGATGCATAATTGATAGCTGATTCAGGAGCAAGATTTAAAATGATCACCGGCACTTTCGCTCTTTGTACTACGGGCAATACAGTTGACGACAATGCATACGTAGTTACATAGAGAAATATAATATCAACATCTTTTTGGCGAAATGTATGACCCGCTTCCATTGCCATTTCAGGTGTATCGATCAGTCCAAGATCAATCACTTCTTCTCCATAATCAGAGAATCTATCATGAACAATCTGTACATATGATTCCAGTTTTTCTTTCAAGCCTGTAAACTGCGCCCAGTATGCTTCGAGGCCGATACCAAACAGGCCGATCTTTAGTTTGTATTGATTTGATTTCATTGTATGGTATTGTCAATCTGTATTGAAAGAAGGAAAAAAATTACACTTTATCTCGAGACTTTTTTTGAAACACATAGGGACATAGGTTAGAACAAAGTTCACATAGAATTTGAAACTATCTGCCCTAATTCCTAATCTATGTAACTATGTGTTTCAAAACATACAGGTTAGTCATAAATATCATCACTCTTTTATATTTTTCGTACTAAACTTAGGGTTCACAAATTCCCATTCTTTGATATGCGAATTTTGGTGCTCTTTCTTTACAATTGTTTCAAACTGTTTGATCAATTCGGGGTGTTGCCCGGCAATATCGGTTGTTTCATTTCTGTCTGTTGCCAAATTGAATAACATCCATTTATTTTCAGGGTGCTGACGAACATCTCTCTTCACTCCTTTCCAATCGCCCATACGAATGGCCAGCTGACCACCATTTTCGGGATATTCAAAATAGAGATAGTTATGCTTTTTTTGTGTTGATTTTTTTCCGAGTAATTCGGGTAGAAAAGAAATTCCATCCGTGTGTATCGCTTTCTGTTGTGTTAATTCTGCGAGGGTTGCCATCAGATCAAATTGTATGGATACCAGATCACTGGTTGTACCGGGTGTAATTTTCCCGGGCCAGCGTGCAATCATTGGTTCGCGTATACCTCCTTCAAACAAATCCATTTTAGCACCCCGTAATCCGCCATTGCTGTTAAAGAAAAAACGATCTACGCCACCCACATCAAATGTTGCACCATTATCGCTCGAAAAAAGAATGATGGTGTTATTATCCAGTCCCAGTTTCTTAATTTTATCGAGTACAATACCCACTTGGTCATCGAGGTAAGTGATCATGGCGGCATAAGTGGATAATGGATATTTTGTAGAAGCATATCCTTTCTGCCCAAAATAAGGCCGCTCATCAAAATAGCCGATGTATTTTTTTACATACTCTTCCGGTGCCTGCAAGGATAAATGAGGGAGTGTATATGGTAAATAAAGAAAAAATGGATTTTTTGCATTGCGTTCAATAAATGCCAATGCCTTCTCAGTCATTTTTGCCGGTGCATATTCTTTGCCACGGTAATAATCAAAATCTTTATCGGTAGCTTTTGTTGAGTCTAATCGTTTATGTACTTCGATAAATGAATTTTGTAACGTATCCCATTTGCCATTTTCCCAAAGATGTGTGGGATAGAAATTGTGTGCTTGTTTTTGATCGAGGTAACCATATGCATAATCAAACCCTTGTTTATTAGGACTACCTGTTGTATTCACCATACCCAGTCCCCATTTTCCTATCACAGCCGTTTTATATCCAGCCTGTTTCATCAAATGCCCAATGGTAAACGTTCCTTCCGGTAAGGGCATCTGGCCACCTTCCAAACTATCAGCAAATTCTCCCAATTCATAATTCCCGTGAATATAGCTGTGTCCTGCATGCCTGCCTGTGAGTAACATACACCTGGATGGTGCACAAACCGGAGCACTTGCATAGTGTTGTGTAAAACGCATCCCTTCATTTGCCATCCTGTCTAGATTTGGCGTTTTTATTTTCTGCTGACCATAGCTGCCCAATTCGCCATAACCCATATCATCGGCATAGATATAGATTACATTGGGTTTTGTTTGTGCAATGGCAGATCCTGTTAAAAGACAGGCAACAAACAATAGCAGGCTGATTTTTTTATGAATGGGTAATTTTTTCAAGTGATTATATTTAACTCGTTATACTATTGAATCATTATAAAATATAGTTATTCAAAACCGTGCCTCTTTGTGATAATTTATTTGCGCACGGAGGCAAAAAGGCACGGTTTGGATTCTATATTTCAAAATAGGCTGGTGATCGATTAATGGAATAGGTTATCTCTATTCCATTTAATCCTTTATACATCTGCCTCATTAAAAGACAGCACCAGATTGGGCAGATTGGTTTGTACTTTCCGGTAAACAATACCTGCAGCATCCAGCATTTTCTTTGAGGCTCGGGCCGGATCGGTGTCAGCATATTTATCCGATAAATAGATCACTTCAGTGATTCCGGATTGAATGATCGCTTTGGTACATTCATTGCAAGGAAATAATGCTGTATAAATTTTACAGTTGCGCAAATCCATCCCGATATTATTTAAAATAGCATTCAGCTCGGCATGACATACATAAGGATATTTCGTATCCAGAAAATCGCCCTGTTTGGCCCAGGGAAACTGCTCATCATCACAACCCATTGGCAACCCATTGTATCCGGCTCCTACTATTTTATTGGCCGCACTTACAATACAGGCACCAACCTGGGTATTGGGGTCTTTACTACGATGAGCCGACAATAGGGCTACCCCCATAAAATACTCATCCCATGAAATATAATTCTGACGTTTTTGCACGGCAAACGGTTTGTGATGAATTGGTTACGAATGTAGGAATTAAAGTTGCATTTTACTGCATTGTATATCCTCTTTAAAATTGTATATTTAGTATCTATTTGGCTCCGTATATAAGAATACCTCATCTATCAACTGAATTTAAAACACTTTTTATGAAAAAGGTTTTACAGTTATCTGCGATCAATTTTCTATGGCTGTTTTTACTCAATACAGCCCATGCACAAAACGGGTCAAAATATGTTGGTAACGATGGAAGTCTGCATGTTTTTGAAATGTATGATGATGCAGGTAACAGAATAAAAACAGCCGAAGAAATGGGAGTTAAGGGAAATCCACTTCTTTATGACGGCTGGGGTACCGGAACAGTTTATTATGGTAACGGGAAAAGCTTTACTGATACAGGTATTAATTTTTCTCTGGTTGAGAAAAAATTATACATGACCAAAGAGAAGAAGATCTTTGCACTGATACTTCCTATTAATTCTTTCTCTCTGCGCTTCCCATCTGAAAATGGCGATAGTATATTATTTAAATTCAAAAAAGGATACCCTTCAATTGATGAAAATGATAATACAAGTTTTTATCGTGTATTATTTGAGGGCGACAATATGCAACTCTTACAGTGGAATCATAAAAAAGTACGGGATATTTATACCTATGGAAGTGGCCGCGAAAAAGAATTTGAACTGGTGCAGCAATTATATGTTTATTTTCCAAAAGAAAACATGATCACTGCTGTTAAAACAGCCATTCCTGCCATAAAGAAAGCATTACCTGCTTATTCGGAAAGTATTGAAACGTATATCACTTCCCACAAAATAAATGCTAAGGATTATGGACAGATAGTGGATCTGGTGGCATATCTGGATAAGCATAAATAGTTACTTTTCTATCCAATACACTTAATCAACCACTTCGTAAATAGTTACCAGCTGTTGTTTATTCTTTAAACTTACCTCGCTTAATTTTCGGCAGTTGAATGAATTTTTTACCTGTTCATACGCCTGTTCGGATATTACTATCTGGCTGGCGGTTGCGATAGATTGAAGTCTGGCGGCGGTATTCACCACATCACCCACAACGGTATAATCAAGTCGTCTTAAATTTCCGGATCCTATATTTCCCGAAATCAATTCACCACAATTAATTCCAATAGATACTTCGGGAAGGAATGCAATATCACCGGATTCCTTTGGCAAAGCTTTGATCTGTTCGCGTACAGATAAACAGGCATCAATGGCCCTGTCTAAATGAAAATTACCCCTGAATACTGCCATTACTGCATCACCGATGAACTTATCTACATGTCCATTTTGTGCAATGATCTCCTTTACCATTACATCAAAATATTTATTCAGCATATGAACTACCGTATTGGCCTGTGCCGATTCGGTAATGGCTGTAAAACCACAGATATCAATGAATACTACCGTAGCCTCCACCGTTTCATTCACCATCAATGAATCCTCGTATTCACGGCTGCCCATGAATTTCAAAACATTTTCATCCACATACATGCGAAGGATATTGTTCTCTTTTATTGCCTGAAGCGTTTCTTTTATCTGCAGAACATGTTTGAGGGTCTTTTCAATGGTTACTTCAAGATCTTCAAAGTTTACGGGCTTGCATACAAAATCAAATGCCCCACGATTCATGGCAGTTCTGATATTATCCATATCTCCGTATGCCGATACAATCACCGTTTTTAGCATGGGGTTTGATTCATTCAAAACACCCAGCAAAGTAAGTCCATCCATTTCCGGCATATTGATATCGCTTAATACCAATGTTATATCCGGGTTTTGTTTGATCTTTTCTATGGCATCATTTCCATTCAAGGCGAAAATGAATTCGTATTTCTCTTCACGGATCTGCTTTCGGAATTTCTGACGGATAAGTGTTTCGAGGTCCATCTCATCATCAGCCACTAAAATTTTAGCCATGCGTAGGGATTTTTAATTTTTCTTTTAGTATGCTAAAATCAACCGGCTTGGTTAAAAAATCATCAGCTCCAAGTTTCATTGCATAATCATAATTTTCATCATCGCCATAGGCAGTGATCATCATTACAACCGGCGGTGGGGCAAGATACTTGTGTTTAATCTGTTCCAGTAATTGCAGTCCGCTCATGCCGGGCATATTAATATCCGACAGGATCAGTACCGCTTCATGGTTGTTCAGGTTCATATATTCCAGTGCCTGTTCTCCGGAAATGGCAAATGCAAATTCAACCAGCCCCTCGCGGATCTCTTTCCTGAATTTTTGTTGAAACAGTGTTTGAATATCTACTTCATCATCTACAACTAATATTTTCATCACTATTATTAATTAAGGTTTATTTTGTGAATTTAAGTGAAATGAATTAGTAAAACAATACTGAATTACTCATACTACCAACAGGTATGGTTAGACAGTTTGTTATTTATCAATAACCTATTGAAAGAAAGGCGATATTCTTTTCATAACGCTCATTTTATTTCGCCACAGATTCAACAGATTACCACAGATTTTCACTTAGCAAATCTGTGGTAATCTGTTGAATCTGTGGCATATTTATTTATTTCTTACAGTTTTTATCTTTTCATCAACAATGCTATCTGTTTTCAATAATATCTATTTACAAAGGCTATTTACCCTTATCAGGTCTATTCTTCCCGGTTATCGCATCCTTGCATTGTCTATGAAATAGTACTTAACATCACTTGGCTTATTGATAATTTTATAAAACTCATCCAGATAGGTGATCATATCTGTTTTACTACGGGCACTCAGGGGTTGAAAATTTCTGATCAGGGAATAAATATTGTCTTTTTGTTTATTAAAATTATCGATGGCAATCTGTAATTCCTCCTTGCTCCGGGGGAAACCACGATAAACCCGAATAGAAACAGATTCTATATTCAACATCGGATCCGGTATGGCATAATCTGCATTTACCAACCCCGAGTAATCAAAATCATACGGCACTACGAAAGGGCGTGCCAAACTATCCTTTCTGGATTTGATCATTTTGATATTATGGTTATTGGGAATGGACCAGTCTGTATTACCGATCATAAACTCAAACAGGTTTACCAGCGTCATTTGATTCCTGTCGGTAAGTTCACTATTTACTTTCGTCATATCGAATTCGCGGCATTTGTTTCTTTTGGCCATTGCATCGATATTTTCAAGAAAAAAAGCTTCCTCAACTGTCTGTCTTTTTTTATTTTTTGTGTCCTCGTAAGTTAAATTCACCTGTCTTACACGAAAACTTTTATCTGTAAGTAAATTGAACATTTTATAAATCAGGAATTCTTTCAAAAGTAATTGGACATCAATATTTCCTCCCCGGCAAACTGATACCAATTTCAGGTTTTTAAGAGATGATAATGAAGCCGAACCTGAATTTTTGAACTTCAGTTTCACAGGTGGTATATCGCAGATAGACCGACGCATATGCCCTCTTACTGTAAGTGTGATATCTTCCTGTAAAACAGAATTGTCGGGCAATGTATATGAGAAAATTGCTTTTTGAGTTAATTCGCCGTCTTTTTTATTTACCAGGGAATTCATATCCGTTGTTAACTTAACTACCAATGGTTTATCAGTAAGAAAAAAATGTTCCGGGTCGAATGCAGACTGGCCGGCAACAGTTATATAAACCGAAACAAACAACAGAACAAGTGAATTGCGAATCAAACTCATGTAATCAATTTAGGTATATCGTTATCTGATAATAATGTACGGCGGATTTCTGAATTAAGCAAGCCCTACCCAACATAGCTCACCATATTTTAATGAAACCGGCTACAAAGCAGGATTGTATGGAGATAGTACTTTTTTATTTAACAACCTCCTCTATAACTTTTCCAATACTCCCGCTTGGCATTTGAATATGCAGCATTGCAGCAAGTGTTGGAGCGATATCCGTCATATTTATTTCACGGTTGGTTTTGCCCTGTTTGATATTCCATCCATACCAAAGAAGCGGTATATGCGCATCATAGGGATTCCATAATCCATGGGTAGTTCCGCCATTTTCAAAACCTTCCAGCCACTGTGGTTGGAGTATGATCTGAATATCGCCGCTACGGTTTGGGTAATATCCGTTTGTGATCATTTCTTTTTGTTTTGCCTGAAGGGAGGTTTCTGAAATGGATTCTAATGCGAATGCCCTTTCAATGCCTTTCTGTTGTAGTAAATAGTTAATGATACTATTTTGTAACTCCTGTTGGTTAATGTTTGAAGCATTTATCGCCTTATGATCAAGATATACCTGATAATTGGTAATGTCTGAAATTAACTCATCCAACTTATATTTCTTCTTAAGTATTGCGTTGAGTGCTTCTATGATGGGCTTTACACTCAGATTTCCTGCAGGGATATTGTGTTCTTTGGCAAAGCCCGGAACATGTGCCGCTCCATGATCGGCTGATAAAAAAACAAGGTATTTCCCTTCGCCTATTTTTTCATTCAGAAAGTTTAAGAAATCACCAAGGTCTTTATCCAGTCGCAAAAAACCATCTTCAGCCTCAACAGAATTAGGGCCGAAATTATGACCAATATAATCTGAAGAAGAAAGACTGACCGCTAAAAAATCTGTAGCCGCATTCTGGCCCAGGTGTTCGGCAGTAACAGCAGCTTTAGACATTTCTAGGGTAAATGTATTGCCAAATGGAGTTGCAGAAAGGATACCATAATTCTTACCCATAAATTTCTTTAGATCATATGGAAATTTCTCTCCCAAAGGCTTGTTCTCATAAGATTTATCATCTTCGGTACTTTGCGTATAGGAACTAATTGGGTATACTGTATTCCAACCCTGTTCATAATATTTGTCAGGCATTTTTTTAGCATTCACCTCTTTCACCCATTGGGGCAAATCTGACATATAATAGCTGGAGCTGATCCAGTCGCCTTTTTTATTATCAAACCAATAAGCAGCATTGGCACTGTGTCCTGCCGGTAAAATACTTCCACGGTCTTTTAAAGCGATGCCGATCACCTTACTTTTAAAATTAGTTGCCAGCCGCAGCTCATCACAGATAGTAGTGACCAATAAATTACGTGGGCTCATCTTACCAAGATCGGTAGTACTGCCAATTGTTTTTACTGAATCATCCTGGGTGCAATACACATTTTCATTGCGATTATTATCCCACCAATTATTACCTGTAATTCCGTGTATAGCTGGTACAGAACCTGTGTAAATTCCGGTATGCCCACAGGCAGTTACAGTGGGGGTATATGAAATCATTGTGTTTTCGCAGGAAAAACCCTGGTTCAGCAATCTTTTGAACCCTCCATTGGGTTCATAGCGACTATAAAAGCGGTATAAATAATCCCATCGCATTTGATCAACCACGATACCTACTACCAATTTGGGTCTGGCAATATCGGTTTGTGCCCCTGCTGAAATAAATAAAAAAAGGGCCGAAAAAAAGGCAGTTAGTTTTTGCATGAACACTTTTTTCTAAAGATAATTAAATAGAAATGTATTCACAATGCTATCTGAAAAATGAATAAGTGCTTAAAATATGAAAATCAGGCAGGTTTTCCGGAAAAATACTGTACTTTTTAGAAAGCAATTATATTTATTATTCACTTATACCTTAAAAATCTTCTACATGAATTATCAGGAACTATTGCAAAAAATTGAAGAGCAGGTAACAGTCTTTTACCGCGATCATTCTGATGCAAATCTGTTTTTTCATAACCAGGTATTAACAAAGGAGGTAGTTGGAACAGTAAAAAGAATTGCTGATCATTATCATCTTGACGAACGTTCTAATTTTATAGTATGTACTGCCGCTTCTTTTTTGTACACAGGATTTCAGGGCTCAAACAACAAAATGTATGAACTCAAAAGTGCAGAGATGGCTGAAATGTTTTTGAAACTAAAAGAGACAGATCAGGAAACTATTGTAGAAATTAAAAAATGTATCCTGTCAACCGGTGAAACGCAAACTCCGGAGACATTACTTGAAAAAATACTTTGCGATGCGGATTCCTATTATATGGGAACGAATTCTTTCAGAGATAAATTGAAACTTTTAAAGAAAGAGAAAGAAGTGTTGGGTTCAGTAAAAATTGATGGTATCACCTGGAGAACTACGGTGATTGACCTGTTGAAATCACATCAGTATTATACCGATTTTTGTCAGTTATTATTAGACAAGACCAAGCAGGAGAACCTGAAAACAATGCAAAACAGACATGAAGAAAAAACATTAAAAGCTAACCCGGAAGAAAAGGCAGACCCGTTACAATCTTCTACTGTAACGGTTATCAGAACCAAAACCACTCCGGAAGCCATTGAAAAGAAAAAAAAGATAAAAGCAGTAAGGGGGTCTGAAACTATGTTCCGCATCAGTTCATCCAATAATGTACGGATCAGTGTGATGGCAGATAACAAGGCACATATTATGATCTCTGTGAATTCAATTATTCTTTCTGTAACACTGGGGCTAGTAGTAAAGAACCTAAATGAATATGGGTATTTACTTTTACCGGCTTTAGTACTTTTGGTCGTTTGTGTAACCACTATGATCTATGCGGTTCTTGCTACACGACCGAAAGTATTGAAAGGAAGATTTACACGCGATCAGCTGGAAAGAAAATCGGTTAACCTCTTATTCTTCGGAAGTTTTTATAATATGACTTTTGAAGAGTATGAAGAAGGCATTCAGGCCATGATGAATGATCAACAGTTTTTATATACCAGTCTTACCAAAGATATATACTGGCAGGGAAGAGTATTGGGACGCAAGTACCGCCTTTTAAATATATCCTATTCTGTTTTTATGTTTGGCATTATACTTTCTGTCATAGCATTTACTATTGCCGCAGTTCTTCACAAATAAAGAAATGTTTTTTAAAACCAATGCTTAACAGGTTACTGCGTAAAAATTAATTTTCGCGCAGGCCCTTGATCACAATATTACCGGTTCCGTTCGGATCGCATGGGTATCCAAACTCCTTTTGAAGTTTAGCAGGGGTATTGATCACTTCATAAAAATCATCCAGATACCTGAGTGTTACTTTTTTATATTTTTCATCCAGATAAGTACAATCTGTATATAAACTGTACAGGTCTTTTTTGATGCGGTTAAATAAAGCAACAGAAGCATCAAACTGTTTCATGTCTTTGATACAGTATCCACGATACCTTCTTTCCTGTACAGAATGCATTTCGAGCTCTTCTGCCGGTTTGGCGTAAGGGGCGCTCACCAATCCTGAATGATCAAAATCATAGGGTACTGTTGTGGCCACACCATTTGAATCAGGAGAAATCAGTTTTATATTCTGAAGATATTGAACAGACCAGTCTGTATTACCGATCAGGTATTCAAAAACTGCCATTTTGATAAATGCGTCTTTATCTGTTTGTTCCGGTCTGAGTTTTCTTTCAATAGCAATCGCATGATTTCTTTTGGCCATCTTCTTTTCATCTTCGAGAAGGATACCGTAAAAAGGGGGCGGATTTTTTTTCAATTTTGAATCCTCTATTTTTACTTTAACCAAACGTGCCTGTATGGATTTTGGGGTTACAAGATTGTAAATTTTATACACCAACCATTCTCTGATCACATATTCATCCCCCTGACAGGGCATTACCAGTTTGCTTTTATCGTACCCTTTGAATGGGCTTACATTTAAAGTTTCATTTTTGGTGAAATGCAATAAGAGAGGTGGGTAATTGCAATTCTCTTTCAGTTTACGGAAATGCCCCCTCGTTCTAGCTTGTACAGTAAGAGAATGTTCTGAATTATCCTCTTTTGTATAGACAAGTTCAATTGAATGATTGGATGGATTGGTGCTTCTGTCGTTAAACAAATCCCGAATATTTCCTTTTAATGTAAAAGACAAAACAGAAGTATCGGAATAAAGATTTGATCCTCCTTTGGATTGATTTATTACTACCTGATTATTGATCTGATTAGCTTTTGTGATTACACAAAATGGCAAACAACAAATAATAGTTACTGCAATATTGTGAAAAATATTTTGCATGGTCATCTTATTAAATAAATCAACATGGAAGGCTGACAGTAAAAACGGAACCCACCCCTTCTTCTGATGTAACAGATAATTCTCCAGAATGAGCTTTAATGATATCGTAACTTAAACTCAAACCAAGACCGGTACCCTGCCCCGTAGGTTTTGTTGTAAAGAAGGGTTGAAAGATCTTATCGATTACCTTGGTTGGGATACCAGAACCATTATCTTCTACCACTATTAATAGGGTATTTTCATTTATTTTTTTTGTACTGATAATCACAGTTGGTTTGTAGTCATCGGGCATTATTTTTTTCTTTTCTGAAACGGCAAAGAATGCATTATTGATGAGGTTTAAAACTACTCTTCCCATTTCCTGGGGTTGTATATTGATCTTACCGATCGATTCATCAAGATGGGTTTCAAAGAAAGCATTGAAGCTTTTGTCTTTCGCTCGGATACCATGATAAGACAGTTTAAGGTATTCATCACACAAAGCATTAATGGCAACCGGCTCTTTCTGCCCTGTGCTGGTCCTGCTATGTTGCAACATACCTTTTACAATGGCGTCGGCGCGTTTACCATGATGATTGATCTTTTCCTGATTCGCAATTACATCATCGGCAATTTCTCTGGCATCTTCCAGATTACCTTTCGCTATCTCACCCTTCATTTCCAGCAGTAATTCTTTATTGACCTCTGAAAAATTGTTCACAAAATTCAATGGGTTTTGAATTTCATGTGCTATGCCGGCAGTAAGTTCTCCCAGTGAAGCCATTTTCTCTGACTGGATCAGCTGAGCCTGTGTGGCTTTCAGGTTTGTGAGTGTTTTTTCCAGTGTTATCTGCTGTTGTTCGATCTCTGTTTTTTGAGATTGAAGCAACAAATAGTCTTTCTGTTTATGCCGATAGGATAAAATATAATAGAGTATGAATCCAAATAATAACCCAATTAGAATGATCCCTGCAGTAATAAAAAATATAACATCCGTTGAATTCAGGTTTAGCAGGTAATTCATACTTTTCTGTTTGAATGTTTACTTTTTAGGTATTCTAAAATTAAAGTGCCAATAAAAATCAAATACAGAATCCCGTTGAGTAACAATAACAGGCTATAAATGATTCTGGGTGGATTCTTAAGTTCATACACTTTAATACTGTGAAACCCCCAAATCAGTATAGAGAAAGAATAATAACATAATACTCCACAATTAAACCATAATACCCCTTCCTGTAAAAGATTTTCATACGCCATATTTGAACGAAGTTGCAGAAAGAGACTTAATGACAGAAAGATAAGTAAGAGGCTTTCAAGGATCAGGATATTGGTATTAGTGGTATGAAAGGGTTGAAGATAAATTGTATTCAGGATCTCTGCAAACAATAAGAACAGAATACTGTAAATGATCATTTTCGTCCAGAACTTTGTATTGAAAAAGTAGTGGTAAATGATAGCATACATAATAAATTCGAGAATTGTAAAAATGTGGTAAACCGGACTATTGGTAACATGCAGTACCGTTGAAAAATATTTGGCTATCAGTTCACTTGCCAGTGTTGC
>CANBSW010000056.1 GCA_947372235.1 Chitinophagaceae bacterium | reverse complement strand
GGCCCTAAAACAAAATATCCTTTAGAAGCAACGGAAGTGATATAACCCTGGGCTTTCAATTCTTTATACGCTTTCTCAACCGTATCGCGCGATACGGAAAATGCCTTGCTGAAGCCTGTTACAGAAGGCAGTTGCTCATTTTTTTTGAGTACGCCTTTTTCAATATCCACAATAATCGTATGTACCAGTTGTTTTAATTTGGTACGATGGCCATTCCGGGTATTCAATTTGAACTGATACATATAGGGGTCTGTTTTCAGTTTCGTTTTAGTGAGATTCTTAGATTACCTGTAAATATCCTCATAGGATCCCACATATCAATTATTTGTTCTGAAAGGTGATGAGGGCAACCCTTCCATTGCTTTTGATCTTTGCTTTAAACAGTACCTACTTATTAACTGTCTTGTTATGGCAAAGCCAGTTTTCTTTTCTCGCAAAGTGTCCTCCACAAAATTAAAAAAAGAAGTTCTCCGCGAATGTCTCCCAACGGGGACTTCGCGGTTTGAATTTCTATTCATCACTTCAAATAAAATCATCTGGAGTATTACCAAATAACTGCTACTTGATAAACAACAACTAATAAAACATCATACTTTCTAAACAACATTTGTGCACATATTTATCATTACCAATTCAAATCGCAAAGTCCACTGCGTGAGACATTTGCGAAGAAGTGTATTTGATTTTTTGAGATCATTCTTACAAAATAGAAAAACTCTCCTTCTTTATCCATCACTCCATAGTTTCTTTACCCGAAATATTGATCGCTGTTTTTTGAAACAGATCAACTACTGTTATCCGGTTATTTCCTTTCACCAAAAAATTAGCCGGACAATATAAACGTTTCTGGGGTCCTTTGTTCCAATATCTTCCCAGTGAATGGCCGTTAATATACACCATGCCTTTGCGCCAGGCTGCCATATCAATAAAAGTATCGCCAACAGTATTTAATGTAAAACTGCCGGTGAATAATCCTCCTTCACGTGTATCTTCTGAAGTAATTTTTTGTTCTGTCATTTTTGTAACATCCGCAGGTTGCATGGGTAAAGGGAACATTTCCCAGTTCATTAATGTCATCCCATTCAAAGTAACACGATCAGTGATCCCTTTTCTGTCTATCATAAACTGTGCGAAATTGATATGGCCCATTCCTTCCATCACAATTTCCAGAACAGGATCTTTTACTTCAGATGCTGACAAGGTTACAGTCCATTTGCCGCCATCTCTATACACAGAATCAACATATTTTCCATTTAAAAACACTAAAGCAAAATCATGTGGTTCTGTAATGGTCAGTTTTCCACTTTTATGACCAATAAGTTTTGTTTTATATACTACCAATCCCTGATCCTGGTTCAATGCTTCCATCGTTAATGGTTGCGCTGAAGTAATTGCTTTAGGGAGATGTTGCCAGATAGTGCTGTGCTTCTGCATAATGATTTCAGGTATACTGATTACCGGAACAGCGGCCGGAACAGGCGGCAATGAAAGATGGTTTTGCGATGCGATCAAATTGCGCAACATATAATATTTTGGTGTGGCATTTCCATTTTCACTAATGGGTGCATCATAATCATAGCTGGTAATATCAGGCTGGTATTGCGTTGCAGAAAATGCATTGGCACCGGCAGTAAAACCAAAATTGGTTCCACCATGTATCACATATAAATTAAAGGATCTGTGATTGGATAATAAATAGGTTATTTCTTTTTTAAGAGAAGTAGTATCGGGTCTTTGCCATTTCTCGCCCCAATGCGTTAACCAGCCGGGATAGGTTTCACCACTGAATGCAGGTACATTGGGATTTCTTTTTTTAGCCTGTTCAAAATCCTTATCGCTCGAACCGCTATCCAGTCCGATTGCTGCACCATCAATATTTCCTGCATCCAGCATATAAGCAGTTGCACCATCAGAAGTATAAAAAGGAATGTTGATCCCATTGTCCTTCCACATTACCCTCAGTTTTTCAAGGTAGTTCTTATCATTTCCATAACTGCCATATTCATTTTCGATCTGCACCATTAACATGGGGCCTCCATTGGTGCATTGCAGATTTTTAACCTGAAGAGATAAGTTTTTTATATAACGTTCAACCGCCTGTAAATAACGCGGATCACTGCAACGCACTTTGATATCGGGGATCTTTAAAAGATAGGAAGGTAATCCCCCAAAATCCCACTCCGCACATACATACGGACCCGGACGAAGCAGTACCCACATTTTTTCTTCCTGACAAATGCGGATGAACTCGGCCACATTTCTATTCTCCGTTGCAAAATCAAATTGGCCTTGTTTGGTTTCATGATAGTTCCAGAAAATATAAGCAGCAATGGTATTACAGCCCATTGCTTTGGCCATTTGTATACGATGACGCCAATACATTTTCGGGATCCGTGCCGGATGCATTTCACCACTAATGATCTGGAATGGTTTGTTATCCAACAAAAACTGGTCTTGCTGTAATGCGAAGGAATGTTTTCCAACAGGTGTTTGTGCATGTACAAACTGTACTGCTACAATAGCTAATAAACAAAAAGAAATTATTTTTTTCATTGATCCCATATACTTATTCATAAAATAATAAATCTCCGTGAAACGCTGTGTCCTCTGTGCCTCTGTGGTTATTTGAACCTCAGAGACACAGAGAACAGGGAGATGCACAGAGGGTTAGAGGTTTATTTTTTGTTCTCCGCCTTTTAGTTTTACCATTTTTCCTTTCCACACAAATTCACCGGTTAATTTTTCGGGGAGGTTGATCATTGCTTCAATTCCATTTTTCCCTTTTCGTTGAAGCGATACACTGATGGCCCCATCCGGATGCGGCATCACGCCCATTGCCTGTTGCAGTTCTCCCAATGCCGGTTCAATACGAACGGTTGCAAATCCATGCGAAGCAGGAACAATACCACAAATGGTTGCCAGAAAATCGTAATTGGGGCTTGAACTCCATGCATGACAATCAGATCTTGTTGGATCAGGATTTTCTGCAAAAGTGGTGAGCCCGTTATCAATCATTCCTCTCCATGGCGTTAATTGAGAATAATAGAGATCTGCCATTCCTGCTTTTTTTAATGCCCGGTTCAGGTAAAACCGATAATAGAAAGTGGCCTGGCTAAGTGATTTATCATCCAATACTCTTTGCATCACTATTTTTTGAAAAGCGGCAGGCACAGAACCTGTTAATACTGCCATGATACTTGCATGTTGACTAAATGAATTCTTGAGCGGAGTATTGGCCATCTCTCCTTTTGTATTATCAAAACAATGAATAAATGTGGAGGCACTTAATTTGGCAGCCAGTTGTTTGTAATGTTCTGCTTCATAATTTTTGCCAAAGAAAGCAAACAGTTCCGCAGCCTGTTGTAATGTATTTACATATTGTAATGTAACGATTGATGAATTGCCATCTAAAGCACCATCGGGAGTACCGCCGGGAAATGATAGATTCCAGTCAACAAAACTCCACCATTTCATTGGCCCCAGCATTTGTTTGGATGGATCGATCTTTTTCTCAAACCAGTCCAGTACGCCTGTGATCGGAATTAAAAAATCACCCACAAATTTTTCGTCTTTCCTGTGCATCCAGTAGTCATGGATCATTGATACCCAGAATAATGAGAATGGAGGAATAACCTGTAAACGACTGCTGGGATATCGACCCTGTGTTAATCCTTCCGGAACACGGGAATGATAAAAATCCAAAATAGCTTTACGCATCAAGCGGTCATCACCGGTAACATATAATGAGATCAATGATTGAATTCGTGTATCCCCTTCATATTGCAATTGCTCGTAGTAAGGACAATCAAAATAGGTTTCACCGGCACAAAGTTGTGCCGTACGCCAACCAATCTCCCATATTTTTTGAAGGGAAGCATCGTTACTGTTAAAAGAAGCTTTTACTGTAAATGGATAACCGGTTGCAGAACCATACAGGTCTTCGATCTGCAAAGCCTCATCTTTGGTGGTGATATCTAACTGAATAAACCGATAGGTACGAAACCACAATGGACGAAAAACTCTTTTATCACCACCATCCGGAAGAAAAATATCAAAATTTCCTTTGATGTTTTTTCCATCGATCTGATTGCGGTTTCCTTTTGTTCCGGTACTGTCGAATAAGGCTTCCGCATAAGTCATTTTTACAGATGCTCCTTTCCCTTTGCTTACCCTCAATTCAGGATAGGCAACGGTATTAAAACTTTGATCCAGTAAAATGCTAACGGTCTTATTAGCAGGAATAGTTAATGCATGCTCCCCTGATAAAAAATCAGCGGTCACATCCATGCCTGTTGATTTACGAACAAGGTTGATGCGTTGTTCATTCTCGCGCATCAAAGGAATATTTCGAGGAACGAGTGACCATAAATTATCTGATCCATATCCAACAGGAACGGGGTTGGCAATCTTTTTAATGGGTAACCAGTTGGCATCATTATAACCGGGCAGCTCCCACCCCCATGGATATTTAGCGGCATCCACTTCATCGCCGGGGCCGATTACCATATAGGTTCTCAATCTGGCACCATTATCTGTGGAGCAAGGTGTGTAAGATGTATTGTGAAATACTTTCCATCCATCTCCCGAATTAATGATCTTTTCTGCATCTGTATTTCCCTGCAAAACAAAAGAAGTTTGATTAGTGATCTGAGCTACAGGAGCATACACACCCATATTCCACACAAGTGCAGCAATGGTGTTTAGTCCCTGTTTAAGATAGGGCGCAATATCTACTGTTTCAAAATACCAGTTATACAGATCGCCTCTTGCCGGGCCGCTGCAAACGGCTTTACCATTTACAAATAATCGATAGCGGTTATCGGCAGATACATTTACTATAAACTTGGCGGGCTTTTTATCAAGACTGATGGTTTTGCGGAAATGGTATACCCCATAATCTCTTTGTGGCACATCGGGACAGGTGATCCATGCGGCTGACCATCCATTATTGAGTAATGATGGATTGGGTTCTTGTGCATTGAGTAATAAGCCAAACAGCAGTAAAGCCAATAAGCAATTCAGTTTCATGTCTTTTATTTTTATCCTTTATTATTCGGAATTTTCATTTCAACGCAGAGCCGCAGAGTTTGCGGAGTTTACGCAGAGAGATGCAACTCTGCGCAAACTCTGCTTCTCCCCCTTCTCTGCGTTGAAAAAAACTTATTGTTTAGCAAGTTTTTTAATCAACTCAATTTCTTCCTGCTTATAAGGCTTCCCATCAGCAAAGAAAATATCATGAAACCATTCTTTGGGTTGGCCACCATCTTTCATGGGAGTATCCCATGCATAGATGGTATTTGTTTTGCCACTCACAAATCCCCAGTTGATGGCGCCTACATTTTCTTTCTTTAATACAGGCATTACATTAGAGAACCTGCTGTTGCGGATGCGGGCCATATACTCAGTACAGATCATTGGCCTGCCAAACATTTTTAACAATTGAATTACTCTCAAATGTGGCTCGGGTTCATCATAATCATGATAAGTAATGATATCAGAATTCAATGCCTGAAAAGAATTCAGTTTTTCAAAACTCCAGTCCCACATTCCGGCACTAATGGGTTGATCCGGATTTACAGCCCTTGCCCATTCAAATACTTTTTTCAATAAAGTAATTGAGGAATCTTTTTTACCGCTGTTACCGGGTTCATTATACAGATCCCAAAGAAGAATACGTTTGTCATGTGCAAATCTTGTCATTACATCTTTCACATATTTTTCCAGTTCAGGATATATGGCAGTGTTATTGGAAGCAGGTTGCCCCGGATCCTGCATCCAGCCTGAATTGTGGATGCCGGTTTTAGGTTCGGGTTGTTTACCGGCTTTGGGTTCTTTGTTCCAGCAATCATCAAAGAACACGAACATGGGTTCTATTTTATGTTTGGCGCAGATGGAAAGAAATTGATCCACTCTTTTTTTAAATCCTGCCGGATCAGCTTTCCAGGCAACACTGTGTAAAAAAACACGCATGGCATTAAAGCCAATATTCTCGGCCCATCCCAGTTCTTTATCAATGGTAGCAGGATCAAATGTTTCGGCCTGCCACATTTCCAATTGATTGATGGCAGTGGCCGGAATATAATCCGCACCGGATAACCATTTATGATTGGCATACCATGCATTGGCTTTTTCTATGGACCATACTTTTCCCTGAGCATTTAGAGAAATGTTACTGAGTATTAAAAACGCAACTACTAAAAACCTGAAAACTGTCTGTATTGATTTCATACTATTTTTTTATCGCTGTGTTACTCTATATCGCTGTGCCCCTGTGGTTATTTTATTGAACCACTGAAGCACAACGAAACAGAGTAATACGGAGGTTTAATTGTTTATTGTGAAATGATAGGAACCTGAACCTAGTGTTATTTCTATATAACCATCAGCAGATTTTGTACCGGATGGAATAGTAAATCCTCCCGACTCAGAAACAGCTGATACATTTTTAGCAGGAACAAAAACAGTAGCTGATGTATTGGCAGGAATTTCAACATCCATTAAAACCTTTCCTGCTTCTACTTTCCAGCCGCTGCTTAGTTTGCCGTAATAGGTTTGCAGGGATGCTGCAGCATTCGTAAATCCGCCACCAATATGCGGTTGAATTTTGATGTGTTTATAACCGGGACCATCTTCATAGGTATCCAACCCAACCATTACACGATACATCCAATCTCCAATAGCACCATAAGAATAGTGGTTGTATGAATTCATGGAAGGCACTTGAAAAGAACCATCGGGTTTGATACCATCCCATCTTTCCCAAATAGTAGTTGCACCCATTTTTACAGGATATAGCCAGGATGGATATTTTTCCTGAAGCAATAAAGTGTAGGCCATATCATTATAGCCAAACCTTGTTAATACATGACACAAATAGGGTGTTCCTAAAAATCCGGTGGTTAAATGATTGCCATAACTTTTTACATTCTCAAACAATCTTTCAGCTGCCTGTTTTCTCCATACTTCAGGGAGCATATCAAAATTCAATGCCAATACATACGCTGTTTGAGTAGATGACACAAGACGCCCGCTGGGTGTTACATATTCTTTTACAAATGCATCTTTTACATTTTTTAATAAGGCTTCATATACAGGCACATCCTCTGTTTTACCCAACACTTTCGCAACATTGATTACCAGTTGTGTGGAATGAGCAAAGAAACATTGTGCGATCATGTATTTATCTGTTACCGCAGCCCTGCCACTGTTATCATCATCCGGACGATAGAATAACCAATCACCAAAATGAGCACCTGTATTCCATAAATTTTCTTTGCTGGTGGTTTTCATATAACCCACCCATGCTTTCATACTGTTGTATTGCGATTCGAGAATTCTTTTATCGCCATAAGCGAGATACATATTCCATGGAATGATATTGGCAACATCGGCCCAGCCTGCTGAAGCTACAGAACCTTTTCCCAATACATTCGGTATCACATGCGGAACAGCTCCATTTGGCAACTGATCGGCCGCAACATCTTTCAGCCATTTTGAAAAGAAATTATTTACGTTCATATTGAAAGCCGCAGTTCTTGAAAAAACCTGTGCATCACCTGTCCAGCCCAAACGTTCATCTCTCTGCGGACAATCAGTAGGAACATCCAGGAAATTACCTTTCTGTCCCCATTGAATATTGTGTTGCAGTTGGTTTACCAAGGTATTGGATGAAGTAAAGGTTCCTGTGGGTTCCATATCAGAATACAGTGCAACGGCTGTAAAATTTTCAGGCTTCAGTTCACCCGGATAACCTTCTACTCTGATGAATTGAAATCCATGCCAGGTAAAATGTGGCTCAAAAATTTCTTCTTCTCCACCTTTTAAAATATAGATATCCTGGGCTTTTGCTGCGCGGAGGTTGGTAGTATAAAAATCACCGTTCTTCTCCATTACTTCTGCATGTGATACGGTGATCTTATCGCCGGCCTTGCCTTTTACTTTAATGGTTACCCAGCCCACCAGATTCTGTCCAAAATCGATTACCTGCTCTCCTTTAGGTGTTTTGAAAATGCGTACAGGTTTAAAAGTTTCTTTCTTCCTAACCGGCTCATTATAGGTAGCCAGTAATACATTCATTGGGTGATTCCCAATCTTAACGCCAGTCCATTTAGATTCATCATACCCAACGGAAGTCCAGCCATTCTTTTCTTCACGTGCATCAACAGTTTCTCCATTGTAGATCTCAGCATTGCGGATAGAGCCAGTTGATGATTTCCAGCTATCATCCGATACAATATTTTCAGTAGTTCCATCACTATAGGTAATATCTATTTGTAACAACAAGGCAATGTCTTTCCCATAAAAATTCTGTTGCCCGGCAAAACCGATAAATCCACGATACCAGCCACTTCCCAGCGTTACAGCGATTGCATTGGTTCCTTTGGTTATCATATCCGTTACATCATACACCTGGTATTGCAAACGGTTATGATAGGAAGTCCAGCCCGGTGTGAGAAAAGCATCTCCTACTTTCTTTCCATTGATCTTTGCTTCATACAAACCGTGTGCTGTGATATAAGCAGTAGCCGATACAATTTTTTTACTGGTACTGAACTGTTTTCTAAACAATGGGCTCGCACGCATTACACTATCTTCTTTATAACCGGGCTCTATCCATTTTGCTTTCCAGTCGCTCACATTTAATAATGCCATTTGAAAAGAAGCCGTATCACTGTTAAGTGTACGGCCATTATTATCCCAAACTTTTACATTCCATTTATATTTTTTCCCACTTTGTAAAGCCGTTCCTGCATAGGGAACAAATACAGATTGAGCAGACGCTACTTTACCTGAACTCCATACCGGTATTTTGTTTTTACCCGGCACAAACACCTGAATTTCATATGAGGTTTGGGCAAGGTTTCTTTTATCATTTACCAATTGCCAGCTAAAACGCGGAGTGGTAATATCCAGGCCCAACGGATCTTTCCGGTTTTCGGTTAACAGGTTCTGAACACCTGATTGGGCAAAAGAACTAAGGAGTACTAACTGCATGGTAATAACCAGGCAAAGGATTTTTTTCATGGCAAGATTTATTTGTGTATTCAATCGTTAATTGTTAACGCCAATGTTGGTCTAATAACTTTATCTATTCGGAAGAATTTCACGCAAAGACACAAAGATGAAAATAAGGCGCTAAGAATAGCTTTGCGACTTTGCTTCCTTTGCATCTTTGCGTGAAAAATAATACATCAATTTCCTTATAGCCGTCGTTGATCGTCTGACCAACAACAATTACAAAATTTAATGCTGGAAATTATATCACAAAACTATCCGCCTCCCTATACGCTTTTATCAAAGCCAATTCACCTTCCTTACCCGTACCAGCCATACCATGTTCCATTCCATACACTCCCCTGAAACCTTTGGCATGAATATGTTTGAAAATATTTTTATAATTCACTTCACCTGTACCCGGTTCTTTTCTGCCCGGATTATCGCCAATTTGAAAATAACCAATTTCATCCCAGGCTTTATCAATATGCGGTATCATATCACCCTGGTTGCGTTGCATATGGTACATATCAAACAGGATCTTGCAGGATGGACTGTTCACTGCCTTGCATATCGCATAGGTTTGGTCTGAACGACGAAGAAAAAGATCAGGTGTATCACTCAATGGTTCCATCACCATTACCAATCCATGCGGTTCCAGAATTTCGGCACCACGGCGCATGCATTCGATCACATTGGCCGTTTGAAAACCTTCAGGTAAAGAACGTTCATAATTACCGGGCACAACAGTGATCCATTTGGCATGACAACGTTTGGCCACTTCCACCGAGTCTTTACTGAACTGAATAAATTTATCTCTCCATTCTTTATTACCACTGGTCATGGAAGTTTTTACCGGCCAGGTATCAAACTGGTTCACAAATACGCCCATGGTCATACCCAGTTTGGCAAGGGTATCTCCTATTTTAGACTGCATTTCGGGTGTACGGCTCATCATTCCATTGTCTTCAATGGCTCGAAAACCAATACTATAAGCAAATTTGATCTGTTCAATAAAATCAGGTCCTGCCAGGTTTTTAAACATCCCGTCATGAATACCATAATTACACTGGAAGGGCTTATTATCATCCGTTATATTTGTGTTTACTGTATTGGCCAAAGCGGCTGATGCGGTTAATAAAGATCCACCGGCCAATAAACTTTGCTGCATAAATTTTCTGCGTTGCATGGGTTATTTTTTAGTGGTTTAAATTTAGTGATAACATTGATAAAACCATCCGTTTGAACAGATACTTGCTTTTATTTTTTGCTGGATTACTGCTAATGGGTGTAAGTAACGCCCAGAAAAAGAAATTCAGCTTCTCAAAAACCAAAATGGGCTCACCGCTGAACATCATTATGGTTACTGATGATTCGCTGAAAGCCGCATCATTGGCTAATGCCTGCTATGCGATGGTAGACTCATTCAACCATATATTCAGCGATTATGATTCCACCAGTGAACTGGGTATTTTAAATGCACATACAATACAGATCACTAAAAAACTCTCCCCTGAACTAATGAATATTCTTGCTATATCTCAAAAAGCTTATATACAAAGCAGGGAGGCATTCGATATCACTGTTGCACCATTAAGTTTATTATGGAGAAAAGTAAGAAAGGAAAAACAATTTCCGGATAGCAGCACAGTTCAGGAGCAAAGAAAAAAAGTAGGTTTTTCAAAGCTCTGGCTCAACGAAAAAAATCAAACGCTTACATTACCGGTTGGTATGCGGTTAGACCTTGGTGGAATTGGCAAAGGATATATTGCACAGAAGATCATTGATCTTCTCAAAACAAAAGGGATTACCCAGGCATTGGCCGATGCGGGTGGAGATATGGCCATGACAAAAGCTCCCGATGGCACCAACGGCTGGACCATTGGCGTAAATATTCCCGAAACTACGGATGAATTGCTTCCGAAAAGATTGCTTTTACAAAACATGGCTGTTGCTACCTCAGGCGATGCGTATCAGTTTTTTGAGCATAATGGACTGAAATATTCGCATATTATTGATCCGAGAACAGGGTATGGAATTCAATCTCAAAGAAATGTAACCGTGATCGCAAAAGATGGTGCTACTGCAGACTGGCTTGCCACAGCATGCAGCATACTACCCATTGAAGAAGCAAAACAACTGGCACAAAAAATGGGGGCGGAAGTGTTGATCACTGTTTTGAAAGATGAGAAAGTGGTGTATTATGCTTCGTCTGGGTTTAATAAGTTTTGGAAACCTTGAATTATTACCACTGATGACACAGATTTTTCCGTATTAGTCTGTGTTATCAGTGGCGAAAAAAACAACAGCATCCCAACCCTATACCAATTTATTCCCTAACTTGAACCGTCCAAATAATTACTCCGTGAAACAAATTGCTTTCCTGATTTTAAGTATTAATTCCTCTTTATTTAGTATCGCTCAATCAATAGATTTTTCAACCTATAGTCAAAAAATTCCCAACTCATCTCTTTCCTTTAAAATGGTTCCAGTTAAAGCAGGATCTGTTTTATTAGGAAGCCCGGCAACAGAACCCAAACGTATGCAGGATGAAGGCCCGCAAAAAAATATCCGGTTATCCGCTTTCTGGATGGGTGCATATGAAGTAACCCGTGATGAATTTGATGTCTTTTACAAAGATGAAACTACCAGCATGAATGAGGATGTAGATGCGATCACACGCCCCAGTGCACAATATGTTGATCTTAGCTGGGGCATGGGAAAAGAAGGCGGTTATCCGGTAAATAGTATGTCGCAATATGCAGCATTGATGTATTGCAGATGGTTGTATAAAAAAACGGGCATCTTCTACAGACTCCCAACAGAAGCAGAATGGGAATATGCCTGTCGTGCAGGTTCTACCAGTGCCTTTTATTTTGGTGATGACAGCACACAATTAGGCGATAATGCCTGGTATGAAAAGAACAGCGAAAACAAATTTCATAAAGTGGGTGAAAAAAAACCCAATGCATGGGGCTTATATGATATGCTGGGCAACGTGATGGAATGGACGATGGATCATTATGATGCCAAAGCTTATGCAACTTTAGCAGGCACCGACCCAATGGTATCTTACAGTCCGAAAAAATATCCTAAGTCATTACGGGGTGGTGGGTTTATTTCTCAGGCCAATGAAATGAGAAGCGCCAAACGTTTCCCTTCCGATCCGGAATGGAATAAACGCGATCCGCAGATCCCGAAAAGTAAATGGTGGCTTACGGATGGAAGTTTTGTGGGCATTCGTGTAGTTAGGCCTTTACAGCAACCTTCAGCAGAACAGATCAACCAATTTTATCAAACATATCTTGGACAATAATCTTTAACTTGTTTTCATAAATGATTATTCTTCGATAAAACACAACGCTGTGTACCTCTGTGTTGTAAGTGCCACTGAGGTTTATTTGAAACACAGAGACACAGCGGCAAGGAGGACCACAGAGATTTATTTCAATAACTACTAATACAACGCCATGTACAACGATGCTTCCAAAAACAAATCCAGAAGAGATTTTGTAAAACAAACCGGTATGGTAGCCGGAGGAATGGTAGCCATTCCGATATTATCAAGAGCCAACTTTTTTTCGGGTGCTGATGACGTGATCAAAGTAGCCCTGATAGGTTGCGGTGGCCGCGGAACCGGTGCTGCCATGCAGGCATTACAAAGCAAACAGAATGTAAAAATTGTTGCCATGGCGGATGCATTTCGCGACAATTTGGATAAGTGTTACAAATCACTCGCTGTAGACAGTGCCAATGACCCTTCTACAGCTGGTGTTAAAAACAGGATTGATGTTCCGGAAGAAAGAAAATTTACCGGATTTGATGGTTATTTAAAAGCCATTCCTTTGGCTGATGTGGTGATTTTGGCAACTCCTCCCGGCTTCCGCCCTATACATTTTGAAGAAGCCATCAAACAGAACAAACATGTATTCATGGAAAAACCGGTGGCAACTGATCCTGCCGGTGTACAAAGAGTATTGGCTGCTGCCTTGATCGCCAAACAGAAAAAATTAAATGTTGTTGTTGGCCTGCAAAGGCATTACCAGGATTCATACCGCGAATTATACAAACGCAAAGACATGATCGGTGATATTACTTCTGCGCAGGCATGGTGGAACAATGATGGTGTTTGGGTAAGGCCACGCAAACCCGGCCAAACCGAAATGGAATACCAGATGCGTAACTGGTATTATTTTAACTGGCTTTGCGGCGATCATATCAATGAACAGCACATACACAATATTGATGTGATCAACTGGTTCAAAGGCGGATATCCTGTTAGAGCGCAAGGCTTTGGCGGAAGGCAGGTGCGAAACGGAAAAGAGCATGGTGAAATTTTTGATCACCATTTTGTAGAATACGAATATGCCGACGGATCTCTTCTAAACAGCCAGTGCCGCCATATGCCCGGAACGATGAGCAGAGTGAATGAATTATTTGTTGGCACAAAAGGAAAAATAGATTGCGGTAAAGCAACCATTAAAGATCTCTCCGGAAAAGTGTTATTCCATTTTGAAACAAAGGGCGAACGCAATCCTTATCAAACAGAACACGATGAGCTCTTTGCAGCCATAGCAAAAGGCGAATATAAATTTGCAGATGCAGAGAATGGAGCAAAGAGTACCATGACTTCCATACTTGGAAGAATGGCTACTTACAGTGGGCAGATCATCGAATGGGATAAAGCCATTAATTCCGGCATTGATATCCATCCAAAAGTATACAGCTTTGATGCAACACCACCTATTGTACCAAATGCAGATGGATTTTATCCGATTGCTGTACCGGGTGTTACCAAGTATAGTTAGGACTATCAATACCGAATAAAAAAATCCCTCCTGCCAGTTAAGGAGGGATTTTTTTTTGAAACACATAGTGACATAGGTTAAGAAAAAGGGTATATAGAAAGATTAGTATGTGAACTTTTGCCTGACCTATGTCCCTATGTGTTTTTAAAAAAACTCCATTGACTACAGCTATCATATTCAAACAATCATTACAAATACAATTGATTTAGCATGTTTTAAATATCCAGCAACCTAAAAAAACAGTATTCTTTTGTAACCTTTTCATCCAATACGGTATCAAAGAGGTATATCACTTAAAATAATTAAAAAATGGAAAACATCGCTTATCTCACATGGGTCTCATTGGTTTGGCTCGCCGTTATTACCTGTATTTTTCTGGTCTGGTATTTTTCTCACAGGGCAAAACATAAAGAAAGGCTCATGATGATGGAAAAAGGCATTGATCCGCAGTTAAACCCATTTAAAAGCAAGGGATTTATATTTCCATGGCTAAAAGTTGGGATTATTATTATCGGGCTAAGTATTGGGCTTGTCATTATCTCAATACTTGTGAGCACACAATCCCTCAATAATAATAATGCCTTACCAATGGCCATTCTGGGTCTTTGTGGAGGAATATCAATGGTAATTGCCAACCGTTTGGATAATGATAAAAGCAAATCCTGAAAATGGATGATGTATTTATAAAAAAAGTATGCGCAGGCGACAAAGATGCTTTTAGGTATTTTGTAGCGAAGTACAAGGATATGGGGTTTACTGTAGCAGTATCATTAGTAAAAGATGAATTTACGGCACAGGAAGTAGTACAGGATGCATTTGTAAAAGCATACAGAAATCTCTCATCATTCAGTAACCGCTCCAGTTTTCGAACCTGGTTTTACCGGATTGTAGTAAATGAAGCATTGATGCGATTGAAAAGAGATAAAAAGGAATTCATCTCTTATACAGGTGAACTCTCAAATGAAACAGTTGATCAAAATACGCTGGCCACATTAAAAGAAGAAGAACAGGTTTACCTGATCAATGAAGCATTACAAAAACTGCCGCCAAAAGAAAGCCTTGCATTAAGGCTTTTCTATTTGGAAGAAGAAAGTATCAAAGAAGTTTGTGAAATAACCGGCTGGACTGAATCTAACAGCAAAGTAATACTTCACCGTGCAAGGAAAAATATGTTTATGATCATGCATCAATTATTAAAAACTCAAGCATAAAAAAACCATTCATGCAGGATATCAATAATAATGACCGCCTTCTTTCACAGCTCATGCAAAAGAGCCGGCTCGAAATGCCTTTTAGTGATTTTGAAGAAACGGTTATGTTGCGCATTCAAAAGGAAAGTTCCCTGGAAAAACTGGTTATGCGCGACAGGAAGCTATCTTTTTTCTTTTTTATAGCCGGCACCTGTCTTGGGCTAATTTTGAATACCATTTTACAGAAATCAAGATATACATTACTTAATATTCCGTCAGATACTACTTTGTTGATCTTTCAGGCAGGATTTGTTTTGCTGTTTATTGTTCAATTTGACAGAAATTTTCCTTTTCTTAAGCAATGGAAAAATCAAAAAAGGATTTAAGGCAACCGAATCAAAACAGCTTTCTCTTTTCCAAATAATATTCTATGCGCCAATGGATATAACTGATGGGCAAGTTTTGCAGAAATGATACCAATACCGGCACCGGCAACCACATCACCAAACCAATGTTCATTATTATACATGCGCAAATAGGCAGTACTGGTTGCTAAAGTATAACCAGCGATGCCATACCACGGCGAAACATCCTCATATTCCAGGCGCAACAATTCTGCAGAAGCAAATGCAGTTGCCACATGATTGGATGGAAAGGATAGATCATCTTTTCCATTGGGTCTTTGTTCGTGTGTGGTAAATTTTAATGCGTATACAGTTGTGATAGAAAACCCTGCTGCAATTCCATCTATTAAAATACGGTCAAGGAATTTGTGTTTGCCTTTAATGCCTGCTAAACTTAACACATGCCCTGCAAGTGAGGGTATATAAGGCAGATAATTATCGAGATCTGTATGTGCTCCATTTCCTGCCATCACATTTTTCTGAATAGTAAGGTTCCAGTCCTGCAGTGCACCGGAATTCAATGAAATTACTCCATACAATAAAGCAGCTGAAGGAAGTACCAAGGTCTTAAGAAATGGTTTCTTTGGTGCAGAAATTTTATTAATAACCCGGGGAGTTGTATCATCTACCGCAGAAAAGCTTGCCATTGATTGGCAATTGCCTTTGTAAATAAAAAAACTCAACAACAAGCAGACAGCATATTTTCTCATTCAATATAATTATCAGATCAATCCGGCAAATCTATTGGGTTATTCTGAATTAATGTTGAACAAAACCCTGTTTAATACTACCAGGCCTTCAGAGCAATCTTGTTTAATTACATTTATTATTAGAAATTTCGTGCGAGGATTTTTTTTTTGCGTCTTGCCCCCTGCTTTTTCTTTGCGTTACCCCTGCTTAATTAAATGAAATTTGGCAAAAGCGCATTTAATTTCGTGAACCCAATTTGTTATTATGCCAGACTGAAAGAAAACATGATTTAACGGATAGACTGGTCAAAACAATTGAACTGTTATTTTTTTTCACCGCATACGCTGAGCATACGCAGAGAATTGATCAAATCAACATTTTACCAATCATACAATTATCATCGGGCAGAAGTAAATGAATGGTTTCCACAATTTTATCTGCATCTTCTCCTTTTAACAGAAACGCAGCAGCGCCACATTCCATCATCTGGCTTTCCACATCTTCATCTGCCGACATGGCCAACACTTTAATAAAAGGATAATGAACAGTAAGGTAACGCGTAGCCTGAAACCCATCCATTACCGGCATTTTTGTATCCATCAATACAATATGAGGCAAATCAGCACTCATACATAAACGATCAAGAAATTCTTTACCATTCGAAGCTTCTATTATTACTGCTAAATCATCCCAAAGACACAGAAAATTCTTCAGGGCATCGCGCAGGTTCAGGTAATCATCCACAAGGGCGAGGCGTATCATAGGATATTGGATTTTGTGAAACGAACACCCTTTTCCTTTCTAATAAGATGCCAGAACCTGTATATGAAATGGTAATCTTCTTTTTTAACAAGCTGCTTTCATAATAAAAGAACTGAAATAAAATTGGCTCATTAAAATAATAACCAAGCTACCCCTCTCCCTCCCAGAGAGAGGGCCGGGGTGAGGGTAAAAGGGCAGGGAGAAAAATGAATCTAAAATAATCAAGCCCCACAATTCTAAAACCCTCATTTTTGCCCTTGTAATACCTTGTAAAAATTTATGCCCCACCCCAAACCCGAGATCAGAACCGTAAACGTAACGCGTTATGTTACCCCCTTGCGGGAAGGGGGTTCATTGCCTGCCATTGCAGAAGCTGATGACGGTTTTTTGTATGTACTAAAATTTCGTGGCGCAGGACAAGGTGTGAAGGCATTGATCGCAGAATTGATTGGTGGCGAAATAGCAAGGGCATTGGGCATGAAAGTTCCTGAAATTGTTTTTGCCAATTTAGATACTGCTTTTGGCAGATCAGAACCTGATGAAGAAATTCAGGATCTGTTAAAAGCAAGTGTAGGGCTCAACCTTGCACTCCATTATCTTTCGGGCACGGTTACTTTTGATGCAGCTGTCACTAAAATTTCTAACACCCAGGCATCACAAGTTGTTTGGCTGGATTGTTTGTTAACCAATGTAGACAGAACAGCCCGCAATACAAATATGCTGGTTTTTCATAAAGAATTATGGTTGATTGATCATGGTGCGGCATTGTACTTTCATCATTCCTGGCAAAACTGGCAGGAGCAGGCAGTGCGGCCTTTTGTAAATGTGAAAGACCATGTGTTATTAAAACTCGCAACCGAACTTGAGCAGTCAGATAAAACTGCCAAAGAAATATTGACACCTGAAAGGATTCGTTCTATTGTAGCTTTGGTGCCGGATGAATGGTTATTGGAAGAATCAGAAAATGGATCAGCAGAAGAATTGCGTGAAGTGTATACACAGTTCCTGATAACAAGGATTGACTCATCAAATATTTTTGTAAAAGAAGCACAGGATGCCAGAGAAAGACTTATTTGAGTATGCCATTGTACGCATTGTACCCAAAGTGGAACGCGAAGAGTTTATCAACGTGGGTGTGATCGTGTATTGTGCCAAACAAAAATTCTTACAGGCACTGTTCACCGTAAATGAAGAAAGGCTTCGCGCTTTCTGCACCAAAACAGATCTTAACGAATTAAAAGAACACCTCAACTCTTACAATAATATATGTAACGGTACCAAGGATTCCGGCCCTATTGGCCAACTTGATCTTGGCTCTCGTTTTCGGTGGCTTACAGCTACGCGCAGCACAGTTGTTCAATCATCAAAAGTGCATCCCGGATTATGTGATGATGCGATGGAAACTTTGAATAAACTATATACGCAATTGGTGTTGTGATTTTTTTAACCGCAAAGACGCTAAGCGCGATGTTACGCGAAGAGTATCTTTGCGAGCCTTGGCGCCCTTGCGTCTTTGCAGTTAAATACTAATTCTCAATCGCATGATCAACCGGCACCGCAACCCCATTCCATACTTTCTTATTTGTCCAATCCTCATCCTTTCCATTCCAGAAAGAATCAGTAGCCGGTAAACCCAATAACAAATACGCCTGTGCACATAAATAAACACTTCCGGTAGAAATATAATAATCCCCCATACTTGCCTGGTGGCCGTACACACCAATCTGCAACCAGCCATTGGCATCATAGGTTCCCGGCGCATCCATTTGTCGTTTGATCAAACTGTATAAAGCATATCGAACCTGCTGTTCAGAAACCGTATGCGGTAATGATTTCTGTAAAGCCATTTGTGATAATAACTGAAAAGCCCCGCACCGATAAGCAATGGATCTGCCAACAATTGGATAGGTTGCTTCCGGCGAGATCAGTCTTTCCTGAATTTCAGCATAGCGAATACTTCGTTTTAATTCTGTTTCAAAATCTATTGCCACCGTTATCCCTTTTTCTTTCATCACCCACATGATATCCAGCATCATGGGGTGTATCACAAAACTGTTGTAATAGTCAAAGTGAAAATCTTTCCCATCACCATATATGCCGTCGCCTTTATACCATTCTTTGTGTTTCAGGATTGCATAATCAATGCGCGACTGATCGCACTCTCCGGTAAATTTCAGCAGCATGGCTTCTACCATTCCGGCAAATAATAACCAGTTGTTTTGTCCGGGCTTTGTACTGCGTGATAATTTTAATGCGGCTACTAAATTCCGTTTTGTTTCTTCATCCAGTCTTCCCCATAACTGTGTTGGCGCACGTAATAAGGCATGCGCTAAAAAAGCAGCATCTACCAATGATTGTCCGGGAAGATTAAATTCAAGATAATCAGGAGATGTAGAATCTGTTCCGTTCTTGATACACAGCACGGCAAGATCAATGTATTTTTTACGCAGCTTTCCTTCTTTGGTATCATCAGGCCCCAATTCTAACCAGGGTGCCATTCCACCCAATAATCGTCCGAATGCTTCCAGGTGTGTGGATGATGGATTTCTTCTTGCCTTGATCATATCCGGCGATTTCTCCACCGGCATTTTTATTTTTAATTGTTTCTTACTAAGTGCCTCAAACATAGGATCAGCCATTTTTGTAAGAGACTGGATCAGATAGGCTCTCTCCTTTGCACCATCTGCGTTCTCTGACTGAGAAAATCCTATGATTGAGGACAATAATAAAATAGATGTTGTTAAAAACGTTTTTCGGAAGTACATAGTTTCTCTTTTTAAACTACAATAAAGTTAAGCTCATTTCATTACCACAGAAGACACAGATTTTTTCTGTGATATCTGTGTCTTCTGTGGCAATAACTTTTTAAAGCAATCTATTTTCTTTTATAATTCGTTAAAAACACCCCCGTCATAATCAACGCCGCAGCCCCAACTTTAGGCAAACTCAATGTTTCATGAAATAGTAACATAGATGCCAGAGTGGTAAAAAAAGGTTGCGTATACATATAGGTTCCCGTAACACTTGCGCCCAGTTTGCTAATCCCGTAATTCATTAACTGATACGCAAAAAATGTTGATCCCAAAACAATATAAACAATACAAAACCAGCTAAGCCCGTCAAAGGCAGACCACGATACCTGTGTTAAAGGTTTCCATCCTAATGGCAAACTCACAAAACAACCAAACAGAAATACCCATTGCAAAATATGCGTGGCTTTGTGTTTTCCTATGATGGGTTTGATAGAGATAACGTAGATCGAATAACTAAGCGCACCAATAATGGTCAACAGATCCCCTAAAGATTGTTCTCCCCCCACTTTTGAAGAAAGGTCTTTTGAAAAAACAAGTAACGCTCCACCTGAAATACCGAGTAACAACCCGATCAATTTTAATCCATTTAGCGGCTCTTTCAAAAACCAGGCAGCTAAAAAAGTAATGGCAATGGGTGTGGTTAAAATTAATAAAGAAGAATGTATCGGGCTTGTAAGCGACATCCCCATCATGGTAAATGTCTGGTTCATTGTGATACCTGCAATAGCGCAAAAGAATAAACGGATATAATCTTTGCCTGCGAAGCTCATTTTTACCGGCTTTGCCATATACAATAACCAAAACAGCAGTGTAGTTGCTCCTATCCTCACCGAGGTTAATCCAACGGCAGGAATTATGGAAGGGCTGATATGCTTCACCGCAATCACACTGGTTCCGAAGAAAAAATTTCCCAGTAAAACCCCTGCCCTAGCTTTTGTACTTTCTGTCATGTACTACTTGTTTCTAACTAAAAGAGAAGCATCCTTTCGGATGCTTCCTTACTTGACTGCTATAAACCAACGAACCAACAAACTTGTAAAACAGGATACAATAACCGCTTAATACCTGAACACTTTTCCGCCAGCCATTACTTCCTGTGTTTTTGCATCGAATGTTACTTTTTCTCCGGTATGTACAGCTGCATTTGCCATGATGGTTGCAATAGAGTGATTATATCCCGCTTCAACAGGTGCATTTGGTGTTTTTCTGCTGCGGATACATTCCATCCAGTTACGAACGTGTGCAGTAGTTAATGCATCGCCGCCGGTATTGGCACCCGCTTCTACTTTGATCACTTCTGATAAACTTAATTCAGGCAACAGGTTAGGCTGCATTTTCATGGCAGCTGCAGGGCCTGCTTTCAATCCACCTTTGGGAGAAACTTTATTGGTCATCAGATTCAGCTCCCCACCATTGCTATAATAAATTTCACTTGGGTTCTCATCACCATTGTGCATGCGCGACATGAAAACTACCTGAAACCCACTTGCAGGATCGTTCTCTGGGCCGTATTCAAATACAGAAGTGATCGTATCCCAGTTTCTTCTGCCATCTTTCCATTGATAAATTCCTCCGTTAGCTGTTACACTGCGCGGATGAGAGAGGCCGCTAAACCAGTTTACGGTATCGATCTGGTGGCTCATCCATTGACCCGGCAAACCGGATGAATAAGGCCAGAACAAACGGAACTCTAAATATTTTCTCGGATCAAAAGCTTCTTTCGGGCGGTTCATCAGGTAACGGTTCCAATCAAGGTCGGCTTCTTTACACTGAGCAACCAGGTCAGGTCTTCTCCAACGACCAGGCTGATTAACGTTCCATGTTAATTCAACCATGGTGATAGGGCCAAATTTTCCACTCTGTATAAAATCAGCAGCAGCCGTATAATTAAACCCACTTCTTCTCTGCGATCCTATCTGAACAATACTTTTAGAAGCTTTCACCGCTTTTAATGCTGCACGGTTATCAGCCATGGTTTCTGCAAATGGTTTTTCGCAATACACATCCATACCCGCATTCACAGCTTCTACCGTATGCAGTGCATGCTGGAAATCTGCTGTACTGATAAATACCGCATCAACCGTTTTAGAAGCATACAGTTCGTCATTGTTTCTGTAAGCGTTGATATCATGCCCCATTTTATCTTTTAAAAATGCAGCACCTTCCTCTCTTCTTTTTTTCCATAGATCTGACACGGATACGATATCGAAATTCATCTCCTTATAAAACTTCATAAAAGGAGGAATATGCGAGCTGCGGTGGCGGTCAGAAAATCCAACCACACCTACTCTTACACGGTCATTGGCGCCAATGATCCGGGCATAACTTTTTGCACTCATACCCAGTGAAGCGGCGATATAAGTTCCCGCAGCTGCCTGCGCAGTTGTTTTAATAAAATTTCTACGTGAATTGTTTGACATATGACAATCGTTATTGGGGTGATAAATTAATTTTTTGATTCTACTACATATATAAGCTAACCGGCTTTGTATTCCTGAAGTAAGATATGACCTTTTGCGTCCATTCCAAAATCAAAAATTTCTTTCCATTTCATTAATAAGGATAATGTATTATACCATTAAACCCATAGTTACACAGGTTAGGAATTAGGGCATATAGTTCACATCCTATGTTTTCTTTTGCTTAATCTATATTCCTATGTGTTTCAAAAAAAAAAACGAAATAAAGAGTAATTGCATTTTCACTATTTTTTGATATTGAACCACACTTAATCTAATAGACTTCAATAGCACAACATGTTATAAATTAAAATATTCCTTCGCATTATAATAGCAGATATTACTTACAATCTCTCCCATCCATTTATCATCATTGGGCAACAACCCTTTCTCCATTTCATCACCAATCAGGTTGCACAGGATCCTTCTGAAATATTCATGTCGCGGAAAAGATAAAAAACTGCGGCTATCAGTGATCATTCCGATAAAGGTACTGATCAAACCCATATTGGATAAGGCATTCAGCTGTTTCTCCATTCCATCTTTCTGATCCAGAAACCACCATCCTGAACCAAACTGCATTTTAGCTTTCACACTTCCGTCATTAAAATTACCCAACATGGTTGCCAGTACTTCATTATCAGAAGGGTTGATATTATAGATCACCGTTTTTGCCAATTGATCAGTTTGATCGAGGTTATCAAAAAACCGGGACATATTCAATGCCTGCGGAAAATCTCCTATGGAATCAAAACCACTATCGGCTCCCAGTTTCTTACTCAACCTCGAATTGTTATTCCTGATCGGACCAAGATGAAATTGCTGTACCCAATCTTTCGTGTGGTACATTTTTGCGAGTTCCATCAATACAAAACCCATAAAAGTATCAGGATCAGAATAGGTTCCTTTTTTTTCAGTAACAAAAGAAGCAAATTCTGTTTCGAGAGATTTTGAGAAAACAAACTTTCCAGGCATCTGCATTAACCCATGATCTGATACACGGCAGCCATTGCTGTGAAAAAAATCAACCCGTATCTGTATGGCTTGCAATAATGATGCAATATCTGTAACCGTAACCCCACTGGCAGTTTCAAGCAACTGCAGATTTTTGAAGAATCCTTCTTTATTATCGATCATCAGGATCTTATCCGGCCGAAAAGAAGGCGACACCCGAACTGAAAAATTCTCTGCCGCTAATTGCCTGTGGTATTCAAGTGAATCCCATGGCTCATCTGTGGTTCCTACATATGCTACATTGAAAGAATTCAATAGCGCTTTGGTTCTGTATGAAGGTTCTTTTAAAAGTGTATTGCATGTTTGATAAATCGATGCGGCACTTTTCTCATTCAAATATTCATTGATCCCAAATACAGCTTTCAATTCCATATGGGTCCAGTGAAATAAAGGATTGCGAACTGTTTGCGGAACAATTTTTGCCCATGCATTAAATTTTTCTTCATCAGAGCTATTGCCGGTGATCAGTTGCTCAGAAACACCCAGTGTACGCATGGCACGCCACTTATAATGATCCCCTTTTAACCATATTTCTGTAAGGTTTGTAAACTGTTTATCGTTTGCGATTTCATCCGGTGGAAGATGACAATGGTAATCTATGATCGGGAGATTCTTTACATGATCATGGTAGAGTCGTTGTGCGGCCTTACCCTGCAAAATAAAATCGTTTGACAAAAAATATTCGCTCATGATATGGCTATTCTATTGATTATACGCCGCTGAAAACAGTAAAGCCGCCATCAACACCCAATTGAGTGCCGGTAACAAATTTTGAAGCATCACTTAATAAATAGATCAAAGCACCCACCAACTCTTCCGGTTTACCGAATCTTTTATAGGGAGTGTTTTTAATAACCAGATTACCCCTGTCGGTATAACTGCCATCAGGCTGAGTTAATAAGGTTCTGTTTTGTTCTGTAAGAAAGAAACCCGGCATGATCGAGTTCATGCGAATAGCATCCCCAAAACGATTGGCCACTTCAACAGCAAACCATTTGGTATAACAATCCACAGCGGCCTTACCCATACTGTACCCTAAAACTTTGGTAACCGCCTGTTGAGAACTTACGGACGAAATATTCACGATACTGCCACTTCCTTGTTTCGCCATCACTGCACCAAATACCTGTGTTGGAATAACCGTTCCCCATAAATTCAATGCCAGCGCTTTTTTCATTCCATCCATATTCATGGAGAAAATATCTGCTTCCGGTTGCAACACAGCTTCGGGCATATTACCACCTGCGCCGTTTACAAGTCCATCGATCGTTCCAAATTTTTCGAGAATGAGATCGCGGGCTTTTTCAAGATCAGCTTCTTCCAATACATTGGCAACAACCGCCAAAGCTTTGCCGCCATTGGCTATAATTTCATCGGCTCTTTGTTGTGCAATATCTCCGTTACGTCCCAGTATCACAGGGATTCCGCCTGCTGCTGCAATTCCTTTTACAAAAGATCCACCTAAAATTCCGGTTCCTCCGGTTACTACAATTATTTTATCCTTTAAAGAGAAGAGGGCATTCGATTCCATATCAAGCAATGATTATTTTATGAATTTGCTGTTATTTTTTCAGGTGCGAACAGATGTGCAGATATTAATTTACGAAAACGATGTAGCGTATTTTTTTGAACCATTACTGTTTAACCGGCTTTGGATCAAATCAAAAAATGAAATTATTCGCGAATCATTTCAACACGTTTGATGTCTTTAATTGGCACCAGAATCTCTTTTCTCTTTTTTACAAATACCAATGAGTTATCTGCCTGCTTTTCTATCACCCCTTCTATGATCACTTTATCGTCTTGTCCAAAAACTTTCAATGGTGTTTTGTGATCAATGAAATAAGT
>CANBSW010000055.1 GCA_947372235.1 Chitinophagaceae bacterium | reverse complement strand
AACTTCCTCGGCATCAAATCCCCCAATCCTTTCTGGTTGGCCAGTGCACCGCCTACGGATAAGAAACTGAATGTATTGCGTGCATTTGAAGCCGGCTGGGGCGGCGTGGTTTGGAAAACATTGGGAAGTCAGGTAAAAAATGTTTCTTCCAGATATTCTGCTGTGGATTTTAATGGCTCAAGGGTAATGGGATTTAATAATATTGAACTGATCAGCGACAGGCCTTTACACATTAATCTGAAAGAAATTGAAGAATGCATCAAACTATTTCCTGATCGGGCAATGGTAGTTTCTCTCATGGCAGATAACGACAAAAACAGTTGGCATGAACTCATCAAAAAAGTAGAAGATACCGGAGCTCATGGATTTGAATTGAATTTTGGTTGTCCGCACGGCATGACAGAAAGAGGTATGGGTGCTGCCGTTGGTCAGGATCCTGAAATTGCAAAAATGGTAGTTGAATGGGTGATGGAAAAAGCTACTATCCCGGTAATTACAAAACTTACACCCAATGTTCACTCCCCTGTTCCCACCGGAAAAGCTTGTGTTGAAGCAGGTACTCATGGTTTATCCTTAATCAATACCATACAGTCTGTAACAGGCATTGATCTGGATACTTTGGTGCCTAATCCAAACGTTGGCGGTAAATCTGTTTTTGGCGGCTACTGCGGACCGGCTGTAAAACCGATTGCATTGAAAATGTTAACTACCATCAGTCAGGATGGTGTCACAGGAAAAGTTCCCATTTCGGGAATTGGAGGAATCAGCACCTGGAAAGATGCTGTAGAGTTTATGTTACTCGGTGCATCGAATGTTCAGGTTTGTACGGCAGTAATGAAACATGGTTTCCGAATTATTGAAGATATGTGTGATGGCTTGAATAACTGGATGGATGATAAAGGCTATCAAAAACTGGATGATTTTATTGGGAAATCAGTTGGTAATATCACACATTGGGAAGACCTTGATATCAACTTCCACCATATCGCAAAAATCAACCAGGATAAATGTATCCACTGCGGATTATGCTATATTGTTTGTGAAGATACCTCACACCAATCTATCAAATTAGAATATGGTAAACCTTACAATACTTACACTATAAAAGATGAGGAATGTGTGGGTTGTAATTTATGCAAATTGGTTTGTCCAGTTGGTGATTGTATTACTATGGAAGAACACCGGGTGGCACCTGAATATGTTAATTGGAAAGACTACCAGCGATTGGGCTTGCCTTTGAATGATCATTAAGGTTGATAGCACACAGATGACACGGTTTAAGCTAATCGGCACTGATTTTTTAATCCTCGATTATCCACTCAATCCGTGTCATCGTGTACCATTTAATATATTTACATAATGAAAATGCAATTCTGGTCTGTAGGTAAAGTGCATGAAACCTATGCAAAAGCCGGTATCGAAGAATTTACCAAGCGATTGAATAATTATTTCAGTGCAGACTGGCATATTATATCCTCACCCAAAAATGCGGCCAATTTATCGGAACCGGATCTGAAAAAAGCAGAGGCTGCCATTATTCTTCAGCAATTACAGAAAGATGATTATTTGATTTTATTGGACGAGCGGGGCAAACAGCTAAGCTCACCCGAACTGGCACAATGGATACAGCAGCGAGCCAACGAAAGCACCAAACGCATTGTATTCCTGATTGGTGGGGCATTTGGGGTAGATGAAACGGTGATGAAAAGAGCTGATTATACCTGGAGTTTATCCAAATTAGTTTTTCCGCACATGCTGGTAAGATTGGTTCTTGCAGAACAGGTTTACCGCGCCTGCACTATTCTGAGAAACGAAAAATACCATCATTCCTGAACGAAAATATCAGAGAGCCTGCACGCTCAACCACAAAAACTGCGCCCTTGTGCCTTGGCGTGCCATTAAATATTCACGCAAAGGCCTTTAGTTCAGTATAGCATTTGACTATTCAATATTGACTCGGACACTTTATCTAATTTTCACACATCATTTTAAAACCGTCGGAGAGAAATAAGTAAATTGCGGCATGCTTACCATCACTATCATTATATTACTGCTTACCTGTGTGATATCATTCACCGCTTTTTCGAATGAAAAAATCACCAACGATCTGATTTTTTATCCAACTGCAGTTACCAATCACAATCAATGGTATCGGTTTATTACCTGCGGTTTTATTCATGCAGATATTATGCACCTGGCTTTTAACATGTATACCTTTTATATGTTTGGCGGTGTTGTAGAGCGTGCTTTTTCAGACATATTCGGAGACAGCGGAAAGATCATCTATCCCATTTTATATATTACTTCATTGGCTGCCTGTTTGCTGCCAACTTATTTTCAGCATAAGAACAATTATTATTACAGAAGCCTTGGAGCATCGGGTGCCGTATCGGCTGTTATTTTTGCGGGGATTGTTTTGTTTCCTACAATGAAGCTCCAGATCTTTCCTATACCAATTGGTATACCGGCTTTTATTTTCGGGCCATTATATTTGATTATTTCTGCGTATCTGGCAAAAAAAGGGCAAGGCAATATCAATCACTCGGCACATATTTGGGGTGCAGTGTACGGAGTTGTTTTTTTGACGATTACTTCCCAGTTCATGAGCAGTTTCAGGCCATTACAGAATTTCGTGAGTGAGGTGACTGCTTATTTGCAGTAGTATTATTTGTTTATTGGTTTATTAGGATGCTGAAGTGTGATGTGTAGTATTCGTTTTGTTAGATCTGTTATTTTACTACGGTTATCAATTCTATAGCCAACCACCCAAATAATTTTTTTATTGCTTTCCAAAACCCATACTTTTTCTTTTTCTGTTTTGGATAATTTAAGATCGATCAGAAACTTACTGATCTTCTTTTTCTTTTGCATACCTAAGGGATAAAAATAATCTCCCGTTTTCCATTTACGTAGAAGTAGCGGAAAAGTGATTGCAGACAAATCCAAAGTCGCTTCAGAAATTAAAGTACTCATAGCTGACAGCTCATAGTTAATAGCTGAAAGTTTAATCACTCCATTCTCAAAGGCAACCTGCTTCTCTCCTTCCTCAATCACAATATGCTGTGCAGTTTCAATAGCATTGGGTGAAATGATCATCCAGTTGCGGTTCTTGATAATGCGGTGTGTTGCAGAAGCCTGATAAGCTCCATTTTCACCATCCAATAATTTAATTATCTCTTCTGTTTGTGTAGCATGAAATCCATAAGGTTTGATCAATTCCCAGGTAAGGGTATGTAATGGGTTGATCCTCTTCCATTTTAAAACAGGAATATGAATCTCACTTCCTTTGAATTCCAATAATTTACTGATATGCAGTTGTACAGATTGACGGTATAATTCAGCAATATCCTGAAACCGGTCAATATTATGCAGCAGATTATCTTCCACCTGCGGAAATATTTCTTTGATCTGTGGCAATAATTGATTTCTAAAAAAATTGCGGGTGTATTTATCGGATGCGTTGGAGGAGTCTTCTACAAAATCCAATCCATTTGCCACAGCATATTCCAGCAATTCTTTTTTGCGGATATTCAATAAGGGCCTGATCAGTTTTCTATCTTTCAGTTCCGGTTGAATACCCATCATTCCCTGTATTCCTGTGCCGCGGAAGAAATGCATCAGCAGTGTTTCTATATTATCATCTGCATGATGGGCTGTTACTATGAAAGAATGGATACGATTATTTTTATCGTCAACAGTCTTCCAGTTTTCAATGATGTCTCCAAACCACTCATACCGCAGATCACGCGCAGCTTCCTGAATAGAGATTTTGTTTTCAGTCGCGTATTGTTTTGTATCGAATCTTTTTACCAGAATCTCTTTCCCGTATTTTTCTCCCAATGAGCGTACAAATTTCTCATCTCTTTCACTTTCCTCCCCTCTTAATTGAAAATTACAATGCGCTATCTGAAACTGAAATCCTGCTTTAGCAATTAGATCTACCAACACAACACTATCCACACCCCCACTTACTGCCAACAAGAATTGACAGTTGGTTGAGGAAAGATGACAGAAATTTTTCTGCCAGTGTTTTTGGAAGATTTCCGGTAGATTCATATTTTAAAATAAAATGCTGCAGGTTAGTACAGCATTTGTTATAGAGGTTATTTCAATTTGAAGAATAATAAAATTCAAGACTTTTTTGAAACACATAGGAACATAGGTTAGGCAGAAGTTAACATAGGTTCTTTCTATATGGCCTTTTATCTTACCTATGTCCCTATGTGTTTTAAAAAAATATTTTCAACCGGTAACGCTTCAAATACACTAACCTTTCTTTACTTCCTTCGCCCATCCGTCTTTCAGGGTAACGGTTCTATTGAATACCAATTTATCTGAGGTACTTTCTTTATCCAAAATAAAATACCCTTTGCGGATAAACTGATAGCGGTCATCGACTTTATCGTTAAGCAATGCCGGCTCGGCATAAGCATGCCCTACCACATGCAATGAATCATCATTAATATGTTCTTTAAAATCACCTTCTGCATTGGCAACATCTTCTACTTTAAATAAACGGTCGTACAAACGTACTTCTGCAGTGGCTGCGTGAGAGATACTCACCCAATGCAAAGTTCCTTTTACATTAATACCCGAAGTATCAGAACCACTTTTGCTTTCAGGGATATAAGTACACCTTACTTCAGTTATATTTCCCTCAGCATCTTTGACCACTTCTTCGCATTTAATGATGTAGGCACTTTTCAGGCGCACCATTTGTCCTGGCGATAAACGGAAATATTTTTTTGGGGCTACTTCCATAAAGTCTTCACGTTCGATGTATAGTTCTTTACTGAAAGGAACTTCACGATGACCACCATTTGGATCTTCCGGATTGTTCTCACTGGTTAACAGTTCTTCTTCTCCTGTATAATTGGTGATCACCACTTTTAATGGATCGAACACCACCATTCTGCGCAAAGCAATTTTATTCAGTTGTTCTCTAACACAAAATTCAAGCAGACCAACATCAATCAGATTTTCTCTTTTAGCAATTCCAATACGATCACAAAATTCACGAATGGCTTCTGCAGGATACCCTCTTCTGCGCATACCGCTGATGGTAGACATTCTTGGATCATCCCATCCATTCACATGTTTCTCATTAACGAGCTGCAATAATTTTCGTTTGCTCATAACCGTATAGGTCATATTCAAGCGGGCAAATTCATATTGGTGTGATGGGAATATTTCGAGATTCTCTATACACCAATCATACAGATCACGATGAGGTACAAATTCCAGTGTACAAATAGAATGCGTAATATTTTCAATGGAGTCGCTTTGTCCGTGCGCAAAATCGTACATCGGATAAATACACCAATCATCACCTGTCCGGTGATGGTGGGCATGTTTGATACGGTATATGATCGGATCGCGCAATAACATATTCGGCGAAGACATATCTATTTTTGCCCGCACTACTTTTGAGCCATCCTCATATTTCCCTTCCCTCATTTCTCTAAAGATCTTTGCATTGTCTTCAGGTGTTCTTTCGGCAAATGCATTTCTTACACCCGGTGTTGTTGGCGTTCCTTTTTGTTGGGCTATTTCTTCGCTGGAACTGTCGTCCACATAAGCCAATCCTTTTTCAATCAACTTCATCGCAAAACCATACAACTGTTCAAAATAATTGGAAGCATACAATTCCTGTGCCCATTCAAAACCCAGCCAGCGAACATCTTCCTTGATGCTTTCTACATATTCGGTTTCTTCAGTGGTTGGATTGGTATCATCAAAACGCAGATTGGTTTTACCGCCATATTTTTTGGCCAGTCCAAAATTGAGACAAATGCTTTTGGCATGCCCAATATGCAGGTAACCATTGGGCTCCGGCGGAAAACGGGTGGTGATAGAAGTGTATTTCCCACTCTTCAGATGCTCTTCAACGATCTCTTCAATAAAATTCAGGCTCTTTTCTTCACTCATTGTTTTCTTTTCTAGGGATGCAAAGGTAAGGAAAAGGAGTTTGGAGTTAGGAGTTAGGAGTTAGGAGTTACTTTTCTTTTTCGATGATTTCAGACTCCTAACTCCAGACTATTTTAAAATTTATAGCTAATTACAAAATCAACTGCCTCTACCATATCCGTGTGCAATAATCTATCGGCTTCGTTGAAACTTATTTTTTTACGGAAAGAATGCATCAGTTCTTCCAATATGGGAGATGATTTCTTTGGCCTTCTAAACTCCAGCGCCTGTGCGGCACTCAATAATTCGATAGCTAATACTTTTTCTACATTTTGTATCACACGGAAACATTTGGTGGCGGCATTGGCACCCATGCTTACATGATCTTCCTGGTTATTGGAAGATGAGATACTATCTACCGATGCCGGCGTACACAATTGTTTGTTCTCACTAACAATGCCGGCAGCAGTGTACTGCGGAATCATGAAACCGGAATTTAGTCCGGCGTCTTTTACCAGGAATAAGGGCAGGCTTCTTTGTCCGCTGATCAGTTGATAGGTTCTTCTCTCAGAGATATTAGCTATCTCACTCATCGCAATAGCCAGATAATCCAATGATATAGCCAGTGGTTGGCCATGAAAATTACCTCCGCTTACAATCAAATCATCTTCCGGGAAAATATTGGGATTATCGGTTACAGAATTCATCTCTCTTACAAACACACTCAAAATATGGTCAAAAGCATCTTTGCTGGCACCATGAACCTGTGGGATACAACGGAATGAATAAGGGTCCTGCACCTGTTCTTTGGATTGATTAGTGATCTCGCTTCCATTGATATAGTTTCGTAACACCTCAGCTGTTGTAACCTGTCCCTTATGTGCACGAACGGCATGTATATGCGGATCAAGCGGTTCGCTGATGCAATCAAAGGCATCAAACGACAATGCGCTGATCAGATCCGCCATCTGCAACAGATGTTCGGCCTTTTTTAAACAATACAGTCCATAAGCACTCATAAACTGCGTTCCGTTAATCAAGGCCAAACCTTCCTTACTCTGAAGCTGAATGGTTTTCCAACCAAATTTCGCCATTGCTTCGGCAGAGCTCATTTTCTTCCCTTCATGGTATACCTCGCCAAGCCCAACCAGTGGTATACTCAGATGACTTAGCGGTGCAAGATCACCTGAAGCACCCAGTGAGCCTTGTGTATAGATAACCGGTAACACATCGTTGTTATACATATCCATCAGCCTGATCACCGTATCAATCTGCACCCCGCTATTTCCATAACTTAACGATTTGATCTTGAGCATCAGCATGAGCTTAACAATGTCTTTAGGTACTTCTTCCCCTAATCCACAGGCATGTGAAACCAAAAGATTGTATTGTAATTTCTCAATCTGGCTGTCGTCGATCTTTACATTCTGTAAAAAACCGAAGCCGGTATTGATGCCATAATACAAGCTATCCTTGTCATCCATTTTAGTATTCAGATAAGCCCTGCAGGCAAGAATTCTTTCATGCGCATCAAAAGTGATAGATACGAGCTGATCATAATCGAGCAGGTTTTTAACCTGGCTAAAATGGAGCCATTTCCGGTCAAGTGGCAGATAGTTATAACTCATTGGCAATCGTTTGCCGCAAAGTAATGAGATTTGGTTAAGTGGTGTTTCAAATCTTATATAAACGGAAAACTATTCAATCTGTCTTGGTTCACTGATATTTTTTACGTTAATTTGCGCCTCGTTAAACGGACCGGTAGCTCAGCTGGATAGAGCACAAACCTTCTAAGTTTGGGGTCATTGGTTCGAATCCAATCCGGTTCACAAGGGTGATGTCATTCAGACTTCACCCTTTTTTAATGTGACAAACCATAAAAAAGATATATCATATTTTGATTATACAAAGCAGTTTACCTTATAATATAATACTTGCAATTACACTTAATTGCTCTAACATTGTATTTGTATTATGAAAAAGCAAACGGAAGATTTAGAACTGGAGAAAGGAACAGCGCACATCATTGTAGAGATTATTGAATATATGCCGAGAGCGGTTTTGCATAAAACAATTATTAAGAAGATAACAGGAAATGTAACAGTAACTTCATTCGATGCCGGAGAGGAACTGGATGAAAAGCTTTCTCCTTTCGATATTTATGTTCAAATCATCGATGGAACTGCGGAGTTGATTATCAATGATGAAAAATTTTTATTAAAACTGGGAAATGGGATCGTCATTCCTGCCCATGCAAAACATAAGTTTCAGGCGAGCGAACAATTTAAAATGCTTTGCACTGTAATCAAAAGCGGGTATGAAGATTAAGTTTAGCCATTGCTAAACCAATTACATGATTATTCAATACCCTGTACAGGAAACTTACAGGTTTTTTTATTTTATCCCTGTTATATGAACTTTTTAGAAGTATCAGGCGTCAATAAGAAATATGGAACCACATTTGTAGTAAAGGACATCAGCTTTACTCAACAAAAATTTCAGAAAATAGCTATTGCAGGAGAAACCGGTTCGGGTAAAAGCAGTTTGCTCAAAATAATTGCGGGACTTGAGCATCCTGACAGCGGGATCGCTTTTTTTGAAGATGATAAGATCATCAGTCCGCTCGAAACCCTGGTTCCCGGCAATCCCGGAATCGCTTATCTTTCACAGCACTTTGAACTCCGTAATAATTACCGGATGGAAGAACTGATGGAAATGGTAACAAAAATTCCTGATGAAGAAGCTGCACGGCTTTTTGAAGTCTGTAAGATCAGTCATTTGCTGAATAGAAAAAATACCCAACTTTCCGGTGGAGAAAAACAAAGGATCGCATTGGCCAGATTATTGGTGGGTTCTCCAAAACTTTTATTGCTGGATGAACCTTTTTCTAATTTAGACCCTATTCATAAGAACCAGTTGAAATCTGTTTTAGAAGATATTACCGGTCGATTACAAATCACTTGCATCCTTACTTCGCATGATCCTGTAGATACTTTGGCATGGGCTGATGAAATATTAGTTCTCAAAGCCGGTGAACTCATACAAAAAGGAACACCAACAGAAATCTACTATCTACCTGTAAATGAATACACTGCGGGTTTATTTGGAAATTTCACTTTACTAACAGTAAGCGAACTTGCTTCCTTTAAAAATGCCATGCCCTCCTTATTGGACCAGAGCAACGTTTTTGTAAGACCAGAGCAATTTATCATTGAACCGGAAAATTTTATTGGTGTTCCTGGTATGATTGAAAGAATCCATTTTGGTGGCGGATTTTATGAAATTGAAGTGCTTACACATATAAAAAGGATCATAGTAAGAACCATGAACCCTGGTTTTAAGAAGGGCGATAAGGTTTCAATCAGCTATCTCCAGGCACCCTTTCACCTGTCCTGAAATTACAGTGTGCGCAACCAAAGGAGTTAACTTCCTGCTATACCACTTTTAGTAACCAATATCACTAAGCAATCTCAAATACAATACCAGTTCTGGCTATAACAATTACATTGTGTCTGCCCCTCAATAATCCGGCACGTTTTTTTCAGTATAGTTTTAACGGAGGTTTTACAGTCCTTTCTGTAACTTTATTCAATTAATAGCCCTACAAACGTTTTTTATGCTGAATTTGAAAAGACTATTCATAGTAATGATTGCAGCATGTGCAGGTATTTCTGCCGGTGCGCAAACCAAAACAACCAATTCAACAAAAGTGGCTGCGCCTCCCAGAACTTATGCAACAGCAACACCAAGCTCTTTTCGAAGCGATCTGATCTCATCCGGCAAAGTTCGTTTTACAAAAACGCTGAAACCCGGAGAGAATAATGATGTTATTACAATCTATTCTATCAGAAATACAGGTGAAAGAAATTTGGAACAGAACAGACCTATACAAATAAGACTAAGCAGGGAATCTTTTGATTCTGTTTTTACAAAAACCTCCGCTGATATGGCAGCCAGATGGAAAACCCTTGATAAATATATTACCGATAATAAGCTCTCGCTTACTGAAGAACGTGGTTGGGTTACTATTCTGTCCTATTACAATGAATTACAATAGTTTCGATATAACATTACAAAAATGCCAGCTGTGAGGTTGGCTTTTTTGTTAGGCAAATGTCAAATAAAGGGAGGATTTCTTTTCCAGACCTCAGGATAACAGGCAACCGAATCAAGTATTTATCAGTATATTGTATACCCGATAGTATAGTTACCTGCTACAACAATATGAATCAAAAAAGATGGCGATATCTGAAAATGCTTTTGATTCAGGCATGTTTGCTTCTGTCTGCGCAGCTCTATGCCCAATGCCCACCAAATATTGGTTTTGAATCAGGAACTTTTGATAACTGGGAAACCAGTGTAGGAAGTATTACCCGATCTGACGGCTCACTGGTACTTAGTCCGGGATTATCTCCGGGCAGACAAACCATTCTGAGAAATACTTACCCCCAAATTAAGGATCCCTATGGTGATTTCCCCGTTAATTGTCCAAATGGAAGCGGATATTCTATACAATTAGGCAATTCAGGTACAGGAGCTCAGGCTGAAAGGGTTAGCTATACATTTACAATACCTACCGGGCAAAATAATTACAGTATCATTTATAATTATGCAGTGGTTTTTCAAAACCCATCACACCAAACATGGGAACAACCAAAGTTTACAGCTAATGTTTTTGATGTAACCAATAATACCTATATCGGATGCAGTTCATTTTCTTATACAGCATCCGCAAACCTTCCTGGTTTTTTTGAATCAAAATTCAAAGACAGTGTTTTCTGTAAACCATGGACCCCTGTTACGATAAAGCTTTCCGGTATGGAGGGGCGAACCATACGACTTGAATTCACTACAAATGATTGTTCAAGGGGTGGCCATTTTGGATATGCGTATGTTGATGTAAATGAAAATTGCTCCTCTCCCATTTCTGGTTATGTGCAATGTGCTTTTGATACCTTACAAACCTTAACAGCACCCTTTGGTTTTGCATCATACAAATGGTTTAATAAAGATTTCTCAAAATTGTTAGGCACAGATATCAATCTTCCATTAAATCCGATTCCACCTGCCAACACAATTTATGGAGTAGAAGTTACCCCCTTTCCCGAACAGGGTTGTATAGATACGGTATATGCTACTATTCAGGTAGTTGATGATACACTTAACCTGAAAGTACCAACTGCCCCATTGGTAGCCTGTCAGAATTCAGGAGTCGACCTCACGGCAGCCAAAGTAACTGCAGGAACTACACCGGGATTGGTATTTTCCTATTATCTGGACCCATCGCAAATCAACTATTTACCAACTCCTAAAAATATTACCTCAAGCGGTGTTTATTATATCAAAGCGAATAATGCCCTGGGCTGTACATCCATAAAACCAGTGGTGGTAAACATAGCAGTAAACCCTGATTTTAGTTTGCAGGATTCTATAATAATCAGGCCGGCATTTATTGATGCCAATAAGCTGGTGAAGGGAAATGTTACAGGAACAACTTTTACCTATTGGACGAATGCCGCAACAACAATTCCTTTAATCAATCCAAAAACAATCAATAAAACAGGTACATATTATGCCAAAGGGACTAATAGCAGCGGTTGTACTTATGTAGTAGGGTTTAGTATTAAAGTAATTGATCCGCCGATAATTCCTCCGAATGCATTTTCACCGAATGCAGATGGTGTGCATGATACCTGGGAGATTCCTATTCTCAGTGTTTATCCTGAATGTACTGTTGAAATATTTAACAGGCTTGGGCAGTTATTATACAGAACAATAGGCTATAATACCCCATGGGATGGCAGATATAATGGTATTGACCAACCCGTGGCCACCTATTACTACGTAATTAAAGCAGGCCCGGGATACCAACCTTTTGGAGGAAGTGTAACCATTGTGAGATGATGACAACATGATACTGTTACTGCTTTTGTTTCTGTCTGTATTTCATAAGTGTACAGAATTTCAATAGGAGGGTAACAATAACTAAAGAGTTTTCTCCTGTTACCCTCTTTCTCTCTTGTCTCTCTCTTATTGTACTCCTTTCTTCTATTACCACTCTTTGTGTACATTCGTGTTACAATCAAAATCCCTATTCAACCTAACAGCATGGATGTAAAAATTGAAGCAAGTTGGAAAGAAATGCTGAAACAAGAGTTTACCAAACCTTTTTTTCTTCAGGTTGCCACCCATTTAAAAACCGAAAGGGCAACTGGCGCATTGGTATATCCTCCCGGACAATTGATCTTTAATGCTTTTAATACCACTCCATTTGACAAAGTGAAAGTGGTCATATTGGGTCAGGATCCTTATCATGGCCCCGGACAGGCAATGGGATTGAGCTTTTCTGTTCCGGATGGTGTACCACCACCACCATCACTTGGAAATATTTATAAGGAATTGCATGCTGATATTGGCATCCCAATTCCTAAAACAGGCAACTTAACCAAATGGGCCAAACAAGGTGTATTTCTTTTAAATGCGATCTTAACGGTTCGCAGCAATGAACCAGCCAGTCATGCAAAAATCGGTTGGATGGATTTTACAGATGCAGTGATCCGCAAAATATCTGATGAGAAAAAAGGTGTTGTATTTTTATTATGGGGAAAGTTTGCACAGGAAAAGCAGGTACTGATCGATGAAACCAAACACACGGTTCTCAAAGCATCACATCCTTCTCCTTTTAGTGCAGATAAAGGTTTTTTTGGATGCAGACATTTTAGTAAGACAAATGAGGTGTTGATGAAACAAGGAATTGAGCCGATTGATTGGGATCCTACCACCCCCTAGCCCCTAAAGTGGGAATTAAAATTTCTTATTAAAAAAACAAAGTACTCACATGGATACTAAGGATACAAAAGAAAATTTTTCAAACTCCCCTTTTGGGGTTGGGGATATTCTGTGCCGCATTTGGGCTGTATATGCTTTGCTTTTGTTTATTGCTACATTATTCATTGCCATCATACTTTATTCACCCTGCTTTTTTTTAGAAGATCCGGCTAAAGCAAAATGGCACTGGTATATATCGAGATTATGGATGACGGTTTATCTAAACCTGATCGGCTGCCCGTTAACTATTAAGGGTAAAGAGAATTTTGTGTATGGCACCAACTATATTGTTGTTTGCAATCATAATAGCTTAATGGATGTTCCCGTGAGTACTCCGTTCATGCCAAGGCCAAATAAGACGATCGCAAAAAAAAGTTTTACCAAAGTGCCCATATTTGGATGGATCTATCGGTTTGGTAGTGTATTGGTTGATCGTAACAGCGATGCGAGCAGAAGAAAAAGTTATGATGAAATGAAACGTATGCTTGCCCTCGGCCTGGATATGGTGATCTATCCGGAAGGTACCAGAAACCGGACAACAGAACCGCTCAAAAAATTTTATGACGGCGCTTTCAAACTGGCAGTGGATACTAAGAAGCCTGTGCTTCCTGCCATTTTATTTCACACCAAAAAAGTATTGCCGGCCAATCGATTTTTTTATCTCTATCCGCATAAACTGGAAATGCATTTTTTGCCCGCTGTTTCATCTGTTGGTATTTCTTCAGATGAATTAAAGCAACAGGTATTTACTACGATGTGGGAATATTATGCGGAGAATGACACCAAATAAAACAACACTTTCCACAATCTTTTTCTATTATTGAAATTCGCACGCAAAGGCGCCAAGGCGCAATAATAAACTGCGCCTTGGCGCCTTTGCGTGCCTTATCTTTTTTACTAAAATTAATACGCTGAGAAAGTTCTGCTCCTGTTAATTTTCAAGTCCCGTAGTATCCCGGATTTAGGGCTGAAATTGATACTGAATGAACGATACAATCCAATTGGTGTAACATTGATAGAAAGTTGCCAGCAATGCATTTCACGTGAGATAAAAGTACTGAACTGTTGTATGGAACCGGAGCTAACATCATAATAACCCGTACCACCCACTTTCCATTTTGGTGTAAGACTGAAATCGCCATTAAAATTTAAACTGGAGAATGTTTTTGTTTCATACCCACTATAATCAGATTTTAATACACGATTAAAACTCAATGAATAAGAGAAACTGAGTGTCCATGGAATATTAAAATCTGTAAACTCCGCAGGATTAGAACGTGCAAACTGAAGTTGACGTTGTTGTTCATCGGGTGTCATGAACGGATCAACCGGTATTTCTTTATTCTTCTCATCTTTTCCATCTTTGGTTTTACTGGAGAACGAAGTAGAAACCGCCAGGTTACCACTGGTTATCCGGCCAAATTGAAAACGACGGGGATCAAAAAGGATCTTTTTTAAACGGTAACCTTTGTTATCAACATCATAAGGATCCAGATTGGCAGAAGCGGTAATGTTTATTTTATCAAACAAAGTACTTCTTGCATAAATAGAAAAATTACCCAATGCAAAACTATCTGCCAGTAAATTATAGGATGAGTTAAACCCAAAACCATCCAGCAGTTTTATTTTCTTTCCTTTTGATTTTGCGGTGGTATCATTCTTATCCTTCACTTTCATTTCAAGCAGATTATCAATCCCAAAACCTATACCACCAAAAGCTCCCTCCGAGAAAGAACCAATGATCCCACCGTCAAATTGTGAAAATCTCATGGTTCGTTTACTGGTATCTACCTGAATGGAGTAATGGTATTTTGCTGCAAAATCAGGGTGATAACTGATAGAAATATTGGGCCGTATCTCATGCCTGATAGCAATAATATTACTGGTTTTGGGAAAACGATAGGTCCCGAAAATTCGGGTATTGATGCCCAGTCCGAAATTCATCTGTCGTGCAGTGTACAATCCTTTTTGGATGGTAGTATCTACTTTTGATTTGGCATTATCCCATGTTTTAAAACTTCTTTGTCCATACCAACGCTCTTCATACGAAACACTCGGAGAAATATTTAAAGCCCCTAATGGAGGCAATGATAAAGTGATAGGAATATTATGAACTGCCCCCCACTGAATGGTATCCATTAATCTTTTAAAATTGAATGCGGTATCATAGAAGGATAACTGGTTCTGAAAGTTTCCGCTATAGCCAATCCCTATTTTCTCATACCATTTACCTGCACCGATCTGTTCTTTTGGCTGGAAAGGATACATGGTAACCACATTCAGATTGGCCGTTGGTAAATTCAGGTTCACCAAACGCGATACACTGTTCTGGTTATGGTTAATGTTCAATGACAGGTTGACCTTCCCTTTCCAGTCTTTTGTATAGTTAATAGATGAACTTAACTGGTTCTGAAAATTCTGGTAAGGGTTATTTAGCAATGATTGGTTAAATTTTGTACTGCCAAAATTTACATTGGCTGAAAAACTGGTACCGGGTCTTGCGCGGTTATCACGGCTATGACTCCAGTTGATCATATAAGATTGAGAACTATTGAATTCTTCTTTCGAAGAAGTACTCCGGTTCAGAGATTTTGTATTTTGAAAAGTAATATTAACGCTACCGGTATACTTATACCGCATTATGTATTTTGAATTCAGGTTCAAATTCCACCCACCATAGGAATATAAATTGGCACGGGTGGTAACATCCACATGTTCTCCAAATACTTTGTAATAGCCCAGACCTTCCAACCCTAATCCAAAATCCTCGCTTGATGTAAAAGAAGGAAACAGCACCCCCGAATGTCTTGCCCGGTTTAATGGGAACAATCCAAAAGGCAGAAAAATCATTGGTATGGGTATGGATTCGATTTCGGGGTATACCCTGCCGGTAACACCCAGTTTGTTATTAATGATCTTCATTCTTCTGGCACGGAAGGCAAAGTGTGGGGTATCTAAATTACAGGTAGTAAACCGGGCATCTTTGGCAAAAACCTCATCGGCACTAACTTTCTTTAATAATCGGGCATTTACAAAAATTTCACCCTCCTGTAGAAATGTATTCTTGGTTAATCCTTTTCCGGTATTTAAGTTATAGGAGATAGAATCACTTACTGTCTTCATTTCACCCTGAGTAAATTGAGGCTTACTCATGGGGTTTCCGGTGGTGTCTAACGAGCCGTAAGCTCTTACAGTAGAAGTTCCCTGATCAAACTGGATAGTGGCTGCTTCTATATTAAGGTCCTTATAATCTGTTTTCGCCTTTCCATATAAGGTTAATTCTTTCGTAGGCACTTTTAAAACGCCGGAATCTTCTGCATGGTATTTAATGATGGCGTCCACAGAATCTTTCGACATGATCAGGGTATCTACCCTAATTACAGAATCACTTCCATGCTTTGCATCAGCAGAATCGACGGTTAATTTGTTTAAGGAGCTGTCTTTCAGTAATTTATTGGGAATAGTATCTGTTGAGGCCAATACCTGCAAAGGGCCGTGTTTATTGAGTTTTGCCGCCTGCACACAAAATGTTAATATGAGCAAATATGCAACAGTAACAATACCAGCGGCTGTTTTTACGTTAATTTTGCGGAGTTTACTCATGTTCACAAGGGCAAAAATAGGGTCTTCAATGTGTAAATACGATACTTGATAAAATCCTTTAACGAAATGATATGATGAGAAGAAAATATGCTGCTTTGTTTTTGTTAAGCTTTGGATCATTTGTTTTTAGTTCTTTCGCCAATGGTCCTGTAAAACCTGTGCAAAAACAGGCTTTGCGGAAGATCATTATAGATCCGGGACATGGGGGAGCAGATCTTGGGGCTTCAGGACTGTATTCGCATGAAAAAGATATTGCATTGGCTATTTCTCTCAAACTGGACTCCATGCTACGCGATGAAATGCCGGATGTTGAGACTTTTATGACCCGTAGAACCGATGTTTTTGATAGAGTTACCCGTAAGGCCCAGATAGCCAATCAGGCCAAAGGCGACCTGTTTGTATGTATTCACGTAAATGAGGGCGGCGGACGAATCAAACACAGCGAATATATCGGTTCACATACTGAAACAGCTTATAAAGGCAAGGGCAAAAAAAGAAAAGCTTATCAAAAAACAGTAAAAGAGTACAGAACCTGGACAACTCCCAACCCTGCCAAAGGAACTGAGACTTTTATTTACGGGGTCGATAAAAGCAATGCCGCTAAAAAAGCTGTGATAGACAATGCCGCAGATATGTATCTGGATAGTGCTTCTGCAAAGGAACTGAAGGATTTTAACCCCAGTGACCCTGCCACACAGATGATCGTAAATATGAAAACTCAGGCTTATTTCTCCCGCAGCACCAATCTGGCGTTAACGATTGAGGAAGAGTTTCAAAAAGTGGGCCGTATCAGTCGTGAGGCCAAGCAAAGGCAGAAAGGCATCTGGGTATTACAGGCTGTAGCCATGCCGGCGGTATTGGTAGAAACCGGCTTTATCTCAAATGAAGATGAAGAGAACTACCTGAACAGCCAGGAAGGCCAGAAAGAGATCTGCGAAGTGCTGATAAAAGCACTAAAAAGATATAAATACTCGTTGGAGAAGCAGATTTTGAATAAGGGGGGGAATTGAGGATAAGAATCAAGGGACCAAGGATACAGTTTATATAGTAAGCCTCCAAACCGAGCCTCAGTGCCTCTGTGTGAAAATAAAATGGCGCAGGGAGGCACTGAGGCTCGGTTTTTTAACTTACAAAAAAAGCCCATCCAACATCCCCAACATCATAGTTCTATTTTAACACATGCTTCATTTATCCATCACAACAAGAAACCTTAGTTTTGTGGCTTATGAAGATATCGAACGAAACGAAGGTGGGAGCATTAACCGCCATCGCCATTACACTATTGATACTTGGGTTTAATTTTTTGAAAGGAAAAACCCTTTTCAAAACAGGGAATTATATCTATGCCAAATATGCAGATACCAAGGGAATCATGGTATCCAATGCTGTTTTTATTAATGGTTTTCAGGTGGGTTCTATATCTGAGATCGAAAATTCTGATCAGAACCTTTCTTCAATTGTGGTTGCGATAAAACTGAAAAGTTATTATAATATCCCTGTTAATTCCATTGCTACCATTAAAGAAAATCCACTGGGTAATGCAAGCATGATTATTTCATTGGGTGATGCTAAACAATACCTGCAAACAGGCGATACAGTTTTAACGGCATCCAATTCTGGCTTATTGGGTGATGTAATGAGTAAGATCGGGCCGGTTAGTGACCAGATCAAAATAACCGTGCATTCATTGGATAGTGTATTAAAAAATATCAATTCCATCTTCGATCCCAATACAAAAAATAACCTGCAGGAAGTAATTGCCAATATGAATAAAACCACGGCCAGTCTGGTGGTTTCTTCTGCTGCTATTCAAAATATGATGAACCAGCAATCGGGTGCAATTGCCCAATCCATGAATAACATGGCGAGTTTTACTAAAAATTTAACTGACAATAATGAGAAAATTAATCACTCATTAAGTAATGTTGAAAAAGTAACTGATAACTTATCAAAAGCCGATTTTACTGGAAGTGTTGAAAAATTGAAATCTACCATTGCCAACCTGAACAGTTTACTGGAGAAAGTGGGTTCGCAGGAAGGTACTTTAGGAAAACTGATGAATGATAAAACACTTTATAATAACCTCACCAATGCAGTTCGCAGTGCTAATATTCTGATGGATGATCTTCGGGTTCATCCCAAACGGTATGTGAACATTTCTGTATTTGGCAAGAAAGATAAAAGCGGCCCGTTAATGGCACCATTAAACGATTCTACTCAGAAGCAACCTTGATGCGGGTAAAATTTCTTACATATTTTTTATTACTGTTTTGTACAGCTACTATTGCGCATGCGCAAAGGTCTGGGCAAGATACCGGCAAAACGGAAGGCAAACGTATTGAAATTCTTAGTGCAGAAACAGCCCATCTCTTATTTGTTGATTCCCTGCATAAATTTCAATCACTGGTTGGAAAAGCGCATGTGAAGCAGGAGAAAACACATTTTTATGCAGACAGCATGGTTTACAACGAAGCAGATAATTCGCTGGAAGCTTTTGGTAATATCCATATCAATGATGCGGATAGTGTTCACACTTATTCGCAATACCTCAGGTATTTAGGTAAAGAGAAAAAAGCATTCCTGAGTAAAAAAGTAAGACTAACGGATGGCAAAGGAGAACTGACCACAGAAGAACTGGAATACGATGTAACTGTTAAGATTGGCACTTACCTGAACAAAGGAAAAGTAGTCAATAAAAAAACAGTATTAACCAGTAAAGAAGGCTATTATTATGGCGATACCAAGGATGTGATCTTTAAAGGGAAAGTGGTATTGATAGATCCGGAATACAAAGTGCTGACAGATACTTTGCAGTATAACTCGTCTACAGAAATTGCTACGTTCACCTCTCCCACTACTATTTACAGCGATAGCGGACGACGAACCATTAAAACAAGACAAGGTTATTTTGACCTGAAAAATAAAAAAGGCATCCTGAACAAACGTTCGGTGATTGATGACAGTACTTACACATTTACGGCAGATGATATGGCGGTTGATGACAGTACCAAACTAAGCGAATTCAAAGGCAATGCTGTATACAGAGGAAAGGATACTGCGAATGGATTTGATATGATCGCCAATAACATTAAGGTAAACAGAAAGAAAGATATTTTGCTGGCCACCGAAAAACCAATACTGTTAATAAAACAAGGGAGAGATTCTATTTATGTTTCTGCAGATACTTTATATTCTGCGAGATTAACCGATCTGGAAAAATCACGAAGGGTTCCCTGGATCAGGGATTCATTGCCGCCAAAGCGTTTACTGGATTCTGCGAAAGCTGAAAAAGACAGCAGTAATAAATATTTCGAAGCGTATTTTAACGTAAAGATCTTTTCGGATTCATTGCAGGCAACCTGCGACAGTTTATTTTATTCTTTACAGGATTCTGTTTTCCGAATGTTCAGAAGCCCGATTGTTTGGGCAAAAGAAAACCAGATCACGGGTGATACTATCTATCTCTACATAAAAAATAAAAATCCTGAGCGACTTTACTCATTTGAAAATGCAATGGCATTGAGTCGTGTAGACAGTACCCAATATTATCAACAGTTAAAGGGAACTACCATCAATGCTTTGTTTGTAGAAGGCAAAATAAATTCTTTACGTGCCAAGGGCAGTGCAGAGAATGTTTATTATGGGCAGGATGAGAAGAAACGATTTATTGGCGTGAACAAATCCACTTCAGATATCATTGATGTATTTTTTGATGACAGCAAACCGAAAAAAGTAATATTCTTACACAATTTAGATGGCACCATGTACCCTATGCGACAGGTGAACCATGAAGAGATCAAAATACGCGGATTTAAATGGCTGGATAGTGTGAGACCGAAGACGAAGTTTGATATACTGGGCAATTAGGATCGCAGATTTCGCGGATTTTAGGTATGATTTATATGTATCCTATTCTTTGCAAGAATAATTATCTAATCAATACCAATGTTCCTTTTTTAATGGTTTCTACACCATCCGGATCTGTGAATGTGAATACGTAGATATAAGCGCCATTGGGTTGGATTTGTCCCTGGTAAGTTCCGTTCCATCCCTGGTTATAAGATCTTGTTTCAAAGATCAGTTGTCCCCAACGGTTCCAGATCTGCATTCGGTAATTGGCCAAAGCCGCACCGATAATGGGTTTGAACACATCATTCTTTCCATCATGATTGGGTGTGAATGCTGTGGGTATCTGTATCGGAATACATTTATCATACAATACATTGATCACATCAGATCCTTTACAACCAAACCGGTCTATTACCTGAGCACTATAAGCCCCGGCTTGCGTAATATCAATGGAAGTACCCGGTAAGCCTGAGCTCCAGGTAACCGTATTGTACCCGGATAATGTTATGGTTAATGTTTTACCAATACACATCGTTGTATCTGCCGGCAGAAAATTGACGGGTAATGGATATACGGTTAAAACTGTGGTAACGATAGAATCACAACCCAGATAGGTTTTTGCAGAATCAACATAAGTACCGCTGGTAGTTTGCAGTTTACCTGCTGCGAAATAAGTATCTCCCTTACAAATCTGTATATTTTTGGTTTGCCGAACAACCGGGTTTACCGTAAGTATTAATGTTCGGATACTATCGCAGGTATTTACCGCTTTAAATACATCAATATAGGTTCCACCGGTTGTGTATCCTGCATAACTGGCACCCTGACAAATGGAAACAGTAATGGTTGATTTTTGAACGGCTATTGCTTTTACAGTAAGATTAAGAATACGAAGCGTATCACAACCGTTTGCATTTGCTATGGTATCTAAATAAGTACCGGAAACTGTGTAACCAAAAACAGCAATCCCATTACAAACAGATGTATCGATGGTTTTACTGAGTGGAGAATATGAAAAACCGGAAGTATTATTGGTATATAGTTTTTCAGCAAGTGGCGCATTGGATATAACGATAGGGACCTGTGTTCCATTATCATTTACTGATGCATAAATAGTACCGGCTCCTGTTTTCTGAATTTTGCAGGTATAGTTCTGTTGTTTGGCATTTACTGCTGCAGGGGTAATAAATACGGGGGCTAACACAATGGCTCCCGCAATATTGGGATCTCCTTTGTAAAAACTTATAAGCAGATCTTTCGGAATGGTTCCGCGTTTAAAATTGTTGGTAAGTGTAAAGTCAACAGACAAGCTGTCTTTCCCGGCACAGATTATTTTACTGATGGTTACCGTGTAATCATTGTAAGGCGGCACTTTGATAATTACCGTAGAAGTGTCGAGACATTGGTATTGACTGGTGGCGATCACCTGTTTGGTAGTAAGAGAGATGGTATCTGCAATATAGAGAGGTGATGAACAGGCGGTACAATTTAAATTGAGAGGGCCACTCCACACAAATTTAGAACTTGCTGTTGGATCTGGTGATGTTTGACCGATGAGTTGTAAAGTATCTCCCGGCTCCATCGTTGAAACTGCAGGACTTGGCGTAACCTTAAATTTAAAATTGGTTACAGATGCAACATTGTTTTTATAATCCTTTTCAATTAAAGAGGTGTTGGGTAAATTGATTGGTACCGCAGATCCATTGTCGTTTACAACTGCAAAGATCTGATTGAGGCCCGCATATTTTACATCCAGGATTTGCGTGTATATTTTTCCGCAGCAATTTCCTTTGATGGTATCAGCAACGATGATGGTCTGGTCAATTAAATTTGCACCTGCTTTTCTTGGATCGGCATCATAAAAACTGACCGGGGTTCCGGGAGGGATGATTGCTCCCCAACTGGAATTACATAAATAAAAATTCAATCGCACTTTGGTTTGCTGATAACAGGTAACACCAAAAATAGAAACAAAGGCATCCGGTGTTGGGTCTAATACAGAAAAAAACAAGGAGCTTGTACTGTCAACACATGAGCCATTTGATGCGATCAATTTCAGGTTGTAGTTTGCAGGAGTTGCAAATACGAAATTCAGGTCATTTAATCCGCCACCGGTTGCATTACTGGTGACTGTCTGTCTGCTCATGCCCTGATCATTATTCATGATCCATTGGTAAGTTGTAGCGCCCTGAGAAATATTGGCAAATAAAATAGTATCACTATATACCCCCGTTTTTGAGCCGATCAGTTTTTTGTTTTCAAAGAAACGGGCAGTAACTCCACAGTTTACCAACAAATAATCAATATAAGATGCATAGCATCCCGCTACATTAAATGCTTTCAGAGTTACTTTATATTGTTGTGCTGCCGGAAATGTATAACTAAAATTTTGTGAACTGGATACCAATACCCCATCCACCAACCATTGGTAATTGCTGGTTCCAGTACTTGTATTTGTGAAAGTAACCAGATCGCCTGCTTTAGGATCGGCATTATCTCTTGTAAAAGAAGCAAGGATATTTTCAGAACAGGGTTTAACCAATTGATTCCCCAATAAAGCAAGTCTTTGAGTAAGAATTGCATTCTGCATTCTTTCTGCCTGCCCCTGGGTAAACATATTACTGCAGGCTGTATTCCCATAATCCATAAAATTGCGAATGAGATCTGTGGTATCTCTCGGAAAAAAACCATTGGAATAATTGGATAAAGTATCTGTATTACAACTATTGGTAGTGGTATTACAATTGATGGATGGAGAAGTTGTTCCATCCGGAGGAGTATCGCAAACCCTGTCACCGTCTGTCAAACAATTGTTATTGGTACATCCCCCTTCAAATGTGTGATAAAGGCCTAAATAATGCCCCATTTCATGTGCGAGTACAACACCGAAAGATGATACCACTATTCCATCGGTTGATGAACCTCCGGGTGGCAGGGTTGCATAACCTCCCGGGCCTGATCTTGTCCAAACTCCACAAAAAAAGTTGGCGCTGATCTCACCAATGATATTGTTTACCACCCAAATATTGATATACTTCAATGGATCCCACAACAATAATTTTTTCAACCGGGTATCTTCCATATCCATGTTCATGTTATCAAAATAATAGGAAGTGGTTCTGGTAATTCCGTTTGTATTTCCATCATCGGGATCCCTTTGTGCAAGGGCAAATCTTATTTTGGTATCAGCACCCAAACTGGCAGTATAATTACCCCGTTTACTGAAAGCATCATTCAGGTCTTTGATCGCATTGATGACCTGTTGATCAGTAACAGCAGATGGATTTGTATGAATGATATGAACAACCACAGGAAGTATCACGGTATCCGCACCATTAGGAGCTGTAAAGCCGGAAGTCTGAAATGATCTGTTTAGAATAGCTTCATTCATTTTTTTTTCACGGGCAACGAAGGCGGGATCCTTACGAAGCTGGTTAAGCATGATATCTACACTGCAATTAACTTTTAATGCATTGGGGTCTGCCAAAACCGAATCGATATAAGGTGTATAAGTATTTCTCTGTTGAGCAGTAAGCGATACTGAAAAACAAAACAGAAAAAAAAGAAGTGTTACAATACCGTTGCCAATTCGCATAAAGTGTGACAGTTATAAAGTCATAATTGGCCAAAACATGATCGGGGAGAAAGTAATCGAAATTAAATAAAAAAGTAATTCCGCAATGATTTATTAATCTTATATGCGAAAAAAAGGAGAGATCAATTTTGTGATAACCTTCCTTTCAATTTATGCTTTTTAGGATGAACCACCATCGATCGTTTCTGAAAATCGCTGCTGATCACACTGATATTTCCATCTACTTCCAGCATGGCAAGATCAACACTTTCGATACTCTGGGCTCCATGTTCCCGAACTGCTGCAGCTAATTCTTCCAAAGTGATCTCTGATTTATGACAATTGGCTTCATTCACATTACCCCGATAGATCAGCACCAAAGCCTCGCCTTGTATCAGATTGCTTAATTTTTTGTTTTTATATAGCAGTTTCTTTAAAGTAAAGTTCGCGGCAAACAATGCAGCCGCAGCAATCAGTCCACCCTGAAGTGATGTATCAGGCCCTACCATCGCATTTTGAACCGCATTACTGATCAGGAGAATAAAAACAAGGTCGATCACAGATAACTGTGCCAGTTCTTTCTTACCAAAGATCCGTATGGCAATGATCATAAAAAAATAAACAGCCAGAGCTCGTATTATGATCTCTATATAAGAATTGTGAATGAATGAAAAATCAACCTGTAATAAAAAAGACATATGCGAATGATTTCCCAACTAATATACAGAAATTGAAGCCCTACTAAAAATAAAAGAGGTGTTTTTAAAGCACCTCTTCGTATTCAGAAATTGTGAACCGCTATTTTAATTTGATCAATTGTACCACTTTACGCTGATTGCCCTGTATCATTTCAGCATAATAAGTACCTCCGGCATAGTTATGACCGATTTGTATAGTGCTATTGGATCCGATCTGAGATTTGGCATCTACCACCCTGCCCCTGCTGTCCATAACCCGCAGATTTACAGGAATTGTATAACGACTTTCAAACTTCAAAGTAAAATAAGTGGTACTTGGATTTGGCATCACCGTTACTTTCAATTCTTCTTCAGTTGTGGTTATTTCTTTTGCGGGACCGATTAATGATTGTGTGATCATCAATCCATTCATCACAGGTACCGGTGTTGAATTACAATCAAAGCTGTTCCATATAATATTTTTACCTTCTCCTGAAACTTCCTGTGCAATAAATAAACCGGTCATGTAAACATAACTGTTGCCTTTGCCATAATCTTTAT
>CANBSW010000054.1 GCA_947372235.1 Chitinophagaceae bacterium | reverse complement strand
ACTTTACAACCTGTTCTTTGGGCAATGGAAATACAATCTGCAATATGATCGGCATGGCCATGCGAGAGGAAGATATAATCAGCTTTAATACCGTTTACATCTATATCTTTTGCCAGTTCATTGTATGTGATAAAGGGGTCGAAGAGTATTTTTTTACCCTTAATCTCTACCGCAAAACAGGAATGTCCGTAAAATGTCAGTTTCATGGATCGTTTTTTATGAAAGTTGTCAAAAATACACTTTAGGGCACATCTTCTGAAACAATATTATCCAAACCCTGTTATTAAGGGAAGCAAGTTGTTAACATTGATAAGATGCTTAATAAGTAGCTGATTATGAGATAGTTTTACCGAAAATTGAAAATAGTAAAACTTAACTGAGGGCCGTAATTATTCCATCCCGGTTATGCAGAGCTATCTTTACGGGGTTCGATTTACGTTTTTTTACAATAAAGAGGACCGATGGCCGTCTTCCTGAATACTTAAATTATTATTGATGAGAAATGCAAGTACCTGGTGGATCATAGCCGCGATCATGTTATTATTGGATTTTTATGTGTTCCAGGCATTAAGAACGGTTACGCAGAATTCCAGTGAAAAGGCAAGAGCCATTGTTCATATTGTGTATTGGGTGATTTCAGGAGTAACGCTTTTGGCACTTTTATCCTTCCCATACATTCAGGTGTTACAGACCTCCAAAATATTCAGGAACTATATTTTTGCCATTTTGGTGGGATTGTTCTTTGCCAAATTGGTGGGGTCACTATTCTTTTTAACCGATGATCTGCGAAGAGGATCCCTGTTTTTGTTGAGTAAAATCATGCCAGATACCGGTGCCCGTTTTATGAATGAAGAAAACGCAATTCCACGTTCTGTTTTTCTGAGCTGGGTTGGTTTAGGACTTGGCGGCGGTTTGTTCGGAACCTTGCTTTATGGATTCAGCAATAAATACAATTATCAGGTAAGAAAGATAAAACTGTCATTTGCCAATTTACCTGCTTCTTTCAAAGGATTCAAAATTGTTCATATCAGTGATATCCATAGCGGCAGTTTTCAGAACAAAACAGCGGTTAATCATGGAGTTGATCTGATACTTCAACAAAATGCGGATCTGATCTTATTTACCGGCGATCTGGTGAACGACAGGGCCGATGAAATGACAGAATACATGGATGTTTTCAATCGGTTGAAAGCGCCAATGGGTGTTTACAGTTCATTGGGAAATCATGATTATGGTGATTATGTTTCCTGGCCTTCGGCAGAAGCCAAAACAGAAAACCTGAATAAATTAAAACAGGTTCATGCTAGTCTGGGATGGCGTTTATTAATGAATGAACATGTATTGCTGAATAAAGACAAGGAACAAATTGCCTTGTTAGGAATTGAAAACTGGGGAGCCAAGGGCCGGTTTCCAAAATATGGGAAGATGCAGGAAGCCTATCCCGGAACGGAAAAAATTCCTTTTAAAATATTATTGAGTCACGACCCCAGCCATTGGGATGCAGAAATAAAAACCAAATACAGCGATATAGATCTGATGCTTGCAGGCCACACACACGGTATGCAGTTTGGTTTGGAAAATCCGTATTTCAAATGGAGCCCTGTACAATGGATGTATAAACAATGGGCAGGATTATATGAAGACGGCAACCAGAAACTCTATGTAAACCGCGGTTATGGGTTTATTGGTTATCCCGGAAGGGTGGGTATCATGCCGGAGATCACTGTGATTGAGTTGGCATAAAAAGTAATAAGTTTTAAGTCTGTAAAACAGTTACTTAAAACTTACAACTTGTCACTTGTTAATTTTCTCCCGATTCCGTTTTTTGGCATGGTGATTGAAATAAGGTAATCAAACAAAATCAATTGTATGAAGAAATTAGTTTTATCAGCTTTGATACTGATCGGTATCAGTTCAGTATCAAATGCACAGGGTATCAGGTTAGGTGTGAAAGCCGGCGCCAACATGAACCAGATCTCAGGCCAGTCGTTTAATGATGGTTTTGATCTTTCCTATCATTTTGGGGGATTTTTGGAAATGGATTTTAATAAAACATGGGGAATTCAACCTGAAGTGTTGTGGAGCCAGACAACCGGCAAACCCTCCAGTTTTAAAGCCATCTATGGAAGTACCTCTTCCATTACCATCAATTCTGCATTGGATGCAGGTAAAGATATCAAACTCAATTATCTGAGCATTCCGGTTTTGTTGCGTGTGAATGTTACTGGTATGTTTTCTTTGTTGGCGGGCCCCCAGTATAGTATCCTGATTAATAAGGATAATACTTTATTACAAAATGGACAGTCTGCTTTTAAGAACGGAGATTTTGCAATGGTAGCCGGTGCGCAGATCAATTTAAAAACCATTCGTTTGTATGGCCGTTATAATATTGGCTTGCAGAATATTAATGATATAGATAATAAAGACAAATGGACCAATCAGCAGATTCAGGCTGGTATTGGGTTTAGGTTGTAGTAGAAGCTAAATGCTTAACGCTAAATGCGCAATGCTTTTTTGCATTCTGCATTTAGCGTTAAGCATTTTAGTATTATTTTATTTTGAATTTCTTTTTTAAAGAGTTGATCTCGGATTTGAATTTTTTTAGTTCTTCTATCTGGGTTTTAATAAATCCGTTCTCTTCCAACTTACCAACCACTTCTGTCATTTCACCAACGCTTTCATAAACCATTTTCCGGTAAGGATTGGTATAATCTTTTGCTCTTGAATCGTAAATACCTTTTGTCATCCATTCTTTGGTGGCCACAACTTCGTTAAGCAGTGTTGTGAACTGATGGGTGTCTAATTTTTTCAGATTGATACCCGTTATCTCAGAAAGAGAAGCCAATGCATGTTTCAGTTTCAGTTGAGGATATTTATTGCTCTGTTGCTGATAATATTCATGAATGGCATCCCATGATTTTATTTTTCCGTTGCTGATCTTTTCCTTTAGCAGGTTTACTTCTTCTCCGGGGATCAATTGACCGCCAATATTAATCCACTCGTTCCTGATGGGTTTTGCAGGAATGAATGGTTTTAATTCTTCCAGTGAAGTAAATCCTTTCTCCTTAATAAAATTCAATAATTGAATGGTGCCGTAATAAACAATTAATTCTTCAAAGATTTTGTAGGAGGATAATACTTTGAACAGCTGAACTTTTCTTTTGCTGTTTTCGATATGATCTCCAAGAATTTCCAGTTCATTCACAATTTTATTACCACTTTTCAAAAGATGTTTTCCTGCCTGACTATTCTCTGAAAAAGGTAGTTTTTCTTTTCCTGTTTTCAGATAAGCTTTTCCGGTCCATGTTTCCATGAGTTGCATGGCGGTAAACATTTCATTAATGGTATCAGGAGCCAGATAATCGTATTCAATATGCTGAATTCTATCGGTGCGTTTATCTCTGTCTACATATTTCCAGGAGTTTCTGGCAAGGGCATACATATTGTAGAGAAACCAGTACCCTGGCATGATCGTAAGCCTGTTGTTACTGAGATCATTGCCAACCAATGAAAAAGGAATTGGAATATTTAATTCAGCAGGATAATCTCCCTTACTTAAAATACTAAAGCTGGCAAATTTTGAATTGTGTTTTAAACTCACACATAATCCCGGCCAGAACCCACGCCCCATAATGATCTCACCATCAGCACCGCGACTGTTATGGTTGGAACCGATTGTTGCGCCGGCTGCAATATTGCTTTGCCCCATTACCAGTGCCGCACATAAAAACGAATTGTTATGGTGCTGCTCATGTGCCGGAAAGATCAATGAATTCAATACTTCACAACAGGAGATGGTGGCATTGCTTCCCAAATAAGAATTGATCAGTCTGGCACCATATTTCAATTGAGAATGATCGGCCATAATAAAACGCACGGCTTTGATCCCATAAAATAATCGGCAACCAAAACCAATGATCCCATTTACAATTTCACAACCTTCTCCAATTTGGGTACGGCCTTCAGGGCCTGAGTTTACAGTGAGGTTTTTTAATTTATTTGCCCCTTTGATATAGGCATCTGTTCCAACCCAAACATCTTTGATAATATTACAGTTTTTGATCACACTTCTGTCGCCGATCTTTCCATAGTAACCGCGGCGGTTATCAAATTTCTGTTCTGTAAAGAGTTTAAATTTTTCCTGCAGATTTTTATCATTTCTGTATCTGCTCCATAAAAAAGCATCTCCGGAAAGCATGCCGTTAAACGGCATCACACGCCGGCCTGTATTTTCATTGCAGATCTCCATCCATATCCGTACCTCTTCTGTTTCGCCTTCTTTGATGATGCCATTCCCGAATTTGGCATGGTTGGTAGTAACCAGTTCGTTTACATTGGTAATGATCACCTCACTGCCAATGATATAGTGCGATAGATAGTTAACATTATCAACCACTACATTATCACCAAAATCGCAACTGATAATGGTTGAATTATACAAGCCTACCGGTGCTTTCAGGTCACTGAAACCAAGACAGAAAGGTTCTAATTTTCCGATCCGTACAAGACCGTAAAATTTGCAATTCTTAACCAGTTCCGGATTAAAAGCATCCGATACAAGAATATTGTTCCAGTCATCGCTGCTGTTACCATTCCTTACCAGCATCTCAATTTCATAAGCAGATAGTTTTCGGTAATGAATACCGTTTCTGTTCTGCATATTGCGCAGGTAAAATTCATTCTTTCCTTTAGGGATAAACTGGTCTTTGATAAACTGATAGCCCAATGCATCCAAAGGTGTTTTGTAAATGATATTCTGCGACATCGTCCTGATTTTTGGTAAAATGGTTTCTTTACTATGCAAGCGATTGTTGCGGTTTATTCCACCGTTACACTTTTAGCAAGGTTTCTTGGTTTATCAACATCAAGCCCTTTGGCAAGGCCCACATAATAACTCAATAACTGCAAAGGTACAACGCTTAATAAGGGTGCAATGGCTTCATCTGCATCCGGTACCAGCATTACATCATCTGCCATGCCCGGTATAATATCATCACCTGTTGTGGCAACACAGATCACCATTCCTTTTCTGGCCTTGATCTCCTGCACATTGGATACGATCTTCTGGTAATAAGAATCTTTGGTAGCAACAAATACTACCGGCAATTTATCATCAACCAATGCAATAGGGCCGTGTTTCATTTCTGCGGCAGGGTAACCTTCTGCATGTATGTAAGAGATTTCTTTCAGTTTTAAAGCACCTTCTAATGCAACCGGAAAATTATATCCTCTTCCAAGGAATAAAAAGTCGGACGCGTCTTTGTATTTTTCAGCAATGCGCTGAATATTGGTAGTGTCCTGCAAAATTTCTTTTACTTTTTCCGGAATGGCTTCCAGTTCATGTATCAATTGCAGATATCGGGTTTCATCCAGCGTTCCTTTGGCATATCCGATCTTCAATGCCATCATGGTAAGTACAGCCAGCTGTCCGGTAAAAGCTTTGGTACTGGCAACACCGATCTCTGGGCCGGAGTGTGTGTAAGCGCCTGCATGACTTAACCTTGCGATACTGCTTCCCACCGCATTTACCACACCAAATATGAAAGCACCTTTTTCTTTGGCACTTTCCAACGCTACCAATGTATCTGCTGTTTCACCACTTTGAGAGATGGCAATGATCACATCACCCTTATGAATCACCGGGTTACGGTAACGGAATTCAGATGCATATTCAACTTCAACAGGAATTCGGCATAATTCTTCTATCAGGTACTCTGCAATCATTCCTGCATGCCAGCTGGTACCACAGGCAACAATAATGATGCGTGGCGCTTTAATAAAGGCTTCCAGGTTATTCTCTATTCCGCCCATCATGATCTGACCGCTTTGTGCCAGTAATCTTCCTCGCAAACAATCAAAAATGGTTTCAGGCTGTTCGTGAATTTCTTTCAACATAAAATGGTCATAACCGCCTTTTTCAATGGCAGCCAGTTCCATATCTAATTTGGTAATGAATGGAGTTTGTTTTTCGTTACCCAGATTTTTCAGGATCAGTTCATCAGGGCGGACGATCGCAATTTCATAATCATTTACATACACCACTTCTTTGGTGTATTCAATGATAGGTGAGGCATCACTCGCTAAAAAATGCTCACCTTTTCCGATTCCTATTACAAGTGGACTTCCTTTTCTTGCTGCAATAATGGTTTCAGGGTCTTCAGCAGAGATCAATAGAATGCAATAAGCACCCACCACACGTTTTAATGCAATACGCAAAGCTTCCTCCAGACTACAATTATTGTTTTTCTTGATGTCTTCAATAAAGTTCAACAGTACTTCGGTATCGGTATCACTTTTAAAAGTGTAACCTTTGGTTAATAACTCCTGTTTTATCTGGGTATAGTTCTCAATTATACCATTATGGATCATAGCGAGTTCACCACTTTGTGATTGATGGGGGTGTGCATTACGATCGCTTGGTTCGCCATGGGTGGCCCAGCGCGTATGCCCAATGCCAATATGCCCGTGAATATCTTTGCCGATTACATCTTCTTCCAGTTCGGCAACTTTTCCTTTCTTTTTATATACATTCAGTTGACCGTTATTCAGAAGGGCAACTCCAGAACTGTCGTATCCTCGATATTCCAAACGCTTAAGTCCTTTTAAGATAACGGGAAATGCTTCCCTTGGGCCGGTATAACCTACAATTCCGCACATATATTTAGTATAAGATTGAATTAACTTGCAATATTAAATTTTTTACCTAAAACCGGATGATTTTAAAATAGTTAAACGGGATTAAACACATAATATTTTGAAGATGGTTAACGATTTTGATTTTGAAAAAGAATATATTTTAGAAGACGATTGCGTTTTATTGCGGCCTTTACGAAAGAATGATTGCAATAATTTGCTGTTATTTTCATTGCATGAGCCGGAATTATGGAAGTATTCATTGGTAAAAGTAGCAGGAGAAGAAAATCTGATAAACTATATCAATACAGCGTTCGAGGCAAGAAATGCAGGAAAGGAATATCCATTTATCGTATTTAACAAACGTTCGCAGGAATATGCAGGAAGTACCCGTTTTTACGATATCCAGCTTTCTCAAAAAACGCTGCAGCTGGGATACACCTGGTATGGGAAAAAGTTTCATGGTACGGGGTTGAATAAACATTGCAAATATTTATTGCTTCAGTTTGCTTTTGAGGAGATGGGAATGGAAAGGGTAGAGTTCCGTGCCGATAATTCTAATGAAAGAAGTATTGCCGCCATGAAAAGCATTGGTTGTGTGGAAGAAGGTGTGTTGAGAAGTAATACCATTAAAGCCGATGGTACCAGAAGAAACAGTATTGTATTGAGTATTTTGAAAGAAGAATGGGAGAATGGGGTAAAAGAAAGATTGTTTAACAGGTTATAATTTTTATATGATGAAAAAGCCGATACGCCTGTTTTGTTTATTGTTTCTTTTTGTAACAATAGTTGATGCACAAACATTGTTACCCTATAAGAATCCAAAACTCCCTGTTAAAGAAAGAGTGAAGGATCTAATTCTCCGAATGACACCCGAAGAAAAATTCTGGCAACTATTTATGATACCCGGCGATCTGGGAACGGATGAAAGTTTATATAAAAAAGGAATATTCGGTTTTCAGGTAAGTGCCGTTTCCAAAGGTGGTAACGCCGCATCTCAATTATTAGCGTATGGCAACGGAGAAAATGCCTTATCACTTGCGCAAAAAATCAACTCTATTCAAAAATATTTTGTTGAGAAAACAAGACTCGGTATTCCGATTATTGCTTTTGATGAATCGTTGCACGGACTTGTACGAAGTGGTGCAACTTCATTTCCGCAGGCTATTGGATTAGCGGCAAGTTGGGACACTGTTTTAATGCATAAGGTTGCGGAAGCGATAGCCATTGAAACTAAAAACCGTGGCATCCGGCAGATCTTAACACCTGTAGTAAATATAGCCAGCGATGTTCGTTGGGGGAGAACCGAAGAGACATATGGTGAGGATCCTTTTCTTTCATCTGAAATGGCTGTGGCTTTTGTTTCTCCTTTTGAGAAAATGGGAATCATTACAACCCCTAAACATTTTATCGCCAATGTGGGCGATGGCGGGCGCGATAGTTATCCTATCCATTACAACGAGCGATTACTTGATGAAATTTATCTGCCACCATTTAAAGCCGCAGTTGAAAGAGGGGGTGCAAGTTCTATTATGACAGCTTACAATTCTTTGGATGGAAGTCCTGCCACTGCTAATGATTGGCTGCTAAATAAAAAATTAAAATCCGACTGGCATTTTAAAGGATTTGTGATCTCAGATGCAGGTGCTGTAGGAGGGGCCAATGTATTGCATTACACCGCCAAAGATTATCCCGATGCAGGCAAGAAAGCGATCAGCAATGGTTTGGATGTGATCTTTCAAACAGCGTATGATCACCACAAATTATTCATCCCACCATTTTTAAATGGAGAGATCAAACAACAAAGAATTGATGATGCCGTAGCGCGTGTGTTGAGAGTAAAATTTGAGTTGGGTTTATTTGAGCAGCCGTATATTTCTGAACAAATTGCTGCCCAATGGATTAACAATACATCCCATAAAGCATTGGCGAAAGAAGCTGCATTGAAATCGATCGTACTATTAAAAAATGAAAAAAATATTTTGCCAATAGATAAAAATATAAAGTCAATTGCAGTGATTGGATCTGATGCAACTGAAGCAAGACTTGGCGGATACAGTGGCCCGGGTAATGGTACAATAAATATCCTCGATGGAATAAAAGAAAAAATCGGGAATACTGCAACCGTATTGTATGCAGAAGGTGTTGGGCGAAACGAAACTAACTGGCAGATCATCTCAACCAATTATTTATCTGCCAATATCAATGGCGTAAAAATAACGGGTTTACAGGGAGAGTATTTTCAATCACTAACACAAACTGAAAAGCCCGTTGTAACCAGGAATGATAAACAGATCGATTTTCACTGGACATTATTTCCGCCTGATGCATCACTTAGTTTGGATCAGTATTCTGTTAGATGGACGGGACAATTGCAATCGCCCGGCGATGGTAATTATCAAATTGGTCTTGATGGAAATGATGGGTATCGATTATACATCAATAACCAATTGGTGATCGATAATTGGCGCAAACAATCTCATCATACGCAATTAACAAAATATCATTTTGAAAAAGATAAAATATACGATATAAAAGTTGAATTCTTTGAATCTGCCGGCAATGCACAGATCCGTTTGGTGTGGAATGTTGGAATAAAAAATAACAGCGAAGAAAAAATAAAAGAAGCCATTACTGCTGCAGAAAAAGCAGACTTTGCAGTGGTTGTTGCCGGAATACATGAAGGCGAATTTCAGGACAGGGCCTTACTCAGTTTACCCGGCCGACAGGAAGAACTGATACAACGTATTGCAGCCACAGGTAAACCCGTAGTAGTGGTGTTGGTGGGAGGAAGTGCCATTACCATGAATAACTGGATAAACAATATAAGTGGCATTGTTGATGTATGGTATCCAGGAGAAGAAGGCGGACATGCAGTGGCCGATGTTTTGTTTGGAGAGTATAATCCTGCAGGAAGGTTGCCCATCACTTTTCCATTATCTGAAGCACAACTTCCATTGGTGTACAATCACAAACCTACAGGCAGGGGAGATGATTATTATAATATGAGCGGACTTCCGCTTTTCCCATTTGGGTATGGATTGAGTTATACGCAGTTCACTTACAGTAATATAGGTTTAGCTAAAAAACAGGTCCATTCAAAAGAAACGGTAAACGTTCGTGCAACCATAACCAATACCGGCAGCCGCGAAGGAGAGGAAGTAGTACAATTGTATATCCGCGATATGCTTGCTTCTGTTGCAAGGCCGGTGTTGGAATTAAAAGGTTTTCAACGCATTCATCTGAAAGCGGGCGAGTCAAAAAATATTTCTTTTACAATCAAACCGGAAATGTTGCAAATGTTGAATGAAAAAATGCAAACTGTAATTGAACCAGGTGATTTCAGGATTATGATTGGGGCTTCTTCGAGGGAGTTGTGGTTGAAGGAAGTGTTGACTGTAATAAAATAAATCGAACGAATAAATAAATATGAAATCTCTACAACAAAATACCCGATAAAAACAAATACGCGAAACTAAAATAAATAATCAACCCTGTAACATCAACCAATGTAGCCACAAAAGGCGCAGAAGAAACTGCCGGATCGGCACCTAGTTTTTTGAGGAAGATGGGCAACATAGAACCCGATAAAGTTCCCCAAAGTACTACGCCAATTAATGAAAAGCCAACGGTTGAGGCGATCATCATCCAATGTGGTCCGTAAAGGTGTGGCGCAATAGAATGCCATACGGCAACACGGATAAATCCAATTGTACCTAAAACGGTTCCCAGTAATAGGCCACTCATTAATTCTCTTCTTAGTACGCGCCACCAATCAGCAATGGTAATCTCGCCAACAGCCATCGCCTGTATGATCAGGGTAGATGCCTGCGAACCACTGTTGCCACCACTTGAAATAATCAATGGAACAAATAAGGCAAGTACTACCGCTTTGGCTATCTCATCTTCAAAATAGCCCATCGCTGTGGCGGTAAGCATTTCTCCTAAAAATAAAACTACCAGCCAGCCTATACGTTTCCGAAAAAGTTTTAACAATGGAATATCCAGGTATGGCTCATTCAATGCTTCCGTACCTCCCATTTTCTGCATATCCTCACTAAACTCTTCATTGGCTACCCATAACATATCGTCAATAGTTACAATGCCGAGAAGTATGTTATTATCATCCACCACCGGCAAAGCCACTCGGTTATTCATCTTAAATACCTGGCTCGCATGTTCCTGGTCATCCTCAACATTTAAGGAAACAAAACGGCCATCAATAATTTCATCTACTCTTTTTTCGGGTGATGCAAGTATTACATCCCGTATCCTGATATCATCGATCAATAAACCGTTCTCATCAATGATATAAATCACATCAATCGTCTCACTTCCTCTTGCATGTTTGCGGATGGTCTCAAAAACTTCACTCACCGTATTGTGTAAAAAAACATACACATAATCCGGTGTCATCAAACGGCCAACGCTGTCTTCGGGGTAGCCCAGCATGGCCAATGTGATCTTTCTCTCATCGGGATCCAACAGTTTGATCAGGTCTCGAATAGCTGCTTTGGGCAATTCTTCCAAAAAGTCGGTACGGTCATCCGCGGGCAATTCATTTAGTAATTCTGCTGTTTTTGCCGGAGGTAATTCCTTAACAATATCTTTCTGTTGTGAAATATCTAAGATCTTAAACACACTGGCGGCCCTGTGTATGGCCATATTAGCAATGATCTGCGATTCGTATTCAGGATACTCGTTAATCAGTTCAGCCACATCACTGATATTCTGGTCGTCCAGGAATTCCCTGATCTCCAGTTTATCTTCTTTTGAGATCAGTTGTTCAAACTGCTCAAAAATGCTTTGTTGTTCCAATTCGAGTGACATGAGCGCAATTTAATTAGTAATTAGTAATTAAAAATTAGTAATTATCGTATCGTTGTTGCATAGACCCGTTAGTAGATTAACCGAAAAGGTACGGGACAGCAAGGACAGGCTAAGATATTCCCGGAAAAACCTTGCGAACCATTGCGCCCTCGTGACTTTGCTGTTAAAAAATCTGCACAGATCTTCCACCCAAAAAATAACTAATTACCAATAGTAGATTCCATCGCTATCTTCATCCCATGATTTTACCGATATTAGTAGTAGCCCCATCCGATAAACGTGGCAGGGGGGTGTTTGCATCAGAAAAAATTAAGGCCAATACCGTTATCGAAATTTCTCCCGTTTTGGTGATGAGTGCCAAAGACAGAAAACAGGTTGAAAAAACAATGCTCTTCGACTATATTTTTGAATGGGGCATAGGTGAAAAGCAAGCCTGCATTGCTTTAGGCTATCTCTCATTATACAACCACGCCTACAATGCCAATTGCGATTATGAAATGGATTATGATCATAACCTAATCTCCATCAAAACCGTTCGTACCATAAAAAAAGGAGAAGAATTGTTTATCAATTACAACGCCGTAGCAGATGATAGCTCGCCGATATGGTTTGACGCCCAATAATTAAAAATTAGAAATTAAGAATTAATAATTACAGCTGGAGTAAAACAATTTCTAATTCTTAATTTTTAATTACCAATACTGGTACCCCATCAACCTCGTCAATTCCAATTTTGCTAAACATAACTGGTATTCGTATTGCAGTTTGGTAAGCGATGCTCGTTGTACATTCGTACTTGCATTCGTGATCTCAAGATTGGTGCCGGTGCCGCTTTTTAAACGATTGGTGGCTAATATTTGTGCGGCTTTGGCTTGTTCTATTTGCCCGCCCGTGTTTTTAATTCTTTCTAAGTTGGTGGCAATATCGGTTAATGCCTGCTCAATATCTTTTTTGTAAGTACTGCTTAAAGATTCAATAGCCATTTCATTTTGTTTGATGATATTTTGCTGCAGTTTCTGTTGTTGTTTATTTTTTCCTCCATTATAAATCGGTACTGAAAAAGAAACACCCGCCATATAATTAAAACGCATATCGGCTATGTAAGGAACATAACCATTCTTTACACCGGCTGCCGCTTTTAATCCTACAAATGGCTTGTCGGCAAGTTTGGTTAATGCCAGTTCGCTTTCGGCTTGTTTTATTTTGTCTTTTGCGATAACAAAATCAAGGTTATTTGTTTGAGCCAGACCCAAAGCAGATCCTACATCAGTAAGGTTGATATCAAAATCAAATTTACTGCCATTTGCTTTTTTAGTGCCTGTTGTATAGTCTAACAGATTCAATTGTTTTTGTAAACTGTTCTGCAGATCAATCTTGCGGTTATCTTCATTGTCGATGGAAGCCTGTATGTTTAACAGGTCTATCTTTAAAGCTGTTCCATTCTTTAACTGACTCTCCACAATTTTTTTATTCTCATTCAGAAAATTCAGAACACTGTCCTGTATGCTGATTGCTTTTTGCAGGTATACGATATTGTAATATACATTGGCCACCTGGTAAGCCAGTTGCGATTTTATATTATCAACATTATGTTTCGCCAGTTGAAGGTCATCTTTTGAACGTTGGATATTGGCTTCTAATCTTCCAAAATCAAACAATGCATAGGTTGCATTAAAAGATCCGCTAAGATTATGAATAGGAGCAAACTGAAAATTATCTCCATTCAATGGGATCTCGATCTTCGGTCTTACATACGCATAGGATGCATCTGCTGTTACATCCGGAAATTTATTCAGGGTTGTGAGGTTTAATTTTTCCTGTGCAGTGGCAACTGTATTCTCTATTTCCTTCACTTTTGGGAAATAGCCAAACGATTGACCGATCAGTGTTTTCAATTCTGTATTCACCGTAACCTGGGCTTTTAAACCGGTGATGGTTAAAAGGGTTAAAAGGGTTAAAGTGGTGATTTGTATTTTTTTCATTGTAGTTAAATTCTTCTTTAATTTATTTCAACACAGAGGAACAGAGATTGGGAGTTTCACAGAGAAATTTTCAAATCCGGTTCCAATTATTATTTGATCAATGCGATTCTGCTGCGGCTTTCATGGATGCTGCAATTTCTGTTGCTGATTTTTTCTTTACTCGGAGGAATGCCACCAATGGTATCACCAGAATAAAAAAGATAGTGATCAGCCTGAATGTATCCAGGTACGAAAGAAAATACGCCTGCCTGTCAACCACTCCATTGATGGTTGCCAATGCTTTACCACTTGCACCCGCAACATCCCCCGATCTGGCAATAATCCCTTGCGTGATAGCATTACTTCTTTCCTGAAACATCTGCGATTCACCGGTTACTTTGGTTACCAGATCATACCGGTGTTGCGCATATTGATGGGCGATATAATTATTGGCCAATGCAATACCAAATGCACCACCCAATTGCCGTATCATATTATTTAATGCGATACCGGATGGATAATCTTTCGGCTGCAATCCTGCTACCGCCTGATTAATCAATGGCAACTGCACCATGCTGATACCCACGGCGCGTAAGGCAAGTGGTAAAAAGAAATCTCCTTTGCCCACATCCGGACTAACACCCGCACTCATCCATGAATAAGCAGCAAACAATAAGAAACCAATTACCACAAAAGGAATCGGTGATACTCCTTTACTCATCAGTTTACCAATGATCGGCATCATTAATACGGTAATCATTGTGGGAGCCAGTAATGTTAATCCCGTTTCATAGGCTGTAAAACCCAAAGTTCGTTGTGCCAAAACAGGGAAAACAAATACTGAAGTAAACAAACCAACTCCCACTACAAAAGTGAATATGGTTGTAAACGCGAGGTTACGGTTTCCAAGTACTCTTAAATTTACAGCAGGGTTCTTTATGCTTAATTCATACCATACAAAACCAACCATTCCAACAAATGCCAATGCTGCTGTTATCTGGATCACAGTACTACTAAACCAGTCTTCCGATTCTCCTCTTTCCAATACATATTGTAAACAACCAATACCCACCATCAGTAAAAGAATTCCCGTATAATCGATCTTGATCTCTTTTTTCTTTTTGCCCTCACCTTCTTTTTTATCAATAAATGTGAATGATAAAAAAGTAGCGATGATTCCGATAGGGATATTGATCATAAAGATCAAAGGCCATGATGCATGGTCGATGATATATCCACCCAGTGTTGGCCCCAGTGTTGGTCCCAATACAATTCCCATCCCAAATAATCCTGAAGCGATAGGCCTGTCCTGTGGTTCAAATGCATCAAATAGAATTCCTTGTGAAGTTGATAACAATGCTCCGCCACCTACACCCTGTATAAATCGCCAGATAATGATCTCCACCAAACTATCCGATTGCCCGCACATATACGATGCGGCCGTGAAGATGATCATGGAAACGATATAATAATTTTTTCTTCCAAAATATTCTGCCAGAAAACCAGTGAGTGGAATAATGATCACATTGGCAATTGCATACGATGTAATTACCCAGCTGATATCTTCAATATTCACACCCAGGCTACCGCTCATATCGCTCAATGCCACGTTTACTATGGAAGTGTCTATCAACTCCATCACCGCAGCCGTAACGGTTGTTATTACAATAATTGCTCTCGCAAATCCTTTAGGCGTTGCCATACTCTGCTTAATTATTTTTCTATAAACCTTCTTATACCCTCCCTCTCAGGGGATGGCAGGGTGGGGTGTAAAAGCGTTTATTTAGTTTCTGCAACAACAAATACACTCAATCCCGCTCTCAGCATATTTCTATATTTCTCTATGTCTTTGATCTGGATCTTAACCGGTACACGTTGTGTTACTTTTACAAAATTGCCGCTTGCATTATCAGGAGGCAACAAAGAAAATTTGGCACCCGTTGCTTCACTCAAACTTTCAATTACGCCTTTAATTTTCAGATCGGGGAATGCATCTATCTCTATATCCACCTCTTTACCGGGATATAATTTCTTTAATTGATTTTCTTTAAAATTGGCAATGATCCAATAAGTGGTATCATTCACAATGGAGAAGAGAGGGGTACCTGCCTGAACATATTGTCCAGCAGAAACATTTTTCTTTCCAATCTTACCGGCTTGTGGTGCATAGATCTTTGTGTAAGTGATTTTCAGTTTGGTTTGTTCTATTTTTGCTTTCTTCACATCCAATCCTGCGGCGGCTTTTTGCACACCTGCTTCCAATACTGCAATCTTACTTTGGGCAGCAATCAGATCGGTCTTGCTGTTTTCCACTTGTTGTGAAGTGCTTTCTACGTTAAACTTTGAATCGTCTACCTGTTTTTTTGTGATGGCCTGATCCGCATATAAATTTTGATCTCTTTTCAGATCATCTTCTGCTTTTTTTCTGCGCATCTGACTCAAATCAATATTGCCTTTGTTTACACGAAGTGTTACGATTGCATTATTCAAAGCAGCTTTGGCATTGATCACATCCACTTCGGCTTGTCGATAATCAGCTTCCATTTCCAGTAACTGTGTTTGCAGCTCTGCATCATCCAATTCTACTACGAGCTGGCCGGTTTTAACTGAGTCGTAATCCTTAACGGCAATATTTTTTACAAAACCTGCCACACGTGGTAATACAGGAGTGATCTGTGTTTCGATCTGTGCATTATCTGTTGTTTCATGCGTTAATGCAAAATTGATTTTTTTGTAACCGAAATAACCTGCTGTAAGAAGTACCAAAACCAATACAATGGCTTTTACAGGAGATTTTTTTTCTTTGGTTGCTTGCTCTGACATATAGGAAGTTTAAAGGTTGTTGTTTAAAGTTTTATTGGTGAAGAAGGCTCGCATGAATGATATGTTTCAAATGTTTTACCAATCTGTTTTTGAATGCAACATCTGTATAAGGATCAAAACTCTCTTCGCGGTTTACCAGCATGATACACATGGCTTTTGATAACATCACCTGATTAATGGTGCCAATAATAGTAGCCATGGTTAATTCAGGGTCAACTTTTCTGAATACTTTTTTACGGATGCCCTGTTCAATGATGGTTCGCAGGGTTAATGTGTTCTTTACAAACATGCCGATGATATTCTTATGCATGGATTCACGTTCGCCCATCAGCAATTCCTGATAAAGTATTCTGTGAAACAAGGGTTGAGAGAGGAGACGCTCTACATAACTTTCAATAATCGAATCAATTTTTTCAATCTCACTTAGCTTGGCATTGTTCTCAATCTCATCCAGTTTGCCACGCATAAAACGGGCTTTGTTCTCTACCAATGCCTCAAACAATTTATCCTTGGAGCCAAAATAGTAGTTTACCATCGCCACATTCACATCCGCTTTTGCCGCCAGATCGCGGATAGAACTGCCGTCAAAACCCTTTTCGGCAAAGAGTTCGATTGCGGCATTCATAATATGCTCTTTCTTATCGGTGATCATAGATTTCCATTTGGAGTTGCAAATTTTAAACAAATGTTTGAATTAAACAAACGTTTGATTGATATTTTTACTCTTTTGTGACAAATCCATACATTCTGTTTCGCAGAAAATGGCAGAATCTGGTAAATCATTTCACAAACAATAAAAAATACTACCTGGCAGCTTTTGTCCGATTACCCAAACCTGCTTTTCTTTTCCTAAGTTTGGTTACCAAAACAAAAAATTATGCTGCGCTCTATACTGCTTATTCTTTTGGAATTTTTTACGATCCTTGTTTCTGCTCAAACAGTTATCATTCCGGCTAATTCGGGTTACGCGGTTCCTGCAGAAAAAGACGATGAATCGCCCATGTTCTCTTCAAAAAATGGAGTACAACAATGGACCGATACAAAACAGCAGATCAGTTATTTCTTCTATTTGCGAAATGCAGGCGATTTAAATATCAGTCTGAATGCAAAGAATAAAGCAGCCGGAACCACACTCAAATTATCAATCGCCGGTAAAGATCTTTCGGTAAATATTCCGTCATCCAAAGATTTCAAAAAAATTACTGCAGGGAAAGTATCTATTACAGACAGTGGCTTTTACACCATCACACTTACTGCTGTTAAGAAAGGCGGAACAAGTATTGCAGATATTCAATCCATTGAATTGTCGGGCACTGCTGTTGCTGATATGCACTTCAACCCCAAATCCAGGCGTAATGCAGCTTCCGTGCATTTAAAATATCCTTTGGCCGACAGTATTAAAGCCATTGCATTTTATAATGAGATCACCATTCCGGAAGGTGCTGATATTATTCACAGTTACTATATGGCTTGTGGTTTTGCGCGTGGCTATTTTGGAATACAGGTAAACGGCCCAACAGAACGCCGTGTTATTTTTTCTGTATGGGATGCAGGTAATGAAGCAGTTGACAGAAGCAAAGTTGCCGACTCTAACAAAGTAAAATTACTTGCTAAAGGAGAAGATGTTTTTGCTGATGGATTTGGGAACGAAGGAACAGGCGGCCATAGTCATTGGGTATACCCATGGAAAACCGGACAAACCTATAAACTGATGGTTACTGCATTAACAGACAGTGCTTCTCAAACTACCATCTATACCGGTTATTTCTTTTTACCTGAATTGCAGAAATGGAAGCTGATCGCCAGTTTTAAAGCACCACATGATGGAAAAACCTTGCGCAACCTCTATTCCTTCAATGAAAATTTTGTGGGATTGAATGGACAATTGCAACGCAAAGCCTATTTCGGTAATCAATGGGTACAAAAAGAAAATGGACAATGGAGAGAACTGACTCAAAGTAGTTTTTCTTATGATGCAACAGGCAAAGCCGGCGACAGGATTGATTATGGCGGCGGTACAGAGAATGGGAAATTTTATTTATGGAATGGCGGATTTAAAAAAGCAACTGCGAAATTTGGCGATGTATTTACCAGGCCCGCCGGTGTTAGACCAATAACAGATGTTACAAAAAATGCGGATAGTTTAAAACAGGCAGAGAAAGATCTTGAAATGATAATAACAGCAGTTAGAAATAAACAGTTCGACACTACCGGAAGTAAGGATGGAGTTTTTTATAATATATTGAAAGAAGGAACGGGTGATAATGTTTCTGTAAATGATACCGTAACTGTTTATTACAAAGGTTCCTTATTAAAAGATGGAAGTATTTTTGACCAGACCAAAGACAAACCAGCAACCTTCCCTTTAAAACGATTGATCCGGGGTTGGCAGATGGGAGTGCCGATGTGTAAAGTGGGTGGCAAAATCAGGATCATTATCCCTTCCGGGTTGGCTTATAGCATCAGAAGCAGAAGTAAAGACATCCCGCCAAACAGTGTGTTGGTTTTTGATATAGAAGTTCTAAGCATAAAAAAATAATTCCTCCGTGACTCTCTGTGCCGCTGTGTCTTTGTGGTTTAAATAATACCACGGAGACACAGCGGCACAGAGGATCACAACGTAGTTGAAACAGGAGGTTTTACCCGTTTAAGGAAGGGTAGTTTTCCCGTATTTAGTATCGTTATGACACATATCATAGGATTTGCGGTTTATTTTTAATTATTTTACTGATCATTTCAATTCAATTATAATAAAATGAAAACTGCACGACAGTTATCGGTTGCCATTCTTGTATTTGTATGCATGGTTTCCCTGTATGGAAGTTATCATATGATCACAGACCCAACCGGGAGTTCGCTTGGTTTTCCTTCGTATCTGCTGAACGGAACATTTTTATCCAGTTATGCAATAACAGGTTGGATATTACTTTTTACGATGGGCCTATTTGGTATTATTACCATTATTTCAGTACTGAAAAAGATCAGCATCTATTCAATCCTGATCATGTTACAGGGATTGATCATTTGTATTTTCGTTATTGTAGAAATTATTTTGATCAGCGAAACCTTCATCATTCAATATGTATTCCTGATTATCGGTATAGCATTGATAGGATTGGGTTTTCTGCAAAACCAGAGAAAGATTGCGGTTGAATCGGAAAAGAAAAATCATCCTGCTCCGGCACCGAAAAGCCATCATCATAAGCATAGAAAGCACAAATGATTTAGTTATTTATTTTGAATGTTGAATTTTAAATGTTGAATGATGCATTCATTTAACATTTAAAATTCAACATTCAACACAATCCTACAATCATTCCGAAAGAAATTTGAGATACACCCCATTCGTCCACCCAAATCCATCCTGATTGGGATATTCACCACCGCCAGCTTTTGTTTCGGTATCGGTTACATTGTATTTCTCCATCATTTTACCGGTGGCTGCAAATACTTTTTCGTTGTTGTGCATCCAGTTGGCCTTAATTTTATCAGCCACTTTATCCTGATTGTAAGGAAACTTTTTTAGTCCATGATAAGTTACCCATTGCAATGGTGCCCAGCCATTGGGCGAATCCCATTGCTGGCCTGTTTGTAAAATGGTTGTACGTAAACCACCAGGTAGCAGAAATTTTTCTTCGATTACTTTGGCTACTGCTTCTGCTTGTGTATATTCTGCAATGGATAAAAAGAAAGGGAACATACCTGCCAATGTGTAGTGATCTGTTTGTTTTGCATCAACAGAATGATAATCGAAATAAAATCCTTTCTCTTCGTTCCAGCAATATTTTTGGAGGGCTATTTTTCGTTGCCCCATTTTTTTAAGCAGTTTACGTTCTTTTTCTTTATCCGATTTAGAATAGGTTAAAGAAAGTATTAGCTCAAGCCAGCATAGCAGGCAATTCAGATCAACCGGAACAATATCGGTAGTTTCTATGGTTTCCATATTAGCCCCATCCCTGAACCATCGGCTGCTGAAATCCCAACCCGATTCTGCAGCAGCGCGTATATGTCTATAAACCTCTGCTTCATTTCTACCTGATGTTTTTGCCAAATGTTTATCTTCTATAAAAGCCTCCGGTCTTGGGGTACCAAAATCATCCCAATAACGATTCATAACTGTACCATCAGGCATCAATACACAACGTCGGTGAGTCGAGTTGGTTTCCGATAATTGATCTGCACCGTCCATCCAGAAAGCATACTCTTTTTCTAAAGCAGATTGGTATTTTAAAAAAATGTCTATCCCTTTTTCCTCCATTAATAAAGTTAGCATCAATGCAAAAAAAGGAGGTTGTGAACGGCCTAAATAATAGCTTCTGTTTCCATTTGGGATAAAGCCAACCGTATCAATGAGGTAAGCGAAATTATGGATCATGTTCTCAATAATATCTACCCGTTTAGATACCTGTAATCCGAGCATGGTAAAATAACTGTCCCAATAATACACTTCCCTGAAACGCCCACCGGGAACAATGTATGGATTAGGTAATGGAATTAAAGTGCCTCCCTTTTGATCTGGCGTTCTGGTTAATACATCCCATAAACCGGATAAATGTTCGGGTAATGATTTATTGGCAGAACTATAGCTGTTATCTGTTTCTGCAGGTGTTTGAAAATTTGCGAGTACAAATGTTTTCAGGTCAAAGCCTGTTTTTGTTTTTTCTGTTTCATACTCCGCCAGAATATGTGTTGCCTCTTTTAATGGAATGCAATCCACGAAATATTTTGAATCAGAAAAGATCTCGCTCATCTGTACATCTTCATACAAAGGCGAGAGGTCTTCCATTAAAAAAAACTGCTTTGCCATGGAATACAATTATTTGATTTCACCGGGATTAGCCAGTTTGAATTTTGTTTGTAAACGTTTGAAAATAAATAAACAGGTAATCAATATAGCCATTGGAATGAGCGAAAAATAAAAAGCCGTTTTTCCGCCATAGCTTTCAAAAATATGTCCGGTGATGATTGAACCGGTTGTTCCTCCCAATGCAGAAAAAATAATGATCAGCCCCGACATCAGTCCATGTTTTTGTTTAGGCAAAGTGCTTAGTATGATGGAATTAACTGCAGGGTAAATAGGAGCGATCAATAATCCGATCAAAGGAAAGATAAAGGCGGCCAATGGTGCAGTACCCCAGCCGGTAATGGGTTGGCCGGAAACTTTTTCTGCCAATGGTATCGCTATTAAAACCAATGCTGCAGCCAGTATTAAACAGGTAGCAAGTACTAAAAACCAGTTTAATTTCTTTAATAATACACCTGCCAAAAAACGCCCCAATGCTGTAGAACCCGCAAGGATACTGGCCATTTGGATACTTAGTGCAGCGGGCAATAACAATACTTTATTATTGAAGGTTGGCAGCCAGCTCATGATGCTTTGTTCGATCAATACATAAAAGAATGCGCAGAAAATAAATACCAGTACTATGGGCGAAACCATTAGCTGAAACATTTTTCCAAAGTCTTTGACCATGGAACTGTTCTCCTGGCTTTTGATGGAGGATTCATCAAGAGGAGCAGTGAGCAAGAGTATAAAAGCAAGCAATGAAATACCGCCTAATAAATAATATACTTTAAGCCATTCGGTGGATTGGGGATTGTTGTTGTCAACAAATGAACTAAAAATAAAATAGCCGGTAAGAATGCCGATCATAAAAAATGATTCGATAAAATTCATCAGACTGATATGCTCTTTCTCGTCTTTTGTTACAAGTCCGATGGTGCTGTATACCGACATTTTGATCAGTGCAAAACCCGAACCAACGGCTGCAAATAATAATTTAGTGGTTAAGAAGCTCGCCGTAAAAGGCATGATAAAACAAACGGCAGCCACAAATCCTAAAGCGATGAGCATTGCATTTTTATAGCCAATACGTGTTATGTAAGAGGATACTAAAAAAGAAACGATGGCAATGGACAAATCTTTGAAGGCTTCCAGCACTGAAGCGGCACCTTGCGTTACGCCATAATTATTTTGTACCTGTAAAATAACGGTTCCAACACTATTGAGTAAAATGGCAAATACAAAATAGTTGAGGAAGAGGGATGCTTTGATTTTCCAGTTTTGCATGTGTGGGGATTTTTGTTGTGATTTTTCGCCACCGATTCACAGATTTTCACTGATTAAATCTGTAGCGTATTTTATTTTTTCAACATCTGTAAACAAGACGGATTGGGTATTTCAAGGGATTTGCCTGTTTGTTGTAATAATCCGGTTGTGAAATCTCTTTTAAAGAAAATAATATTGTTTGATTTCATATTGGCAACTAACAAAAATTTACCGGTTGGGTCGATCATAAAATTGCGTGGATGATCACCACCGGTTGGCTGGATACTTTTCAATGCAAGTTTTCCATTAGCAGCATCGATAGAAAATATAGCTATTGTATTTTCGTCACTACGATTTGATGCATACAAAAATTTTCCATCTGGTGAAATATGGATATCTGCACTGCCGGGTTGGCCTTTATAAGCCTCCGGATGTGCAGCAATTCTTTGAATAAATTTTGGAGATCCGTTATTATAAACATAAGCACTAACTGCACCACCCATCTCTTCAATCACATACATATATTTTCCATTGGGAGAGAAATCAATATGTCGTGGCCCCGTTCCAGGTTCTGATTTGATAAAAGGCATTGTTGCAGGTTTCAAAGGCATTTTCGCCTGCTTGTCAAATTGATAAATAAATACCTGATCCAGACCCAGATCGGGTGAGAATAGATATTTTTCATCGGGCGAAAAGAATACTGAATGCACATGGGCTTTTTCCTGTCTTTGTGCATTAAAGCCTTTTCCTTCATGAATGATATGCTGTGAGAATGGCTGCAAAGATCCATCTGCATTTACCGGAAATGTAGCCAGACTTCCTCCGGTATAATTTGCCACAGCCAGCCATTTGCCATCTTTCGTCAAAGAAATATGACAGGGGTTTTCGCTACCGCTGGATTGTTTGTTGATAAAACTGAGTTTTCCGGTAGCCGCATTAAAATTGTAAGAAGCCACCAATCCCGACTGTTGCCTGCTCACCTCATTAACAGCATATAGATGTTTGCCATCCGGTGTAATACGTAAATATGAAGGATTGGAACTGCTGTCGGTATTACTCACCCATTCAACATCGCCGGTATTGGAGTTGAATTTGTAAACATAGATGCCTTTACTTTTTCCGGTAGTATAGGTTCCTATAAATAAATAAAAATCCTGTGCTGAAACGATGAAAGCACATAGACTGCAACACAAGGCAAGCAAAAAACGCATGGCAAATAGGTTTTGGTGCTGTAAGATAAAGATTGCCATCGATTAAATCTGTGAATCTGTGGCTAAAAAAATCTCAGGTACCAATTAGTTTCTATCTTAGTTATATGATCAAACAAACCCTCAGTATACTTTGTATTTTGTTTTGTACAGTATCCTGTAAAACCAATACAACCATGTTTGCCAATCACGCTTTCCGGTTAAAGCCGGGTCAGGATCTGAAACAGTGTATCGACAGTTTTGTAAAAGCCAACCAGATCCAGGCCGGATGGATCGCAACCTGTGTGGGCAGCCTTACCGATTACAATATCCGTTTTGCCAATCAGGAAAAAGGGTATAGTGATAAAGGACATTTTGAAATAGTGAGTTTGGTAGGAACGGTTTCTGTGAATGGCTCGCATATTCATTTGTCTATTTCGGATAGTACCGGAAAAACGATGGGTGGACATTTGCTGGAGGGTTGTAAAATTTACACCACCGCAGAAATAGTGATCAGTGAATCAAAGGAATTTATTTTTGCAAGAAAGAAAGATGGTTCTACTCCCTGGGAGGAATTACAGGTTAAAAAGCCGGAATGATATTTTAGCCGCGATGCACTGATTTAATGTGCATCTGTAACAAACACATTTACACAAACTGAAATTATGATAGTGAATAAGGTTGGGCTGGTATTGATATTTGCAATACTGTTGAATCATATAAGTGCACAAACAACTTTACAACAAGGTGCATGGCAGGGAAAATTAATCAGGGAAGATGGCAGGCCTATTCCATTTCATTTTGATATCAAAACAGAGAATAATAAAACGGTATTCTATATTATCAATGCAAGTGAACGATTGCGGATAGATAAAATCAGGTGCACCAGCGATTCTGTATTCTTTGAAATGCCGGTCTTTGAATCTTATTTTAAAGCCAAAAGAATTTCTGCCAATAAATGGGAGGGTGAATGGAGGAGAAGTGGATCTCTGAAATGGATAACGATGCCATTTATTGCAGAATCACAATTGAGCATTGTGCAACCTGTTATTCAAAAAGCAAAAAATGATATTACAGGCAGATGGGCTGTAACATTTACACGACCTGATAAAACTACCCGTCCTGCCATTGCTGAATGGCAGCAAAAAGGAAATACGGTTAGAGGTACGGTTATAACGCCATCGGGTGATTATCGTTATTTGTCAGGGATATTGAATGGGGATAGCCTTACTGTATCTACGTTTGATGGCAGTCACCTTTTTTTACTCACAGCCAAAGTGAATAGTGATCAACAGATAAGCGGTGGTATGTTCTATAACGGCGCAACAAGTGTTGAACCATGGGTGGCGGTTAAAAAAGAGAACGCAACGCTTCCTGATCTGGGTGCTGTGTATTTGAAAGATGGGGAGGAACGATTGAATTTCCGCTTTATGGATCTGAATAAGAAATGGGTTTCGATCAATGATGAGAAATTCAAAAATAAAGTGGTAATCATTCAGATCATGGGCTCCTGGTGCCCCAATTGTATGGATGAAACTGCTTTTTTAAGTGAGTATTATAATAAGAACAAAC
>CANBSW010000053.1 GCA_947372235.1 Chitinophagaceae bacterium | reverse complement strand
CATGGCAGGAATATTAGCACCCGTGGTTCCAAAACTTGCCCTTGCAAAAACTGGAAAGGGAATTCCATATTTGGCACCGGCATGTCCATTCAGGATCATTGGAACTAATACCACAACATTCCCTAAAAAAATGGTGAGGATCGATTGCCACCAGTTCATTCCACCTTCTATCAACGAACTGGCCAGCATATAGGTTGGTATACACAAACTCATACTGATCCACAATGCGGCATAGTTCCATGTATTCCAAGTCCGCTTATTCTGCGGAATAGGAGCGAGGTCTTCGCTATGCAGTGTGTTGTCGTATAGGGTTTCGGTTGTCATTTTTTATTTTTTTTCACGCAAAGCCGCAAAGGGAATCGCATAAGGCGCCAGGATAACTTTGCGTCTTTGCAATCTTTGCCTTTGCGTGAAATTTTTATTCAACATACGAATCTGCGATCGCTATCGCTTCACTGATAATTGCCAATCCTTCTTCAATCTGTTCCTTAGTAACACAAAGCGGTGGTGCAATAAAAATATAATTCCATCTTACAAAAGTGTACATACCCAGTTCTTTGATCTTTGCCGCTACTTTATTCATGATCACCATTTCATCAGGTTTCGCATTAAATGGTGCCATGGGTTCTTTGGTGGTTCTGTTCTTTACCAATTCGATGCAACCCAACAAACCTGTATTTCTAAAGTCACCGATACTTGGGTGAATCGCTTTCATTTCTTCCACACGTTTTTCTAAATACTTACCCATTTCAACACAATTCTCAATCAGGTGATCATCTTCATAAATCTGCAATGTTTCCAGTGCTGCTGCACAACTTACAGGGTGAGCTGAATAGGTGAGCCCTAACGGTAACACTGCATCATCATATTTCGATGCGATCTTATCACTTACCATTAAACAGCCAAAAGGTAAATAACCACAGGTCAATCCTTTTGCCATTGCAATCATATCAGGAATAATGCCATGGTTCTCAAATCCAAACCATTTACCGGTTCGTCCAAAGCCACTCATTACTTCATCCATTACCAATAAAATGCCATGTTTATTGCAGATATCTCTTACCTGTTTCAAATAACCTTTCGGATATTGTAAACATCCTGAAGAACCCGATTCGCCTTCCAATAAAATAGCAGCAATATTTCCGGGACCTTCATAAGCGATCATCCTTTCCAATTGTGTAATGCTGTCTGTTAACAGGCTTTCTTCATCATGTTGCCAACGATATAAATAGGGGAGATCAAAATGCACAAAATTTGGCGCCTGCTGTGAATCCACCGGCAATTTACGCGGATCACCACTTGCTGTCATAGCACCAACAGAAGAACCATGATAAGATTGATAGCGGGTAAGTATTTTATGACGCCCTGTATATAGTCTCGCTAATTTGATCGCATTTTCAATGGATGTGGCACCACATAAAGTAAAGAATGCTTTATTCAAATCACCCGGACAGATCTCTGCCAGTTTCTTCCCCAGATCACCACGCACTTTGGTTACACAGCTGGGTGTTACATAACTGATCTCCTGCATTTGTTTTACTACAGCATCGGTAATCCGTTGGTTACCATGACCAATATTTACATTCATCAACCCCGACGAAAAATCGAGGTATCGTTTATCATCATAATCATACAAATACACACCTGCCCCATATTTCACTGTAATCGGTGCAATACCTTTTTGCTTACTCCAGGAAAATAAAGTGTAATCAAGATTATCCTGAATGATTTCTTGTGCTTCAGAAATTGTTTTCGTTTCCATAATGTTTTTTTTATTGTCAGCGACCGGTTATTTATTAAACTGTTGTTGCGTCGCACACTTGTACGTCCGTCACTGCGAGGAACGAAGCAGCCTGTGCTACAATATTTGGAGCGATCGATATTACAGTCCACAGATTGCTTCGTCGTTCCTCCTCGCAATGACGTTAACTCATCCAATTCACCCCCGCTTCCGGGTTCCATTTCGTCGTACTCTTTTTTAATTTTGTCCAGAACTCAATAGAACTTTTGCCTGTAATATCTCCCACGCCAAATTTGCTTTCATTCCATCCGCCAAAAGAAAAAGGTTCGCGCGGAACGGGTACGCCCACATTTACACCAATCATTCCGGCACTGGCTCTGTCAATAATATATCTTGCCAATCCTCCATTTTGTGTAAATACACTTGCTGCATTGCCATAAGGGTTTGCATTTTCAATTACCAATGCTTCATCAACGGTGTCTGTTCTCATGATACTGATTACAGGACCGAAGATCTCTTCTTTGGCAACTGACATATCAGGTGTTACAAAATCAATTACAGTTGGGCCAACATAGGTTCCGTTTTCTTTACCATCCACTTTGGCATTTCGGCCATCTACCAATATTTTGGCACCCTGTTGCTCGGCTTCCGTTATATAACGTTCAATTCTTTCCTGAGATTGTTTATTGATTACGGCACCCAGATTTTTTCCGGGAACGATTTTTCTTGCTTCGTCACATATTTTGGCAATGATATGATCCACATTACCTACCCCGATCATCGCACTGGCTGCCATACAACGCTGCCCGGCACAACCACTCATAGATGCTGCTACATTTTGCGCGGTCATATCAGGCTTGGCATCTGCCAAAACCATCAGGTGATTTTTTGCACCGCCTAAGGCCAGACATCTTTTATAATGATGTGTGGCACGCTGATACACAATTTTGGCAACCTTGGTAGAACCTACAAAAGATACAGCTTCAATACCCGGATGATCGCAGATCGCTTCCACAATTTCAACATCGCCGTGTACAATATTGAAAACCCCATCTGGTAACCCGGCTTCTTTTAATAACTCCGCGAGTACACCACAACTCAAAGGAACTTTTTCGGACGGTTTCATGATCATACAATTACCCAATGCAATCGCATTCGGCAGCGTCCAGTTGGGAACCATGGATGGGAAATTAAAAGGAACGATGGAAGCTACCACACCCAGTGCCACATGCTCTGTTCTACATTCCACGCCACGACTCACTTCCAGCACTTCACCCGTAACTAATTGGGGAAGAGAAGTAGCAAACTCTGTTAACTCGATACATTTCTCTATTTCAGCAACAGACTCACTATAGGTTTTACCATTTTCTTCCGTACACAGTTCGGCCAGTTTTTTCAGGTGTTGCTCCAATAAATATTTATACCGAAAGAAAACCTGCACACGTTCTTTAATAGGTGTACGACTCCAACCCGGGAAAGCAGCTTTGGCTGCAGCAACAGCCGAATCAAGATCTTTCGCGGCAGACATAGGTACGGTTGATAGATGTGCACCATCAACAGGAGAGATCACATCCATTTTCCTGTCGGTGCTGCTGTTTACAAACTGTCCGTTAATATAATTCTGAATGGCTGGGTATTTCATGGACTCGGGTTATTTACTTAAATATTTATAGAAATAAACGATTAAATTAAAAATATTTTAGTTAATGGCCAAATAATAACAGTATTTTTATTTTATAAATTAGTAGCGGTAAACTTTTTTTATGCAGAAGAACAGTATTACAATGGATGATCTCGATTTTGATATTGTTTCCTGTTACAGCAGGATGGGAGGATGTCATTCACCGTTATGGCCGACCAGCTTAACGTTTCTGTAGGAACCATTCGTACAAGAATGAATAAACTGCTGGAAGATGGAACCATTAATATCATTGGCAGGGTTGATCCTGATAAAGTGGGTTTCCGTTCTTATGCCCATATTGCTGTATTTGTAAGGCCAGCCACTTTGAAAGAAAAGATTGCACAGAAGATTGCCAAATTGCCCGAGGTAAGTTTCCTCGCAATGACCTCTGGTGATTATGACCTGGAAGTAGATGTAATGTGCAGGGATAACGACCACCTGGTAAATTTTATAAACCGGATCTCAACTTATGAAGGTGTTTATCAAACCAAAACCACCATTTATTTTAAAGTTTACAAATATGCCCAGCCTGATCTGGCGCTTCTAAAAAAATAAACTTGTTTTTAGGACACACAAATTGAATAACAATAACTCTGCGCAACCTCTGCTTCTCCTATTCTCTGCGTTGAAAAAAAAATATTTGAAGATGCCAGTTATAGGGAGTTCTTTCACCGCTGAGCCGCAGAGAGGCAGAGGTTTATATATTTTTAGATTAATGTTTTTAATTTGTAATTTACCGCATCGCACAGATGGAAAACAAACTTCCCACCATAAAAGAAATTGCAAAACGGCTGAATGTATCTGTATCAACCGTTTCCCGTGCATTGAGCGATCACCCGCGTATAGGGCTGCGTACCAAAACAAGGGTGCAGGAACTTGCCAAAGAACTGAACTACGAACCCAATAGTCAGGCCATCTTTTTTAAACAAAAAAAAACCTATGTAATTGGTGTGATACTTCCTTATATCAGAGAAGAGTTCTTTTCTGAAGCGATTCGTGGTATAGAAACACTGGCCTTGGAACATGATTATACCATTCTGCTCGGACAAAGTTTTGATGATTTCGAACGCGAAAAGAAAGTACTGGATGCCTTTAAAAAACAAAGAGTGGATGGCGTGATCATTTCTCTCTCCAAACAAACCAATGAGTACACTCATTTTGAGTCGCTGGAAAAATATGAGATCCCTATTGTATACTTTGATCGGGTTCCTCCGTTTAAACAGGTGCACAAAGTATATTGTGATCTGCGAAAAGGAACCATTGAAATGGTAAACTGGCTATTCAATAAAGGCCACAGGCGAATTGCCTTTATCAATGGTCCTGATAAAATACACGCCAGCAAAGAAAGGTTGGACGGCTATATTGACGGTATATCAGGAAAAAAGATCAAAGTAGATATGCAGCTGGTAGAGCGAACAGATCTTACCAAAGAGAGTACACATAAGGCAATGGAAAATCTGTTCAAAACAAAGAATCCTCCAAACGCTGTTATCACTTTCAACGATTATGTGCATCTGGATGCGGTACAATATGCTAAACAACATCATATCAAAATCAATAAAGAAGTCTTGTTTATCAGTTATGCCAACCTTCCGGTAACCAGTTATGTGGCGCATCCGCCAATGGCATCGCTGGAGCAATATCCTTTCCGACAGGGAGAAAAATCTATGGAAATATTAATGGAACTCATTAAGGCAAAAAATGAAAAAAGAACACTGAAAGCCTGGTTCGATGAAAAAATACCGGCAACACTGATCACTACCCGAAGTTGAGCTGTTTTACGCCCCCAAATTGCGCACTCGTTTGCGCAAGCAGTTTTTAAACATTAGCGGTATATTTAAGACTAATCATCAAACTATCATCAAAATAAATGCAACCGTATGAATCGTAAAGATTTTATAAAAACAACCGGTCTTACTGCAGCAGCGATGTCTGCATTGCCCGCCGGTAAGCTATTTGCCGGAACCGCTGATACCAAAGTAAAAATAGCGGTGATAGGCGTAGGAGCGAGAGGGGTAGGGCATGTAGACCTGCTCTTGAGAAGAGACGATGTTGAACTGGTAGCAATTTGTGATGTAGAAGAAAGGGCACTTACCCGTACCAAAGGAGTGATCACTAAATCGGGCAAAAAAATGCCGGAAGTGTATACAGGTGATCCGTATGCATGGAAAACCATGCTGGAGAAAAATAAACTGGATGGGGTAATTATTGCCACACCATGGGAGTGGCATAAACCAATGATCATTGGTGCACTGGATGCCGGCGTAAAATATGTAGGATCTGAAGTGATCATAGGTATTACGCTTGAAGATCATTGGGATGTGGTGAAGGCCGCAGAAAAACACAATGCCCATGTAATGATGCTCGAAAATGTTTGTTACCGCCGCGATGTGATGGCGGTGCTGAATATGGTACGTCAGGGATTGTTTGGAGAACTCATTCACTTACAGGGTGGTTACCAACATGATCTTCGTGGGATCAAATTTAATGATGGCGGGCATGGTCAGGCGCATGGTGTTGAATACGGTGAGAAAGGTTTTTCAGAAGCACATTGGCGTACCGAACATTCTGTTCATCGCAACGGAGACCTGTATCCAACGCATGGTGTAGGGCCGGTTGCCAATTATATCAATATCAATCGCGGTAACCGTTTTCATTCATTGTGTTCCTTCTCTTCCAAAGCAAGGGGCCTGCATAATTATGTAGCAAAATATGGTGGAGAAAATCATCCCAATGCAAAAGTGAATTTTAAACTGGGCGATGTGGTTACTACTTCCATCAATTGTGTAAATGGTGAAACTATTTTATTACAACACGATACTGATCTGCCACGTCCCTATTCGCTCGGTTTTCGCGTGCAGGGTACGGAAGGTTTATGGATGGATGTAAACAAATCCATTTATATACAGGAAAAATCATCTAAAGAAGATCAGTGGGATGATGCTAAAATATGGCTCGATAAATACGATCACCCGTTATGGCAAAGATGGAGCAAAGATGCCAGTGGCGCCGGACATGGCGGCATGGATTTTTTTGTGATCCATGCATTTATTGAATCCATCAAACGTAAAATACCAACACCATTGGATGTATATGATGCCGCCACCTGGAGCGCCATTTCACCATTGAGTGAAAAATCAATTGATCTTGGAAATGAAACAGTAGAGTTCCCTGATTTTACCGGCGGGCAATGGATGTACCGTAAGCCGGTATTTTCTTTGGGAGATGATTTTTAGAAAGTGTTTTGAATGATAATAAGATGTTAACCGCGGAGGAACACAGAGTTTGGCGCTGAGTTTCACAAGGTAAAATTGAATTTCTTCGAAACTCCGTGTTCCTCTGCGATCAAAAAAAGTCACGCAACCAATGCAAATCCCGGATTCCATATTTACCAGTTACGGATTTTCAAAAAATGAGTCGGAGATCATCCCATTCGGTACGGGTCTTATCAACCATACATGGAAAATTGTATGTGGAGGAAGATCATATATTCTGCAAAAAATCAATACCAAAGTTTTCAAAGTACCTGTTTATATTTCCACGAATATTCATGAAGTAGCTACTTATTTAAAAGAAAAAAATCCAGGTTATTTATTTGTTGCACCGTTGAATACGATCAGCAATGAACAAATGGTGTATACAGAAGAATTTTCAGGTGGATACTATCGATTATTTCCTTTTATAGAAGGATCTCATACCATTGATGTGGTTAAAACCCCGCAACAGGCATTAGAAGCGGCTTCTCAGTTTGGAAAGTTTACTAAATTACTTGCCGGGTTTGAAGTATTTAATTTACAAATTACTTTACCTCATTTTCATGACTTGAGTTTGCGTTATCTCCAGTTTACAGAAGCATTGCAAACTGGTAATCCGAAAAGAATAGAAGCATCTGCTGCATTGATCAGTTTTGTGAAAGCGCATAAAGATATTGTAGACCAATATGAATCGATCCTTATCAATCCTGCGTTTGCTTTACGTGTAACGCATCATGATACTAAAATCAGCAATGTATTGTTTGGGGCAGATGATAAAGCACTTTGTGTGATAGACCTCGATACTATTATGCCCGGTTATTTTATCAGCGATGTGGGTGATATGATGCGAACTTATTTACCAACTGTAAGCGAAGAAGAAGCTGATTTTTCAAAAATAGAAGTAAGGGATGAGGTGTACAAAGCTATTGTACAAGGCTATTCCAATGAAATGGGAGAGGCGCTCTCTGATGAGGAGAAGAAAAATTTTTTCTACGCCGGTGTTTTTATGATCTATATGCAGGCCCTTCGTTTTTTAACAGACCATCTTAATAATGATGTTTACTATGGTGCCCATTATCCTAACCATAATTTTGTAAGGGCGGGTAATCAGGTTGTGCTATTACAGAAATTATTAGAGAAACGATCAATATTGGAATAATTTTTAATGCCACAGATTCGCAGATTAAATCAAACAAATCTGTGAATCTGTGGCATTAATATCCTATCTAAAATCAAATTATAAGCTTCCTTTAAATAGGGTACCATTTGGGTTATTCTTCTTCCGGCTTGTTTTTGTAATTGCAACTGGTGCAAAAAAAATCAGTACTCACTAATTTCATTTTGGTAATTTGTAACAGTGTGTTTCAACCAAAGAACAAAAAATAATCCCGTTTTATTCATTTGATAAAGTAACAGGCGATTGGTTACGAAAAGTTTGAATAACACAACAGGTTAATTTGTAATTTCAAGTATTCTTCAATGTAATCCGTTTTAATAAATGCACTTTATGAAAAACAAATTTGCCGGTTGGCTATTAGTGGGATGTTTAACACCTTTCTGTTTACTGGCTCAATCATATGTACCGCAAAAGAAAAGTAAAATGCAGGTGGCGGATATGGTTGCCCCCAAAGTGTTTGCTGTTCCCATTCAAGCGGTTAAGTTATTAGACGGCCCTTTTAAGAAAGCAATGGAAGCAGATGCAGCCTATCTTTTAAAAATAGAGCCCGACAGGTTATTATCTGATTTCAGAAGCCATGCAGGTTTACAATCCAAAGCAGATCGTTATGGTGGTTGGGAATCATCAGGACTTGCAGGGCATACTCTTGGTCATTACCTATCTGCCTGTGCTTTGCAATATTCATCTACAAATGATAGCAGGTTTTTAGACAAAGTAAATTATATCGTTGATGAACTGGCTATCTGTCAATCTCCCCGAAATGGATACCTCGGTGCCATACCCAAAGAAGACAGTATGTGGGCCGAGGTTCAAAAAGGAAATATTCGTTCCAGAGGATTTGATCTGAATGGTGCATGGTCTCCATGGTATACGGTTCATAAAATCATGTCGGGCTTACTGGATGCTTATTTGTATTGTAATAATGATAAGGCGTTAACCATTCAGATAAAATTTGCCGACTGGGCTGAAAAGCTGTTAAAAAATCTTACTGATGATCAGATCCAACTCATGCTCCAATGCGAATATGGTGGAATGAATGAAGCATTGGTGAACACTTATGCCATCACAAAAGACAAACGATACCTCAACCTCTCCTATAAATTTCACGACAAACGTGTATTGGATTCACTGGCGATGGGAAAGGATGTGTTGCCGGGAAAACATTCCAATACCCAGATCCCCAAACTCATTGGCAGTATACGACGATATGAATTAACAGGTAATGCCGATGATAAAACAAGGGCCGATTTTTTTTGGAGCACGGTTGTTAATCACCATACCTATGCTGCTGGTGGTAACAGCAATTACGAATATTTCGGCCCGGCAGATCAGTTGAGTGAAACACTTACAGATAATACGATGGAGACCTGCAACACGTATAATATGTTGAAACTTACCCGTCATCTATTTGCCTTAAATCCGCTTGCCGGTTATTTTGATTATTATGAGAACGGATTGTACAATCATATCCTTTCTTCACAAAACCATGAAGATGGAATGATGTGTTATTTTGTTCCATTACGTATGGGAGGCAGAAAACATTTCAGTAATGCATTCAATACATTTACCTGTTGTGTGGGCTCAGGTATGGAAAACCATGTTAAATACGGAGATGCCATTTATGCAGCCGGGGCTGATGGAAGCTTATACATCAATCTGTTTATTGCTTCACAACTTTCCTGGGCAGAAAGCAACAGAGAACTTAAAATGGAAACTTCTCTTCCTGAAAACGGAAATGTAAAGATCACATTTACCAATACCAATCCTGTATCGTATACACTAAAGATCCGCAAACCCAAATGGGCCAATGGACAGATCGATGTATTGGTGAATGGTAAAGAAGAAAAATTTGTTGTGGATGAACAGGGCTATATTAATACAAAACGAAAATGGAAAAAGGATGATATCATAGAAGTGAAATTCCCTTTATCTGTGTATGCAGTTTCAATGCCGGATAATAGAAACAGACAGGCATTTTTTTATGGCCCTACTTTACTGGCAGGAGCTTTTGGTAAAAAAGAGCCGGAACCTGTTTCCGGAATACCTGTACTGGTAACCGATATGAGCGAACCATCTCAATGGCTGGAGAAAATCAACAACACGGCTCAATTTGCTTCATTAAAAGTTGGTCAGCCAAAAGATATTCAATTCACTCCATTTAACCAGATCAGTGATGAATACTATAGTGTGTATTTTGATGTGTTCAGCCCCAATGAATGGAAACAGGAACAGGTAAAATATGAAGCAGAAAAGCAAAAGCTGCAACAAATAGAACTTCAAACAGTTGATGTATTGCGGTTAGGAGAAATGCAACCCGAACGCGATCATGAACTTACCGGAGAATCTAATACAGGAGAGGGGCATGGAAGAAAATGGAGAGCAACCAGACAGGCAGGTACTATGTCATTTATCATGAAGGTTGATGCGGATAAAGAAAATACATTGGTAATGAGCTATTGGGGAATGGATAACCGTGGCAGAATATTTGATATACTGGTAGATGGTCAGTTACTGGCAACCGAAGATGTAAATAAATACAAAAGCAGTCGATTTTATGATATTGAATATGCCATACCTGTTTCACGTACAAAAGGCAAAGAGAAAATAACCATTCAGTTGAAAGCTAAGCCTGCCAATAGTGTGGGGCCGGTTTATGGGGTGGTGAGAATTACTAAAAAATAAAGTAATTGATTTTATTAAAAAGTACTTTCTTTTCTCTAAACAGTATTCGAAAAATAAAAAATATTCAGTAATGTAACTGAGGTTAATCGACCTTTTTTTTGAAACACATAACATCGGTTAAAAAAACATTGGGTTACACTATATGCCCTAATTCCTGACCTATTGTTGCTATTGGTTCAAAAAAATGTCATTAGATTATTTTATCAATTGGTTGCTTTTAAATTTAATTGGTATTAAACAACAAATTCTATTTTAAAAGTGTAAGAGATGAATCCAGATAAAAATCAATCCGAACTAGACAGATACAGGGATATCATTTTTACCACTATTGATTATACCATTGAAAAAGAATCCGCTTTACTGAAACCAGAGGAAATCAACTATTCAGAAAATTTTCACCGGCTATGGAGAGAACATGTTGAAGAACAATATCGGACCAATGCATTAGATAAACTTAAAAAGTCATTGGATAATTTATCCGTAATCTATAAAATGACCGGAGATCTGGATTATGTAAATTTCATTAAAGAAAAAACTGGCCACGATTTTGATTTGTTCGGAAATATTTATGAACGCATAGATAAAATAATCGCCCGGAAACGAATTGCGAACAGGAAAGAAAGATTAGATGTAGCCACAATACTTCAACTGTACCGGAAAACCTCAATAGGCCAGGAAAATGCTCCATTATTGATCAATTTGCAAAATGCGTTTACTGATTCACAACGTAAAATAAAGTCTGCCGAGGAGGCATTTTCTAATATATATCACCTCCTTGAGATTAACTCTCCCGATAATAAAAGATATGTAACCATGTATGAAAGCAGGATTGAAGTATATCCTTCAACCTGTGTGAATATTCACTTTGAAGATGGATTGCTTTCCAGTTTATACGCAGCCGAAGGAATAAACTTAACCGTTAAAATATTTTGGAAAGATAACAGCACGGTTGTTATTGAAACGCAGAAAGACAATACGGCAATTATCAAACAAAGCCGATCTCAACATCTTGATGATATGATTAATGTGGAATATATAGAAAAATAAAAAGCCCTGAATTACAGGGCTTTTTAGAGATGATTTCAAAAACTTATTCCACAATCAGCTGCTGCGAAAAAATATTCCTGTTAAACGCATCAGCAATCTGCACAAAATAAACACCTTTTGATTGTTGTGCAGGAAATGTGAATGTGTGAGTATTGGTTTTAGTATTACTGATAGTCATTTTTCCTTCCATGACAGATTTTCCACTAACATCCAGCAGTATCATTTTATAAACTCCTGCATCCTTCATATTGGTAGTTTTGATCTGAAACCTTCCATTACTGATCGGGTTAGGGAAAATACTGATGGCAGGTAAATTGTTCTCTGTAGCTTCTGCCAGCTGATTAAAAGTGGTTACACTTCCTGAAACCGATTTGGTGGGCTCTTCAGTTTTAACTGATTTTTGAAACAAGAGGTTTGAACTGGCCATATCCGACACATTTCCCAATCCACTAAAACGGCTTTCAACAGCCACAGCTTCCAGAGAAGGAAATTTCACTTTATAGATAGGAGCGAAAGTTTTTCCGTAAGAAGTTCCGCAACTGATCAGCAGATCCCCATTTTCATCTACTGAAGATCCATTTGATGTAAATTCTGCAGGAAGATTCTTTATGGTTCCTATATAATCACATTTTTTACTCGGTAAGCTGATCTTAAATACATGGTTTTGTAAAGAGATCAGGTAAATATTTCCGTCTGCACCACAAACCATATCACCACCCCAGGAAGTACAACTGGAGCGAACAAACACTTTGTTGTTTGGATTATCGATAAGAACTCCCAGATCCTGAATAACCGGGTTTCCGGTAGTACTAAATTTGATCAGGTGTTCAGCATCATTGGATAATGCATAACCAAATCCGTCGGCACCTATCGCCATACGGGTTATTTGGTTGGCAACATCATCCTTACTATGTAAAAGATTTAGCGACTGATTTCCCAGACAGGTAAAAGAGGGCTCGGATTCCTTCAGATCCAGATAACGCAATTCTGATAACTGCAGTGGAACATAGAACAAACGATTGCTTTTGGCATCAAAAGCCATACAGGCAACAGATCCACCCACAGGTGATTTTACACTGTTCTCATCTTCTCTGTCCTTTTCCTCACTTTTTTTGTATGATTGAAAACTATTGCTGCGGATCGAATATGTTTTCTTTGGATCAAAAAGATCATCCAGTATTTTTCCAGTATTTACGTCCAACGATAAAATGTGGTTATACAAAGTTGGGGTGCTGCTGTTAGCTGAAATAACATATGTTTTTTTAGCAGTTTGCTGAGAAAATGCACAGCTAAGGGATAAACATAAAATGACAGTAGTAAAACTTTTCATAATGGGTATAGTTTGAGCGAATTATGACCTGAATTCAGTTGGTTTTACTAGGATTGATTGAATAAAATTATACATTTTATCCTAATATGAAAGAAAAATTTAACCGTAGGAATACTTAATTTTACATTAAAATAACCCTGGTTATTTTCAAACTTTTTATAATTGATTTCTATGCGATCTATAATAGCCACTTTTTTTTGCTCTTTACTGTTTTTTGGTCTGAAAGCCCAAACAGTTGCTCCACCGGTTCAGAAAGATCCGGCAAAGGTTTTAAGCTTTATCAATGCAGAATATGAAATGGGAAAAATTGCCGTTGGTAAACCATTGGAATATAATGTGACCATCAAAAATATCAGCAAGGATACCATTATTTTAAAAGAAGTAAAAGCCGGTTGTGGTTGTACCACACCAAAATACCGAACCAATGAAACTATCCTGCCAGGGAAGTCAACTTTTATTACCTTGGGTTTTAACGGGGGGGCCAATGGAGAATTTACAAAATTTGCCGATATCTATTTTAGTGATGGATATTATAAACAGGTAAAGTTTCACGGGGTGGCATTAGCAGATTCAACTGCTCCTAAAATAGCGGTTAATCGATAATTTTTTAAGAACTCACCTGATTTATCAGATCCAATCTCCTAAAGGGAATAAAATATGTGGCGAAAAAAGCTAAACCAATATGACCTATAAAAAATCCCACTCTTAACAAGAATGGGATTTAAAAATATCCTTCCATTTCTGGAAGAGAAAACCGATTAATTAGAATCTTTCTAATTTAGAAAAGAAAAAATCTCCTTCTATAGCTGCATTCTCATCACTATCACTTCCATGAACTGCGTTTTCGCCTACAGAAGCGGCATATAATTTACGGATCGTGCCATCCTCAGCCTGTGCCGGATTAGTAGCTCCGATCAGTTTTCTGAAATCTGCCACTGCATTCTCTTTTTCGAGAATGGCCGCTACAATTGGGCCACTGCTCATAAAATCAACCAGCTCTCCATAGAAAGGTCTTTCTTTATGCACTTCGTAAAATAAACCAGCCTGTTCTTTGGTTAAACGGGTCCATTTCATCGCTTTTACGCTGAAACCTGCTTTGATGATCTGGTCTAAAATAGCTCCGGAATAACCTTTCTGGGTAGCGTCCGGCTTAATCATGGTAAATGTTCTGTTACTCATATAATATGTAAAATTTCGGCCGCAAAAATAAGGATAAGACAACCGATTTAAGGATAAACTTCCCTGAATTTTGTTAAAGCACCATAAATTGATTTGATAGAATAGCATGGAAACTGCAATTTTGCCGCCACTATATGCAGCCGATCGAATTATTTTATCCTCAATTAGATACACCTTCCCGGGTTATTATTACTATGCACCAGAAACCGGATGGTGATGCCATGGGGTCGGCATTGGGACTTTTTCATTTTTTGGCTGCGATGGGCCATGAGGTCACCGTGGTTTCTCCCACCAATTGGGCAGGCTTTTTAGAATGGATGCCGGGTGTTAATAAAGTTGTTGATTTTGAAGCCCATAAAGAAAAGGCGTTTGGGCTGATAAGAGATGCACAAATAATTTTTTGCCTTGATTTTAATATTTTACACCGTACTAAAAATATGGAACAGCCTTTATTGGCTGCCAATTGTACCAAAATACTGATTGACCATCACGAACAACCTCAAACGGATGCATTTAGCTATGGAATCAGTGATACTTCCAAGAGCTCTACCTGCGAAATGGTGTATGACTTTATTGTAGGATCTGGCCATGCGGATAAGCTGGATCTTCCAACCGCAGAATGTTTATATACGGGATTGATGACAGACACAGGCTCTTTTCGTTTCCCGGCAACTACGGCATCCGTTCACCGGATGGTGGCAGCACTGAAGGATCTGGGATTGAAACATACCATCATCCACGATAATATTTATGATAATTTCCTCGAAAACCGCCTGCGTTTTATTGGCTATGCCCTGGTAAACCGTTTGGAAGTGATGTATGAATATAATACTGCATTAATGTATATTACAAGGGTAGATCTGCAACGTTATAATATCAAAACAGGGGATACAGAAGGTCTGGTAAATTATTTATTGACCATTCAGGGAATAAAATTCGGAGCTTTGGTTATTGACAGGGATGGGGAAAGAAAATGGAGCTTTCGCAGTAAAGGTAACTTTGATGTAAATACCTTTGCCCGTAAACATTTTAATGGCGGAGGTCATTTTAACGCTGCAGGCGGTGGCAGTTATGATAACTTAGAAACCAATGTAAATAAGTTTAAAGAAGTAATTAAAGAGTATCAAAATCAACTACAATAAAATCAAATGATGAGAACAACCACCACGCTTTTATTAGCGATCGTATTGCTTGCAAGCTGTAATCAATACCAGAAAACACCATCAGGTCTTTCGTACAAGATTGCGAAAAGCGGCAGTAGCGAAAAACTGAAAAATGGCCAGTTCGTAAAATTCAATATCGAATATAAAGTTCCGCCGAAAGATACCATTTTGACCTCTTCTTACGGACATATTCCTGCTTATATGGTAATTGATACCAGCAGACCAGCAAAACATAGCTTTCTTGAGATCATTACCCTTTGCGCAGTTGGTGATAAAGTTGAATTTGTTATGAGTGTAGATACCCTGAAAAAACTGGGTATGATCGAATACAACAATATTTTCCATGCAAAAGACCTGATCAAAGGAAGGGTAGAGATCCTGAAAGTATTTGCTAAACAGGAAGATGCCTCTGCCGACCTTCAGAAAGAACAATTGGCAGAAAAACAAAAAGAGATCAAAGAACTGCAGGATTTTACAGCTAAAAAGGGCATCAAAACCCAATCTACCAAAAATGGTGTATTGGTTGAGATCCAAACACCCGGTGATCAGGCTATGAAAGCTGATTCAGGCCAACAAACCAAAGTTATGTACAGAGGGACTTTCTTAGACGGTAAGGAATTTGACTCTAACATGGATAAAAACAAACCCAACAATCAACCATTGACGATACTTGTTGGCAGTCAGGGTGGCGCTCAAAGCGTTATTCCTGGTTTGGATGAAGCCATTCGTTTATTTGGTAAGGGTGGTAAGGGTAAAATTTATATTCCAGCCATGCTTGCTTATGGACAGAATGGCCAGCCTCCGGTTATCCCTGCTTATTCAAATATGATATTTGAAATTGAGATGATCGATGTTTCTGCACCTCCTCCACCGGCTCCTGTTGCAGCACAACCTGGTATGCCGGGGCAGCCACAGGCAACGCCTCATGGTAAGAAGTAAAATAGTTAAAGAGGTTAAAATAGTTAAAAAGGCTCTGCATTTGCAGGGCCTTTTTTTTCGATCTTTTTTGAAACACATAGGGACAGAGGTTAGGCAAAAGGTTACATAGTATATATGCCCTGATTCTTAACCTATGTCTTTGTGTTTCAAAAAAACTAGTGAGTAAATTGTTTTATCAATCAATTATTCTTATTGTCCAATCGGTATTACATTAAATACGAAGTAAGCTTAATTGCTTCAACTGCCTCCTTCACATCATGTACCCTTAGTATGGAAGCCCCTTTCAGTAGTCCGGCGGTGTTTAGTATGGTAGTTCCATTTAATGCTTCTTCTGCCGTAATGCCTAATGTTTTGTAAATGCTCGATTTTCTTGAAACACCCAATAGTATTGGTTTTTTTAAGATGGAAAAGACTTCCAGATTTTTGATCAATTGAAAATTCTGTGCCACTGTTTTACTGAAACCAAACCCTGGGTCAATTATCAGGTCGTGAATGCCTGCCTGCAAACAGTCATCTGATCTCTTTATAAAATAATCAAGCACATCTCTGGTAATATCTTCATAAGAAGGAACCTTGTGCATGGTTGAAACAGATCCTTTCAGGTGCATACAGATATAAGGCACTTTCAGGGATCCTACAGTGTGAAGTATTGCGGGATCAAAATTTCCGCCACTGATATCATTAATAATGGCAGCGCCATACGCAACCGCTTCCTGCGCAACTTTGGCAAAATAGGTATCTATCGAAATAAAAGCATCCGGTAATTCCTTGTTAATAGCTTCCACAACAGGCAAAACCCTTTTCAATTCTTCATCCGGTGTTAAGGTTTCGCTGCCGGGACGGGTGCTTTGTCCGCCAATGTCGATGATTGCGGCACCATCTTTCAGCATTTTCTCTGCTGTATGCAATGCCTCAGTAACCGATTCGCGCCGGCTTCCACTATAGAACGAATCCGGAGTGGCATTGATGATACCCATTACAACCGGGCTTTCTATCACCAATAATCTTCCTTTACAGTTAAGTGTGAACATAGAGGGTATTCAATTATCTTGCATTCCATTCAAAGATATTACCAAAGCAATTAAAGCATTCATTTAAAAATGTCGGATACTAATCAACAATACGATATAGCTGTTGGCCAGTGTAAGGAGATCTTCCTGAAAAAAACAAAAGACTATGGAACTTCATGGCGTGTACTGCGTACCATTTCGGTGGTTGACCAGATCCTGATCAAAGCCCTTCGTATCAGAAACATTCAGGATCTGAATACACAGAAAGTAGGGGATGATATTCCGTCTGAATTCAAAGGCATCATTAATTACGGCGTGATCGGATTGATCCAGTTGGAATTCGGAAAATCTGCGATTGAAGAATTGCCGGTTAATCAGGTGGATGTTCTTTACCACAAATACATCGATTTCGCAAAATCTACCATGCTGGATAAAAACCATGACTATGGCGAAGCCTGGCGCGATATGAGCCAGCAAAGTTTTGCCGATCTGATATTGGTAAAACTCTTACGCATCAAACAAATCCTGAGCAATGATGGTAAAACCCTGATCAGTGAAGGTATTGATGCCAATTATGTAGACATTATCAACTACGCCGTTTTTGCACTTATTTTAATGGAAGAAGGAAAACACTAATTATATATGAAAACTGTATTACTGATTATACGATGGGTTGTTGGATTGCTGTTTATTTTTTCAGGTTTGATTAAAGTAAATGATCCGTTGGGATTAAGTTATAAAATGCAGGAGTTCTTCGAAGTGTGGTCGTTGAACGGATTGAATGAATATACCCTATCATTCGCAATGCTCATGAATGTGTTCGAAGTATTGGCCGGCGTTGCCGTGATCATTGGCTGGAGAATGAAACTCTTCAGTTGGTTATTATTATTACTGATCATTTTCTTTACCTTTCTTACAGGCTATGCATTGTTTTCGGGTAAGATCAAAACCTGCGGATGTTTTGGTGATTGTATCCCATTAACCGCTGCACAATCTTTTGGGAAAGACATCTTTCTACTGGTAATGATTTTGATTTTATTTGCTGCTAACAATACCATCAAATCATCTTTAAAACCGGCAGCAGCCGTATTTTTATTATTGGTGGTAACCGTTTCTTCTGCAGCTGCACAGTTTTATGTACTCAAACATCTTCCGTTTATTGATTGCCTTGCATATAAAAAAGGGAATGATCTTTTAGAACAAATGAAAACGCCTGCCGGAGCCGTTCCGGATAGCATGTCAATCGTATTTAACTATAAGAAAAACGGGAAAGCAATTGAGTTTGATCAGACAAGTTTTCCGGCAGATTTTGATTCCACGTATGAGTATGTAGACCGTAAAGATAAAATTGTTAGAAAAGGGAATGGCTTACAGGCCAGGATTCTCGACTTTACCTTACAAACAATGACAGGAACCGATACCACTACTGCTGTATTAGGCCAGTCGGGGAATTACCTGATGGTCTTTGCAAAAACAATGGATCATGTGAAAGATTGGTCGACAGGATTTGAAGAGATTGTAAAAGTGGCTCAACAAAAGAACCTGACCATATTAATGGTAACTGCAGATGCCGATAATGCCGCCAGATTATTTAAAAACATTGCCATTGTTAAATGCGATGCCACCGTATTGAAAACTGCCGCGAGGGTAGTGCCAACCTATTTTGTAATGCATGGCGCAACTGTTGTAAGTAAAACAAGTTATGCAGAAGGGGATAAAATATTGGCATCGATTAATCAATTGAAATAATTCATTAAATAGCTGCAATCATTAATCTAATATTTTAGAAGCTAAGATTTGTAAAAAAAATCGAATTTAGTTATTCAAACCCGTGCCTTAGTGCCTCTGTGCGAAAATATATTATCACACAGAGGCACTAAGGCACGGGTTGATTATCGATAGTTCTTAATACCACAACTTTAATCAATCACCCAATGCTCAAATTCATTACCAAGAAAATCATGTATGGCCTTTTGGTATTGATAGGAGTAGTGGTAATGGTATTCTTTTTATTCCAGGGCTTTGGTGACCCTGCAAGGTTAGTATTAGGGCAGGCAGGCGACAGTACCACGATCAAAAATATCCGCAAAGAACTGGCACTCGACCAACCCAAATGGAAACAATTTTTATTATACCTGAATGATGTTTCTCCAATCGCGGTTCACACAAAAGAAGATATCCAGAAAAAACAACTCAAGGGTTTTTTTATAGGAGGAGAAAATAAATTTGCAATAAAAATCCCATACCTGCGCCGTTCTTATCAAACCAAAAAAGATGTGGGCGATGTGTTGCTTGAAGCATTGCCCGGCACCTTAATACTCGCATTGGCTGCAATGATCATCGCTACTATCATCGGTGTATTACTCGGTATACTGGCAGCAGTAAAACAAAATACATGGATGGATACATCTTCCATATTTGCAAGTGTACTCGGTATTTCGGCCCCTTCTTTTTTTATGGGAATCATATTGGCATATTTGTTTGGATTTGTGTTAAGTAAATACACAGGATTACATATGACAGGCAGCTTATTTTATATTGATCCTTTTAACGGCAAGGAACTGCAATTGAAAAATCTAATCCTTCCTGCAATCACTTTGGGTATTCGCCCACTCGCTATCATTACCCAATTAACAAGAAGTTCCATGCTGGATGTTCTGGATCAGGATTATATCAGAACCGCTTATGCAAAAGGCCTCAGTAAAAAAGCAGTCGTATTCCGCCATGCATTGCGCAACGCGTTAAACCCGGTGATCACCGCCATTACGGGCTGGTTTGCAGAGTTATTGGCCGGCGCTTTTTTTGTAGAATATATTTTCGGCTGGAAAGGGATCGGTAAAGTAACCGTTGATGCTTTGGAAAAATTAGATTTCCCTGTAGTAATGGGCAGTGTACTGGTTACTGCCTTATTCTTTATTATCGTAAATATTCTGGCTGATGTTTTGTACGGAGTAGTTGATCCAAGGGTAAGAGTGAAATAATACGTCATTGCGAGGCACGAAGCAAACTGTGTTTCAAATGACATGCTGAATGTTGAAACACAGTTTGCTTCGTGCCTCGCAATGACGTGTTATTTATTTAATAATCACAGTCCCTAATTGTTTCGTTAAGCTACTTTCCATTTCTTTCAAATGTTTATGCACTTCTAACAGTAATTTGAAATCATCATACGCAGCATTCTCAATATCACGCTGGTTCTCTTCAATCATTTTCTTGATCTTACGGAGCTTGTAAAAATTCACGCTTTTCAAAACATCATCATGACTGATATCGCGGTTCACAATGTTCATGGTTTCCAAAACCTCATCCCATTTCTGGCTTAACTCATACTGGTTAACACTCAGGCTAACAATCAGGGTTCTGATCATTTCATCGTTATGATATAACATGGTTTTAGAGGAAGGCTCAAGCCCCTGCAAATACCAGACCTTATATTCCTCATACAATTTTTCCAGATCAGGATTGTCGAAATGAAACTCTTCCAGTTCTGAAAAAATATAGTCAGCCATGGTACTGTTTTCATCCCATGCCAGCAAACCATACTCCAGTAATACCCGGAGAATATTTCTTTCGTATGCTTCATCCTGGTTAAACAGTAACTGTGTGTCAAGTACATCCTCGGGTTGTTCGGCTGCCTGCTGTTGTAAATGAATCGCTTCGTCAGTTGCGGCTCTTTTCTCATCCTTGGTGATCTTATCACGTTTGTATTTATTGACAAGATTGGTAAGCCCCAATTCATCAATCCGTAACAGTCCTGCACACTGTCTGATATAATCCTGTTGCTTGGTAAAATCCTCAGCCTTATTAATCTTACTTAATGTTTCTGCAATCTGATTTACAACTTCACTTTTCTTGGTTACATCTTTTCCAGCTTCCTGTAACATCACTTCCAGTTGGAAAATAATAAAGTCTTTTTTAGAGGCGGCAACAAATTCATTAAATGCTTTAGCACCAACTTTATTTACATAACTGTCAGGATCTTCATTATCAGGAATGAGTACCAATCTTACATTCAGACTTTCTTCCAAAGCCATATCCAATCCACGTAATGCGGCTTTCACACCGGCACTGTCACCATCATAAATGATAGTAAGGTTATTGGTATATTTTTTGATCAACCGCAACTGATCGGTTGTTAAAGAAGTACCACCACTCGCAACCACATTTTCAATTCCTGCCTGGTGCAAACTCACCACATCGGTATATCCTTCTACCAATAAACATTCATCGGCTTTATCAATGGCCGTTCTTGCAAAATAAGAGCCATATAAGACTTTGCTTTTACTATAAATTTCATTTTCAGGAGTGTTGATGTATTTTGGTGCCCGATCACTTTTGCCAATGATACGTGCACCAAAGCCAATTACTTTTCCAGAATTATTATGAATAGGGAAGATGATACGCCCCCGATAATTATCAACTAACTCATCATTATTCCGTAGGGATACCAATCCCGTTTTGGGTAATAATTCTTTATTGAATTGATTGGATAATAAAGCAGTTGTTAATTGATTTCTCGAATCAGGATTGTAGCCAACCTGAAATTTCTCCAACACTTCTTCCCGAAAACCGCGTTCTTTTAAATAGGAGAGAGCGATTGCTTTTCCGTCATCGGTTTTAAAAAGACTATCGATAAAAAACTGCTTCGCAAAATTGTTGATGATGTGCAAACTGTCGGCCGTTTGAACCAGCAGTTTCTGTTCCGGACTGGTTTCTGTTTCTTCCACCTCAATATTATACCGCGCAGCCAGCCAGCGAAGGGCTTCAACATAATTGTATTTCTCATGTTCCATCAAAAATGTAATGGTATTGCCGCTTTTACCGCAACCAAAACACTTATAAATTTCTTTCGCCGGAGAAACCGTAAACGAAGGCCCCTTCTCATTATGAAAAGGACAAAGCCCCAGATAATTTGTCCCTCTCTTCTTCAATTTCACAAATTCGCCCACCACATCAATGATATCAATGCGGCTGGTGATTTGTTGTATGGTGTTGGGACTGATCAAGGGTAATTAAAAATTAGAAATTAATAATTAAGAATTAAGTGTACGAAGTTAATGGAATGATGATAAGCAAAAAATCAAAAACCCTTTTCTTCTACTTCAATATTATAACGTGAAGCTAACCATCTGAGTGTTTGAACATAATCATATTTCTTATACTCCATTAAAAATGTAATGGTATTGCCAGATTTGCGGCAACCAAAACAATTATACATTTCTTTTACCGGAGAAACTGTAAATGAAGCCTCATTATCAGTATGAAAAGGACATACACCCACGTAATTTGTACCTTGTTTTGTAAGCGCCACAAATTCGCCCACCACATCAATGATATCAGTGCGGCTGGTGATTTGTTGTATGGTGTTGGGGCTGATCAAGGGTAATTAAAAATTAGAAATTAATAATTAAGAATTAAGTGTACGAAGTTAGTGGAATGGCACCTATGCTAAAACCTATAACTGAATAAAAAGACTTTATGTTTCAGAACTTATTATATCATTTCTTTCCTCCTCTCCCAGGGGAGGTGCCAAAGGCGGAGGGGTTTGGAGGGGTTTCCAAACTTTCTCCTTATTTTTATCTATGCTTAAAAAAGAACGCCAGGCTTATATCATTCAGCAGATCAATGTTCATAATAAGGTATTGTCGTCAGACCTTAGTGTTCAGCTGGATGTATCGGAAGATACGGTTCGCCGCGATCTGCAGGAGCTGGCGGAAGAAGGAAAGCTCATTAAAGTACATGGTGGTGCATTGTCCAAATCATTCCATTTTACGCTGGAAAGCCCAACCATTTATTCTTTACCGGAGAAAAAAAGCATTGCCTATAAAGCCATACAATTGATTCAGGATGGAATGATGGTGCTGCTTTCAGGCGGAACCACCATACGCGAACTGGTAAAATCCTTACCACCTGATCTTAACGCCACTTTTATTACGGTAAGTGTGCCTATCGCACTCGAATTATTGGAACATCCTACTTGTGAAGTGATCTTTATCGGAAATAAACTGTTGAAAAATGCGCAGATGTCGGTAGGGGCAGAAGTGATTCAGCGTTTAAGCCAGATCAAAGCCGATCTTTGTTTTCTGGGAACCAACAGCATCGACCCCGGATTTGGCATTACCGATCTGGAATGGGAGATCATTGAAGTAAAACGGGCGATGATCAAATGTGCCCATAAAACCGTTTCTCTCGCCATTTCCGAAAAACTCAATACCATACAGCGTTTACAGGTTTGCGGCCCGGAAGATATTGATATGCTGATCACTGAACTGGACCCCGAAGATCTTCTTCTTACCCCTTTTCGCGAAAAAGGCATTATAGTGATGTAAGACTACCTCCTTAATTTATCCAACAATTGCGTGTTTTTGCAGGTTTAACTCCTTCTTTTGCATCCTAATAGTCTTAATGTGGATATGTGATTAAATAAATTCGTGTATAGTTTGCTCATTTTTTAACATTGCTTTGTATATTCACCAATTAGTATCCTGTTTTGCCTCTTGCAGCTTTATGCGTAAAAAAAAATGTTAAATGATGCAATGTTTTGCAGGGTTCTAATGTCCTAAGGTTACCGGAACAGAAATGTTTCGCACCCGGGATTAAGAACTAAATGAAAACTGAACCCAAAACACTAGTTATGAGAAAACTCGCTTCAATGATGAAAGTGGTAGTTCTACTGCTTCTCATTTTCTCGTTGCCATCCTACGGACAAAGCCAGACCGTGTCTGGTACCATCAAGGATGCCGACAAAAGCACACCCTTACCAGGTGTTACCGTAAAATTAGTGGGAAGCACTACTGCTGCCCAAACAAACGACAAGGGTGTTTTTACCATTAAAGCAACCAAGGGGCAAACCTTATTGGTTTCTTATATTGGTTTTGAAACACAGCGTGTTACTATTTCCGGTACTTCCATTGATATTTCCTTAAAAAGTTCTGTAGTAGAACTGGATGAGGTAGTGGTAGCAATGGACATCAAAAGAAAGAAAAGAGACCTTGGATATTCTACACAGGAATTAAAAGGTGATGATCTGAAAGAAACACAGCGTGAGAGTTTTGTAAATGGATTACAGGGAAGGATCGCCGGTGCAACCGTTACTTCTACTTCCGGTGTACCGGGTGCTTCATCAACCATTGTACTTCGTGGGTTTAACTCCCTGTCTTTAAATAACCAGCCATTGTTTGTAATTGATGGTGTTGTTAGAGATAACTCAACGATTGATGCAGCAGCATCAGTTCCTGCGGCAGCCGGACAAAACAATACGTCCAATGACTTCACGAACAGGATCGCAGATATCAATCCAAATGATATCGAATCTGTAACTGTATTGAAAGGACCGGAAGCAACTGTTTTGTATGGTAGTGCAGCAAGTAACGGTGCTATCGTAATTACAACCAAGAAAGCAAAGATCACTGCCGGTAAACGATTTAATATCAATTATGATAATAGTTTCCGTGTTCAGTCTTTACAAAATATTCCATCCACTTTTCAGGGATACCTTCAGGGGTCTAATGGAGTAGCGGCTGCCAATACATTCTCTGCTTTTGGTCCTGCAATTCCTGCAGGAACTACTTTGTATGATAATGTGGGTAGTTTCTTCAAAACAGCTTTCGGTCAAACCCATAACCTGGGTATTGATTTTGGAACGCCAAAGTCAAGCTATCGTGCCAGTGGTTCTTACTATGATCAGAGTGGAGTGGTTCCGGGAACAAGATTAACGAGAGTGAATTTCAGATTGACCAACAGTACCAAAATTGGTAAGTATATAGATATCACTCCATCTGTTGCTTATAGTAACAGTCAGAATGATAAATCACTGAAAGGTGCAGGCGGGTATTTGTTGAACCTGTTCTTATGGCCTTCAACAGATAATGCTTCTGATTAT
>CANBSW010000052.1 GCA_947372235.1 Chitinophagaceae bacterium | reverse complement strand
CTTTTCTTTGCCTCGGCAATATTTTTGACAGTATAGCCCCACAACGAATAAATACTATGGCAGAGCAAGAAATGACCCAAAACACGGAAACCACCGACACATTCAGCGGAATGGAGATGAATACTGACGAAAATGCAGCCGGCACTTCGCATTTGAACGAACCGGTAGCAGAAGAGAGTCTAATAGAAAAATTAGAAGCGGAAGTAAAGGAGCAAAAAGACAAATACCTGCGTTTGATGGCAGAATTTGACAATTTTAGACGCAGAACGGCAAAAGAAAGACTGGAGCTGATACAAACTGCCGGAAAAGACGTGATTGTTTCGTTACTGGATGTATTGGATGACTGTGACCGTGCCGAAAAGCAATTACAGACAACCGACGATATCGCTATTCAGAAAGAAGGGATTCAACTGGTGTTTAATAAACTGCGTTCTACACTTCAGAACAAAGGAGTAAAAGCATTGGAAAGCATCAATACCGATTTTGATGTGGAGAAACATGAAGCTATCACCGAAATACCGGCACCTAATGCAGCCATGCAGGGAAAAGTAATGGATGAAGTAGTGAAAGGGTATTACCTGAACGATAAACTGATCCGCTTTGCAAAAGTGGTGGTGGGGAAATAAAGCTGTGAGCCATGAGCCTTGAGCTGCGAGCTGGGTTCTGTTGGTCTTTATTACTCGCAGCTAAAAGCTAAATGCTAATGGCAAAAAGAGATTTTTACGAAATACTGGGTGTTACTAAAAGCGCATCTGCTGATGAGATCAAAAAAGCTTATCGCAAAACAGCTATGCAGTTTCACCCCGACCGTAATCCCGGTGATAAAGCGGCTGAAGATAAATTCAAAGAAGCTGCGGAAGCTTACGAGATCTTAAGCGATGAAACTAAGAAAGCCAAGTACGACCGATATGGTCACCAGGCTTTTGGTCCGGGTATGTCTGGCGGTGCTTCGCATACGGGTAATATGGACGATATCTTCAGTCAGTTCGGAGATATTTTTGGCGATGATATGTTCGGCAATTTCTTTGGAGGTGGTAGCGGTCGTCGCGGAGGCGGTGGAGCCGGAAGAGCCAGAGGCCAACGTGGAAGTAATCTCCGCATCAAACTAAAACTCACTTACGAGGAAATAGCGAAGGGTGTTGTTAAGAATGTGAAAGTGAAGAAGCATGTAGTCTGTACTACCTGCGGTGGAAATGGTGCGAAAGACAAGAACAGTTTACAAACCTGCGGCACTTGCAACGGTAGCGGCCAGGTAAGAAGGGTTACCAGTACTTTTTTAGGACAGATGCAAACGGTTACTACCTGCCCAACCTGTAATGGTGAAGGTACAACCGTTACTGCTAAATGCGGTGGCTGTAAAGGCGAAGGAAGGGTATATGGTGAAGAAACGATTAGCATAGAAATTCCGGCAGGTGTGCAGGAAGGTATGCAACTGAGTATGAGTGGAAAAGGCAATGCAGGAGAAAGAGGTGGTGCACCGGGCGATCTGATCATACAAATAGAAGAAGAACCACATGCAGAATTACACAGGGACGGATTAAATGTGGCGTTTGATCTTCATATCTCATTTCCCGATGCTGTGTTTGGTACGCAGGTAGAAGTACCTACTATTGATGGTCGTGCAAAAATTAAAATTCCACCGGGCACACAGAGCGGAAAAATATTCAGGTTGAAAGGAAAAGGGTTTCCGGAAGTACAGGGATATTCTAAAGGAGATCAGCTGATACAGGTAAATGTATGGACTCCGCAGCATGTGAGTGGGGAAGAGAAAGATGCTTTGGAAAAAATGAATGTGAGCGGGAATTTTAAACCGAATCCGAACAAGGGGGAGAAGAGTTTTTTTGATAGGGTGAGAGAAGCATTCAATTAATATCGAACAGAAGAACAAGGAATATTGAACGATGAAATAAAAAGGATGCTTTCGTAATGAAAGCATCCTTTCTTTTTTATTTAAGCCGATGTTGGTCGCCTAACCAATATTAATTTCGATGAATTATTTCTCCAACACCAACACCTGAAAAGAACCCGGTATCATTTTGGGCCTTGCATTTTTTGCAGCATCAGCGGGTAATGCTTCATAATCTGCAGTAGGTAAAAAGAGTTTGTGGGTTTTTTCATCAATGGTGATAGTACGTGCACCTCTTTTGGTTGTTATATTATCAATCACCTTGAATTCATTGGCTGAAATTTCTTTAACAACCGTAACGGTTCCTTCACCGTTGGAAGTGAAAACCAGTTTTGTTGCCGGATCAAATGCTGCACCATCGCAACCATCACCTATTGGTAATTTCGCAACAATTTTTCCGTTGGTGGCATCCATCACAACCAATAATTTATCGCAGGTAGAAAAAAGGCGTTTGGTTTTTACATCAATGGCTAAACCGGTTGGACCATCTGCATCTAATGGATAATGCGCTATAACTGTTCCTTTGGCAATATCCACTACGGCTATTTCATTCTTATCTTCTGCATTGATGTATAATTTGCCTGCTTCATCACTTACAATGGTTTCCAGTTTAGCGCCAATGATGGTTATAGTTCCGGTAACCTGATCAGTAGCCGGATCTATCAATGAAATATCACCACCACTATGGTTACTGGTTACCACTCTTTTTGAAAAGGGATCGTACATGATCCAGTCGGGATTTTTTCCAACAGCAATTTGAGTGATTATTTTATCTGTTTTCAAATCGAAAACAGTAACATTATTTAATCTTCCATTGCTTGTATAACCTTTGCCTAAAGCATTTACAAAAGCAACTCCGTGAACACCTGTTGTATTTGGAATAATACCTACAGAATCGCCGGTGGTTTTATCAATGATATTTACCTGTCCGCCATGTGACAGATACAATTTATTAGAACCAGGATCAGAGGAAGGATAATCCCATCCGCCCAAACTGGCGATATGAAAGGTTTTTGAAACATGGTAACCGCTTGATTGTGCGTTAGCAGAAATAGTTACTACTGCTAAGGATAGGCAGAGGAGTGTTTTTTTCATGGTATTTTGTTAAAGTGGTTTTATGATTTTCTCTGTTTAGCGTGCTTAGTCTTTTGCTTCTTTGATAAATTTTCCGTTTGCATCAAACAATACATCCTTTCCTTTAATGGCTGCTTCGTAATTAATGCTGCCATCGGTCTTGGTTATTTTGGCGCCGCTTTTTACAACAACTCCTTTGTAATGTTCTTTCATATAAGTGGTAACCGCAGCTGGCAATTCGGTTGCTTTTATCTCGATCTCTGATTCCTGTAAAATGCCTTTTGCATTGTAAATTACGGATACTTTATTTCCTTTCTGATCAAATGTTACTTCGTAATTGCCGTCTTCCTTTTCCCACTTAGCATTGGTTACACCGGGGTAGGCTTTGGCAAATGCTGCTTTGGCTTGCGGTGTGGATTCTGATTTCTGGGCAATCACTGCAACAGAAACACATAAAGATGCGGCAAGGATGAACTTTTTCATATGATGTTTTTAGGTTGATTTAATTGTACTCAAACCTAATCAGGCATTTTGTAGAGATTCTGAATTTGTTATGTATACTCAGCGCTTACTCTAATTCTCATGTTCTCTGCGGTTGGAGACTTTTTCACCGCAGAGAATATGAGAAGCAGAGGTAACCGCAGAGTTGATCAATCCCAGCTCTTTTGATTTTTATATAATAACCTGATCATACTGGGTAATACAATTAGTAATAATGGTAAGGCAATAATAAATCCTCCAATTACGGCAATGGCTAATGGCTGGTGTAATTGGGCGCCGGTTCCAATTCCCAAGGCAATCGGCATGAGGGCTATAATAGCACCTAACGCTGTCATTAGTTTTGGACGGAGACGGGTGGAAATAGAATAGATGATCGCCTGATCAGGATCGCCTGAAATCTTTACGGATTCTTTGAATTGCAGGAAAGTGAAGATGGCATTCTCTCCAATAATTCCAACGATCATGATCAATCCTGTATAGCTTCCTACATTCAATGCGGTATGTGTAAAATACAATCCCATATAACTTCCGCTGATACCAAGCACTGCAATCAGCAGAATAGTGAATGCAATTCGGAAATCTTTGAAGAGAAATAAGATCACACCAAACACCAATAAACTGGAAGAGATCAATATCATCAACAATTCTTTGAACGATTGTTGTTGCTCTGCAAATGCACCGCCATACACAATAGCATAGCCTTGTGGCAGTGAAACAGAAGCGCTTACTTCTTTCTGAATATCTTTCATCACACTTCCCAGATCACGGTTTTCCAAACGCGCTGTAACTACACCCATCGATTGCAAATCTTCTCTTTCAATTTCTGCATCGCCTGTGTTAATATGTATTGATGCAAGCTGGTTGATCGGCTGCAATTTTCCATTGGGTAAAAACAGAGGTGTTTTATCAATATCTGCAACACTTAATGTTTTATTGCCGGGATATACCAGGCGGATATTGCTTAATTGATTTCTATCATATACAGTACCTACTATATTTCCTTCCAATGAAGATTGCAATTGGTATTGCAAATTAGAAGGAGTGATACCAAACTGTGCAAGCATCGTATAATTTGGTTCAATGTTAATGGATGGTCCCGCAATAACGATTCCATCAAACACATCAGCAGTGCCTTCAACCCTGGTAACGATACCGGCTACTTTTTTAGAAAGTTCCTGCAGTTTGGCCTGGTCGGTGCCGAATATTTTTATTTCAACAGGCTGTACAGAGTTCATCAGATCGCCAAGCATATCGCCGATCACCTGTCCGAAATCGATTCGCAGTGCGGGTTGTGAAGTTTCTACCTGTTTACGTATATCGCTGATTACCTCTTCAGTTGATTTCTCTCTTTTCTTTTTTAACTGGATCAGGTAATCACCACGATTGGGTTCTGTAATAAAGAATCCCATCTGTGTTCCGGTTCTTCTGCTATATGCTTCTACTTCAGGAACATTCACCAATATTTTTTCTACCTGTCTGAGTATCCGATCCGTTTCTTCCAAGGATGTGCCGGGAGGTGAGTTGTAATCCAGTACAATACTTCCTTCATCCATCTCAGGCAAAAATCCGGTTTCTAATCTTGGAAAGATATAATATACAGAAAATGCCAGGGCTAAAATTATTGCTACACTTATTATCGGTTTCCTGATAAAAAAGCCCACCCATCTTTGATTTTTTACTGTATGTGGTTTTTCTGTTTTTTGTAATGAGTTAACAGATGCATTGCGTGTAAACAATAAATAAATAACAGGCAATATGATCCATGTTACAAAAAAAGAACAAACCAATGTGATGATCATGGTATCCGTCATCACTTTAAAATAAGCACCGGCAACGCCACTCATCAATGCAAATGGAACAAAAATCACAATGGTACTTAAGGAAGATCCTACCATTGCGGGTAATAAATATTTAACTGCTTTTTGTACCAGTGTATTGGTGGGCTCTTCCGGATGTTCTTCATGTGTTCGATGGATCTGCTCCACCACTACAATGGCATCATCAATAATTAAACCAATGGCTGCTGCAATGGCACCCAGTGTCATGATGTTTAGTGTTTGTCCGATAGCGTATAGTACAATGATGGATAAACACAGAATAACAGGAATCGTAATTAATATTACCGTACTCGCTTTTAAAGAGCGAAGGAAAATGATTGCCACAATTATGGCAAGCCCCAAGCCCATCAACAAACTATCCGTTACACTTTTAATTGAATCTTTTACAAAAGCTGCCTGTTCATAAAAAGGAAGTATGGTTACGTCTTTCGGTAAGATCTTTTTCAGATCGTTCAGCTTTGCATCCATCTTATCGCTCAACGAAACAAGGTTGGCATTTGGCTGTTTGATCACAGCCAGTAATATTCCTTCATGACCATTGGCATTGATCTTTATGTATTCTTTGGCTTCCTGGATCTGTACATCAGCAATATCTTTCAGCAATACAATCCGTTTGCTGTTATTGCTGATCACAATTTGTTCCAGTTGTTCTTTTGAGGAAACAGATGCATCGGTTACGGTTAAATACAATAAACGGTAATCAGATAAATAGCCATTCGATTTAATAAAATTTGTTTGGCTTAATGATGTGCTGATATTATCCGGTGTAATACCCAGCGTATTCATTTTCTGAATATTCAATGTAAGCCAGTATTCTTTTTCTTTACCGCCAATCACGCGAATCTCAGAAACACCTTCAACCTGTGAGAGAAATGGTTTGATGGTGTACATAGCCAGTAATTTCATTTCAATAGGAGAGCGGCTTTTGCTTTCCAATGAAAATCCGGTGATGGGAAGGATGGATGGATTCATCCTTTCAACGGTGATCTGGATATCGGGTGGTAATGTGTTTTTTATTTCATTGATCTTCGATTCAATTCTTTGCTGACTGATATCAATATTCGCTTTCCAATCCATGAACGCCGAGATCTCGCAGGTGCCACGGCTCGTGGTGCTGCGGATTCTTTGCAGATCGGGCACTTGTTTGATGGCATTCTCTAATTGACGTGTAACCGTGATCATCATTTTCTTTACAGGCTGCTGGCCAGCATCGGCAATGATCTTTATTTTGGGAAAAGTGATCTCCGGAAACAATGCCGTTTGCAGTTTACTATAACCAAACAAACCACCCATGATGATGATCACCAGCAAAACCGTAACTGGATTTTTATAAGAAGTAAAGAAATTTTTCATGCGGATAGTTTATTTGATAACCGTTACTTTGGCCGTATCGGGTAAACCATAATTGCCAGTGAGTAATATTTTATCGTTTGCTTTTAATACCGGGGAAAGAATCTCCACTTTATCAGCTGTTTCCAAACCCTTGGTAACAGGCACTTTTACGGCAGTAGTACTATCTATCATTTTCATGATCCAGAACTGACTCTGGATCTCGTCTGTTAAAACCGCAGATTTTAATAAAGAAATGGTATTCGATTTCGCATTCTTCACCAGACTTACTTTCGCAATCAGATTTTCAGGGATCTGTTTATCTGTGTTTACCTTGATTACATAATTTTGTGTTTGAGAAACAGCATCAACAGTTGGCAAAGCCATATCAACATGACCATTCAACATAGTTCCATCTGCCAGCTTTAATTGCAATTCGCGATTGGCAGGTAAATAAGGTTTTAACTCGTATGGAAGATTTAGTATGAATACAAAACTTTTGGTATCTGTAATGGTTACCAGCTGTTCTCCATCCTGTACATAATCGCCGGTGCGATAATTGAGTTGAGTGATATAACCGGTGCCGGGCGATTTAATATGTATCACTCCATCAAAATGCAAAGAAGTATCCAATGATGTGATGGTATTACCGAGGCTCTGAGCCTCTTTTGTTTTTACAATAAATAATTCTTGCCCCTTGGTTACATATCTTCCCATCTCTGCATTTACCAATTGCAAATACCCGTTGGCACTGGATTTTACATTGGTCTTTAACAGGAAAGAAGATACCGCATTCAATTCAACAGCATCCGTCATAGTACCGGTTAATGGTTCGGTTAAGGTAACGGGTGTTGCACCGGACTCTGTTTTTTCTTCTTTCGGGGCAGCTTCTTTTTTATCTTCTTCTGCTTTTGATTTGCAGGCTGTGAACATTGCAGCCAGTAAAACAAATGCCATTATTTTTTTCAGTGCGCTCATTAGTCTTATTTTTTATTCCAGTAATTGATCTGGTTAATCAGTTGCAGTTTGGTAATATTATTTTGGGTGATGATATTTTTCGCGGTCAGATAATTGCCTATTGCCAAAATATAATCTGCCATACGAACATCCCCGGTCTCTAAAAGTTTGCGATTGGCTTCTATCAGTGTTTGCGTGTATTTGATCTGTTTGTCTGTTTGGTTGATCAATTGTTGTGTTGCCTGTAACTGTTGTGTCAGCTGAGCAACCTGCTGGTCAAATTGCTTTTTAAAATAATCTCGGTAGTTCTGTCTTGTTTGCTCGGCAATACTCAATTTATCGTGCTGCATTTTTTTTTGCCTGCCGTCATAGATTGGTACGGTAACATTTACACCAAAACTCGCCCCAAAATTTTTATAGGGCAGGTCTGCAAAAGAACTCAGGTATCCTGCATCGGCATACAGGTTAACCTTGGGTTTATAATTAAATTCTACCAAAGCATTTCTGTTCTTCAGTTTCAGACTATCTATTCTGAATTGCTGATAAAAAACCGTATTCTCAGCTTCGGGTACAATGGCCAGATAGATCTCCGGTTCAGCCAAAGAAACTGCACTTGTATCTTTTATTCCGCACAAATAATTTAAGGTTGAAAATTCATTCTGGTATTGGATTTTTATCTGGCTGATCAGTAATTCCTGTTGTTGAATGGTTACCAGAAAACTCAGGTAATCTGTTTGCCGGTAAACGCCTCTTTCCGTTAATGTTTTGAGGATGGCTTCTTCTTTTTTTAATAAAGACAGTACTTCATTGTTAAAAGAATATTGCTGCCAGTTTCCATACGCTGTGATGTATTGTGCGATGATAGATTTAGAAAGATCCTGTTCTGAAATCTTCCCGGAAATATTCAGGGATTCATTTAGCAGGCGAATAGCTTCCTGCTGGTTTTGTAAATTCTCTTTAGTTACCAATTGCTTTGTTGCAACGATCAGCTGACTAAAATTAGCACCATTCGTAACAGCACCATCATAACCCCAGCCTCTGATTGTAGGCGCATAACTATTGGTGCTTACACCGCTTACCTGTGGCTTATAACCTGCCAATATGCGAAGACTGTCAATCAGGTTCGAAATTTGCTGGTTTCGGTAATCCTTTAACAGCGGACTGTTTAGCGTGCCTGCACCAATATAATAGTTCAGATCTTTTTGCTGCGCATTCACTGCAACAGAAAAAAACATACTGAAAACTGAAAATAATAAACCACGAATCAATCTATTCATAACCTATATAAATCGAATGGAAAAATGATGTTGTTGTTCTTTGAATTGATAAGTTATGCCATACCCTGCAAGCGTACAAATTTCTTTAATGATGGCCAACCCCAATCCCGTGCCTTCTGAGGAGTATTCTGCTTTGTAAAATCTTTCAAACACTTTTTCATTGTCTAATGCGGTGCCTGCAGCTGTATTTTTTATAGACAAACCCTCGTTGGTAAGATTAATTTCTATGTTACCATTTTCCGGTGTGTAACGGATGGCATTATTCAATAAATTACTGATCAGGATCTCGGCAAGGTGTTTATGAAAAGAAAGTATAACCGGAATACTGTTAACCTGCATGGTTATTTTTTTCGAGTCGGCCATCTCCTGCCTTTCTTCCAGCTTTGTTTCAATAATAGCAGCCAGATTTACTGTTTCTGTTAAAGGAAACTGGCGGTTCTCTAATTTGGTTAAAAGTAAAAGCGACTGATGCAGTTTTGATAGTTTCTGCGTTGCATCTTCAATTGATAATAATTGCTGAATACTTTTTTCAGTAGCATCGGTATGCTGTAATAAAGCTTCTACTTTAGTGCGTATCACAGCCAATGGTGTTTGCATTTCGTGCGATGCATTTTCTGTAAACAAACGCAGTGATGAATAATCCTGGTGAATACGTTGTGTCATTTTATTCAGGCTGTCATTCAACAGGTCAATTTCATCAATGGGCTCTTTGCTCAATTGCAATGGTTGTTGCACCGTGATGTGGTAATCCTTGATTCTGTCTATCGTAGTATAAAAAGGCTGCCACAAGCGGTGCACCAATTTTCGGTTGATGATATAATTAGACAAAAGAATTAATCCGATCATGCCAATGGTAACAAGGATGATGAGTTGCAACAGGTCTTCTGTTTCTGCTTCCGATTTGTTTACTGTTACCAAATATAAACTCGGACCTACCTGTGTGGTAAAACTTAGCTGGCGTATAGATTCATGTTCCTGTTCTTCCTTATTATAAAAAGGGAGGCTTTTAATAAAGGGTTTTTGGATCATCGAAAAAGCGGGTGTGATACTGATCCATTGGTGTTTGGTATTTTGGATATCAGGAAATTTGCCATACAAATCTGTATAACCCAGTATCTCCTGTTGCTCAGAGCGAAGGCTTTCATCCAATTGGCGCAGTAATACATAATGCAGCACAAAATAAAATGCAATACTGCCCACCACAAATGTGAGAATGGTGGCCGTGATATTTACCCGGTTATATTTGGTAAACAATTTCATAACACCTGCATTTTATAACCCGCACCATAAATTGAACGGATACAATCCTCACTGCCCGCCGCCATCATTTTTTTGCGCAGGTTTTTGATATGCGAATAAATAAAATCGTAATTAGCCGGAAAGTCCATATCATCGCCCCATAAATGCTGGGCTATCGCATTCTTTGTAAGCACACGGTTTTTGTTGATGGTGAGGAACAACAAAAGCTGGTATTCTTTCTGCGTTAACTCTACCGGATTCTTATTTACCGAAACTGTTTTGCCAATGGTATCAATTTGAATATTGCCAACATTGATCACCGACTGTCCGTTAAAATTCTTTCTCCGTAAAATAGCCGCCACACGCACACTCAGCTCCGATAAATGAAACGGTTTGGTAAGGTAATCATCGGCACCCAATTGCAGGCCTTCAATTTTATCTTCCAGTGCACCTTTGGCGGAGATGATGATCACGCCATCGGTTTTGCCATCCTGTTTCAGGTAACGCAAGAGCTCCAGTCCCGAGCCGCCGGGGAGCATAATATCAAGGATGATGCAATCGTAATCGTGGTAGTCAATTTTCTCCACCGCATCCGCATAATTGAACACCGCCTCGCACAGGTAGCCCGTTGCAGACAAAAAATCTACAATGCTATGATTCAGAGATACTTCGTCTTCAACGATCAATAGTTTCAAGGCGGGGTGATTTATGTGTAAAATAGGGTTTTAATTCTGGAGGAAAACTGAAAATGAGGGAGGAGTTTGTTTTTTGGGATTAGATTGTTTAAACCAAGTTTTCAATACCTTTTTATTTGGGAAGGTTGCGTATATTTATTTAAATCTTGTTTAAAAGCCAATAGAATTTTAAATAGTAAATAAATAAACCTCATAGACAATCTAAACCATGTAAACAATGGCAGAATTTTTAGACACTCAAGGCGTTTCATATTATTTGAAAAAACTGATCAATAACTCTAACGACAAGTTATATTTAATTAGCCCGTATCTACAACTTAATAATCAACTTAAGTTATCCCTGGAAGACAGGCATAAATTTTCTATTGACATAATTATTATTTATGGGAAAGTTAGTGATATAAATCCTGATGATAGTGCTTGGTTGCAATCAATGCCTGGGATCAAGTTATTATTTCATAAAGACCTTCATGCAAAGTGTTATTTTAACGAGAGCGAAGCTATTATTACCTCGATGAATTTGTATATGTTTTCGCAACAAAATAATGTTGAGATGGGGATTTATATTTCAAAAGATAAAGATCAAGAATTATACAAGCAAGTTGCTACAGAAGTTGATAGAATTAAACGAGGAAGCGAACATAGAACGATTTCCGTTCAAAAAGTGGAAACTAAAAAGGCAGAAATACTTAAGAATGAAGCTATTGTAAATCCGGAAATTGTTACGGTGAGTAATTACGACGGTAAATATTTGTCTGCAACAGCATTATCAAAAGAAATTGGAATTTCAAGCAAGGACCTTGTCAATAAACTTGAAGAATTGAATTGGATTGAAAAGAAAAATGACGAATGGGCTTTGACTAATTTAGGAAAAAGTAAAGGAGCTCAAATGAAAAAGGGACAATATGGAGATTATATAGCTTATCCAGAAACAGTCATTAAAGAAATAAAGAGTAAAAATCGATATTGATTTTATGTTCATTTGTTATATAGTCTCAAACTTACATGCTTCTCAATCGGGAAATTTCCGGAAAAGAACTAAAATATACCCTACCACTAAAATTTTTATATTTGGTTTATGAAAACCCTGACCCTTAACGTTCCCGACTCATTAGATGTAAATGATAAGGATCTTGCTATGCTCGTAGCCACCAAGTTGTATGAGCAGGGAAAACTTTCATTGGGTCAGGCTGCAGAAATGGCCGGTTTAACCAAGCGCACATTCGCAGAACTGCTGGGGAGTTTTGATGTTTCAATTTTCAACTATCCGGCTTCAGACCTATCCAGAGACGTCTCCAATGCCTAAAACCATTATTTCTGATACCAGTTGTTTGATCATCCTTGCTAACATTGGAGAACTTGATCTATTACAAAAAGTGTATGGACAAATCATCACTACTATTGAAATTGCCACAGAATTTGGAGAAGTTCTGCCAGACTGGATAGAGATTAAAACGGTTATTGATACATACCGGCAACAATTATTAGAAATGCAGATTGATAAGGGAGAGTCAAGTGCTATAGCATTAGCGCTTGAAACACCAGATTGCACAATAATTCTTGATGATTATAAAGCAAGAAAAATTGCAGACCGTTTAGGACTACATTTTACAGGAACTATCGGCGTTATAGTTAAAGCAAAATTAAATGGCGTTATTCCTTCCGTTAAACCCATCCTTCAAAAATCAGGCAGACAGATTTTCGGTTTTCCACCGAAATTGAACTTCTTGCATTGAAAGAGGCAAATGAATAATGCTTTGTTTTATTCTCTATATAGTTTCAAAATAACAAAACTATCTATAGAGAAACTCTTCGGAGTAGACAATTTGTCATATTAATTTGCTTAATTAAAATAATAGTAATCACTTTGCAATCGTAATAAGATGTTATGCTTATTTCAGTATCAAAATAGATAACTCAAAAGGAATCCGGTTAAGTAAAACATTAATCGCGAAATATAATATTACGGATACTGTTGAATTGATATTTGCGAAAGATTGTATTATTCTAAAACCCAAGATTATTGTGCGTGAAGGATGGGAAAAAGCTTTTCAAAAAATGCATAAAAGGAGAGATGATCAATTATTGATGTCAGATTTTTTAAGATATATAAATTGTCTTCAAACCTCTTATCATAAATTAGAATGAACCTACATTTCTCATCATCAAGAAGAGCACTCCTAAAAAGTTCTGCATTCGGAATAATTGCAGCCTCAGTACCCAACATCCTGTTTGCCAAAGAATGGGTACCTGTTACTAATACTAACCTTATCAAAGATAATAGCGGCAGATATCCTGCCATTGATGAAATCATTGTGGCAGAAGTAGTAGGGGTTTCACATTTTAATTTAGACCGTTTAAAAGAACTGGTAGACCCACGCCCCGAACTGGCCCGTGCCACCTGGGACTGGGGCTTTGGCGATTGGGAAACTGCTATTGGTGCCGCTTCGCATACGGGCCGTAAAGATATTGTTGCCTATTTATTATCCAAAGGAGCCCGACCTGATATTTTTACCTTTGCCATGTTGGGGCATTACAATGTTGTAAAAACAATGATTGAATCTTCACCCGGCGTACAAAAAATTGCGGGTCCGCATGGAATCAGTTTATTGCAGCATGTTAAAAATGGAATCTTGGATACCGATATCAATAAAACAGAAGCACTCAAATTGGTGTATTATCTCGAATCTCTCGGCGATGCGGACAGTCCTAAGTACCCCGATCTTGAAGAAAAAGATAAACCAAAATTTCTCGGCGATTATAAATATGGGGACGGTGTAACAGAAGGTTTTTCTGTTAAACTCAATATGAGAAAAATAATTACCCTGGGAAAACTGGGCAAGAATGGCGGAGCACTATTAAAAATCGGAGATAATACTTTTATTTATAACGGTACTCCATCTGTTACTGTTAAATTTCAGATCGAAAATGATAAAGTGATTTCGCTTACAGTAATTGAACCGGGATTAACATTATTGGCAAAAAAAATGTAGTATCTTATTATTTATTCGAGATTCTTTTGACAATTTTCAAAAGAAGGGTATATAAAAAACTTACCCAATCAATAATTGTATTCTTATTTTGAACTGCTCAACACATTCTTAGAAGCGGCCGAACTATTGGCACCAAAAGGCCCGATAGGGAATCTGGTTCCAAAGAACCAGTACCCGGTTTTTTCAAAGAAATTAAAAGCCCAGCCTGCCTGAACATAATCTTTCAAAAAAGATACCAGAGCCCCAACACCAATTTCTGGTACGCCATCTAAATTAAAATCGGGTATGGATGCATGTATCCCAAAATTCATGGCAAACAGGTCATTATTATTTCCCTTTTCTCTGTATTTTTTTTGTTTATTGTTACGAAATCCTTTGAATAGAATATTATAATATGGTGCAACCTGCACACCCGATTTCAAGGCTGTGATAGATACCGGCATGGCCAACACCACACCTACCGTACCTTCTATATGTGAAGCAAGTAAGTTCAGTTCTATATCAGCTTCCTCAGCAGCCAGTACTTTATTTTCTCCACCATTATGTACCGATAGCTTTAACACAATATGGTCTCCGTTTGTACGCATTCCTGTTCTTCTCAGATCGAGTTCTGTACTGGAAGGAAGGTCTTGTAAAGAGAATTTTAAAATATCTTTTGAGAACTCGAGAGTATTGGTATTAAAGTCATACTGCTTTTTGAGACTTCTGAAATCATCCGGTTTTAATCCATCTATTAGTTTATGAATATTGTCTGGTAAACCGGCAAAATAGTTATTCAGAAAGGTTAATGCAGATTTTATATTGCCATTTGCATGTAAAAGACCTTCTTCAATACTTTGTTTACTTGCAGTAAGTTTGTTGGTCAATTCATTCAGCCGTGTATCTATTTCCATTATATCATCAATCACTTTAGCGGTTAATGGTAAAATATCTTTTGCCTGAATACTTAGTGAATGATAATATTTTTCTTTTTCTGCAAACAGATCTGCATCAGCCTGCAATAGTTTTTCCAGTTCTCTGATATTGTTTTTAAGCGAGGTGTCAGCAATGGCAGATTCATTAGTAATTAGTGTATCAAATGTTGCCTTTATTTTTGCTAACTGTAAATATTCTAAAGACCTTGTCAATTGATTCTTAAAACTATCAACAGCCTGGCTGAAGATACTCTGGATATCCAATCGCCCTTTTATACTGTTTTTTTGAAGCTCGTTAAGCTGGGCAAGCTGCGCATTTGAGGGTATGAAATTCCATCTTGCTACTTCGTAGTATTCGCCTTTTGGTAAGTTATCAAATCCTTGTAAATGAACGGGTGTGGGAATATTATCCCTGATCAGCCATGCGCCCATTTGTACGGAACTCGAATTGGCGGCTGAAACTCCTTCCTGATAACGCTTTAATTCATCAAGCCGTCTTTTAACTGCATCAAAAAATGGAACAAATTTTTGAGTTGCATTATTATTTAAAGCGTATTGCTTGATTATGGGATCTAAATCCTCAATCTTTATAACCATCAGGTCCAGATCCTTCATTGCTTTGTTAAAGGTTTGTGACTGAACTCCGGCTATATTACTATTATAAGTAGAGATAGCAGACCTGAAACGTTCCATGAATTCAGCTTGTTTTTGCAGGGTAGCTTGCAAAACATTGAGTACTCTTTCAATATCTGACGGTAAACCGATGCCTGTACTTCCCTGAAATAAGGTATTACTGATCTGTTCTTTATTTATGCTGATCTGAAGTGTAGAATTGATATCGGCAAACCTGCGATTACTAAATGCCTGCTCATCTTTTTTGTATAGAAGGTCTGGATCTTTTTCAAGAATGGTAAGAATATGGGCTTTTGTTTGGGCAGTTGCTGTTATTACAATCAGAAGACTGACAGCTACGGCAAGAGTTTTTTTCATAGGAGATAAATAATAATTATGCGCTTTCTGCTTCAATAATGGCCTGTTGTATCCAACCGGGTTTCCCAATAAGTTCAGGGTCCTCAACTTTTGAGATCAATTTTTTAGGGTCGGGACTGATTGAAATGAGCGAATATTTTTCAAAATCGATAATACCTTTACTGAATAGGTCGGCCTTTATTCTGCTGGCAGTTGCTGTGCATCCAAAGGCAACATTCGGATAATCGTCTTCCGATTCCTCTAGTATTCTTTTAATTTGAGCTATTGCTTCCTTAGCTCCGGCACCATTGCCTATCACAATAAGAATAGTGGTGGTGGGTTGATTAAGCCAGTTGGTTAGCGGGTGAAGGTTGATATCGAGGTTGGTAATTTCCCTTGGCATGGATTTGGATTAATGACATTACAAATTATAATAATGAAAACGTTTTACAAAATTTGCTTCTGTTTTTATTAATAATTGTATTGGAAGAACTCAATAACTAAGCGTCTATTTCTTCCTTTTTATGGGTTTATACACTTTGATCGCTTTTTCTATCATAGATAAAAATTCTTTTTGAAGTGCATCTTCTTTATTTACAGCGCTTTTGGCCAGTACCAGAATATCTTCCAGAGAATATTTTTTTGTGAATACTGAATGCTTTAACACAGAGCCAAATACGGCAACAGATGCAGCAAAGCGATAAGCGGTATCAACTTCCTCAATTTCTACAGGATCATATTTAACTGTAAAATATTGTTTGAATGAACTGTCGGTAACAGGTGTTTTGAATTGTAAAGCCAGTGATGCCAATGGTTTATGACGCAACAAAGAGTCATTCGGTAAAGGTTTGATCTCAAATAGGGCCATCATAGAATGCCCGCTGCCAACTTCACCGCCTTCCAGTTCGCTTGTACTGTCGTTACTGGCATTTATTTTATTATCGAAACCAATCAGTCTGTATTCTTCAATGGTGTTTGGTGAGAATTCGATTTTTAAAAATGCATTGTTGGCAACAGCATATACTGTTTGTGTAAATTCTGTTACCAATACTTTCTGTGCCTCCTGTAAATTATCGATATAGGCAAAATTTCCATTTCCTTTTTTAGTAAGAACTTCCAGTTTACTGTCTTTGTAATTACCCATGCCTACTCCCAAACAGGTTAAATAAATACCCGTTTGTTTATAAGCACTGATCATATCTTCCAGTTCTTTTTCCGTGGTTTGTCCTACATTAAAATCGCCATCCGTTGCTATGATCACACGGTTATTACCTTTGGAGATAAAAGATCTTTTAGCATGTTCATAGGCAATCCTGATAGCGCCCTCTCCCGGAGTATCACCACTGGCTGTTAACGAATCGATAGCTTCATTTATTTTCTTTTTGTTGTTACCTGCTGTTGGCTGTAAAGCAATACCAACGCCGCCCCCATAGGTTACAATGGTGATGGTATCTTTTTCGCGCAGGTTTTCTGTTAATAATTTAAAAGCTGATTGTAGTAAAGGCAGTCGATTTGGTTTATCCATTGAACCTGATACATCTATCAGAAAAACAAGATTTGAAGCGGGTATATTATCCAGATTTAATTTAGGAGCAGTGATATTAAGAAACAAAAGCCGGTTATCTTTTTCCCACGGACAAGTAGTCAATTGATAACTGCAATTGAATTGTGTATTTGAATGATGATTGGAAAGTTTACTGAAATCAAAATAATTCAACATCTCCTCAATACGAATGGCATCTGTAGGCACAAACATTTCGTTACTTAAAAAACGACGGATATTACTATAGGAGGCTTTGTCAATATTCAACGCAAACCCTGTTTCAGGATACTTGTCTGCATTAATAAAAATATTCTCGGTAAGGTTGCTGTAGCTTTCTCCCAAAACCGAAAAAAAGTTGCCTTTTTCTGCTTTCAGGTTGGTGGTTAATGAAGATAGTTTTTTGTTATAAAGATGCGCCGTTGTAGGAAGCATCTTCATTTGCAGGAGCTGGAATTTACGCGTATCAATTTTTGTTCTTAACGTTTCATAGCCATCTATGCTCAGTAAAATGGTATCAATCGCGTCCGAAACGGGAATTCCGAATGTGCCGCTATTGCCACTAAAAAAAGGAAAACTGCCTTTGGAAACAAGATTGATCCTTACGCCCTCAAGCAAACGACCCCGCTCATCCTTTATTTCGCCACGGAGATAAAACTGGCTGTAAGAGGACTGAAAGGCAATGCAACAGACTATTACCCAAATGACCTTTTTCATTTGTCAACGGGGATTTATACCAATATAACGCAGAAAGCGGGTAAAAAATATAGCTGGCTGTAGTATTTGCAGAATTTTAAGCTTCGTCGCCTTCCAATTGATACAGTTCACGGATGTTTCTTCCCAAACCATCATAATCCAGCCCATAGCCTAACACGAATTTATTAGGGATGGAGAAACAACAGTAATCGATAGTTACGGGAAATACCGTAGCATCCGGTTTATGCAGTAATACCGCCACTTTTAAAGAAGCAGGTTGCTGGTTGCGAAGTTGCGGCAGAAACTCATTCATGGTTTTGCCGGTATCAATAATGTCTTCGAGAATTACCACATGTCTGTCAGTAATATCTATATCCAGTCCAATAGCTGTTATAACCTGTCCGGTAGATTTGGTGCCTTTATAAGAAGCCAGTTTAATAAAACAGATCTCGGCTTCGATGCTTAAATATTTGAACAGATCGGAACTGAACATAAAAGATCCATTCAGTATCGCGATAAACAAAGGTTTTTTACCTGCATAATCCTTATCCAGTAACTGGGCAAGTTCTTTTACTTTTTCAAGGATGATCGACTCTGGTAAATATGGAACAAATGTTTTGTCGTGAACTTTGATTACTGACATATCGAGTATTTGATTGCTGTAAAATAGATAAAAATTGGATAGGGTTAACTGGTAAGAAAATAAAAAAATCCTTCTCTGCGTAAACCCTGCATCTCAGCGGCTCTGTGTTGAATAGAACCTATGTTATTCGGGGTAGCTTTATGCTAAAATCTTCTTCAACGCAGAGCCGCTGAGATGCAGAGGTTTCGCAGAGTTTATTTCTTAGGTTGAACAGGCGCAACTACAGAACGTAAAATTATTTTATCACCAGTTGAAACAGTTGCTCCTTTAACAAGATGATTCAACTCCAGAAGATTTTCCAAACGAATACCTTCCTGCTGGCTAATGCCATACAATGTTTCCCCAATTTCCACAACATGAAGATCGCTGCTGCCTTTTTTCATTTTTTTCTCGATAAAGATCAACCGGTCGGTATCCAGAATGTCCATATCCGCCAGGTCATTAAATTCCATCAGCTTACTCAAAGGAAGATCATATTGATTAGCCAATGATAATAAAGAAGTGCCTTCTGCAGCATAGATCACTTTGCTGTGATTGATGGTGAATACGCTTGCGGGGTAGTTAGTTTGTTTCTTTGTTTTTGTTTCGCTGGCATTTGATGGAGATGCAATAAACAAAGCTGCTTGTATGTTTTCTTTTTCTTTGGTATCCGCTTCTTTAACAGTTGTGTTTTCTGAAACCGTACTCGTTACAGCATCTGCTACTTTAGGGCCTGACTCAACGGTTGTATTACCTGATGCACTGGTGATAACAGGCGTAATATTAATGCCATCTTTCTGTTTTGCCAAAGCCAGTAAACTGTACTGCTGTAAATTATAATCATTGATCACTTTCAATAATTTCTGCGGATAAACAGGGCTGGTGGCATAGCCTGCTTTTTTCAAACCCTTTGCCCATGCTTCAAAATCAGTAGGATCAAGTTTAAAGAGGAATGCATAATTGGGTCTTGTTTTTAAAAAATCAGAATGGTCTTTATAAGAATCAGCAGCCGATGGGTAAACACGAAAACATTCTCCTTTCTCATCATCGTCGTGATAGGTTTTTGCTCCGGTCCATTCAGTTTTACATTTGATCCCAAAATGGTTGTTCGATGTTTTTACCAGATCACTCTCGCCATATTGCGATTCTAAAATTCCCTGTGCCAATGTGATGGAAGCAGGTACACCCGAACGCAGCATTTCTGCCATGGCCAGTTCTTTGTAGGTATTTATATAGGCTTCGCCTTTCTCTTTCTGTGCTTTCACCGAAACAGAAAATAAAACCATTGAAAACAAGATCCATTTTTTCATTACGCTTTCTTTTTGATCATGAGAACACCGTCTCTGATGGTTACCAATACCTGCTCTGTGCGCGGATCATTTTTTACATGTTCATTAAATGCATGAATGGCTTTTGCATTTTTTCCGTTGATGGGTTCCTGTAAAACCTCTCCATGAAACAAAACATTATCCGCCAAAACAATTCCCCCCGACTGTAAACGCGGAACCACCATTTCATAGTATTCTATGTAAGAAGTTTTATCCGCATCAATAAAAACCAGGTCCCAATTCCTATTGAGTTCCGGTATGATCTCCTTCGCATTACCGAGGTGCAAATGTATTTGCTTATTCTTATCCGATTTGCTAAAATTTGCTATAGAAATGGTTGCATCAGCTTCCCTTAGTTCAATCGTATGTAATTCGCCATCTGCAGTTAACCCCTCCGCAAGGCAAAGGGCACTGTAGCCGGTAAATGTGCCAATCTCCAGAATGTATTTTGGTTTGCAAAGAGAACTGATAAAGGAAAGAAATCTGCCTTGCACATGTCCGCTCAGCATATGGTATAGAGCATGGTTCTCTTTTGTCTGCCGGTTGATCTCTTGTAAGAGCTCATTTTCCGGTGAGGTAAGGAAAGCTGCGTAGGATTCTGCGGGAGGGATAATCAGGTCCATTTGCAAATATAAGGAGGGGGCGTGAGACGTGAGCCGTCAGTCGTCAGTGTAAAAGGGTTTCAATAGGAGGGGGACAGGAGAAAAGGAGGGTAGCAAAGATCAACTCTTTTATCCTCTTTCTCTCTTAAACTCTTATTGAAACCCTTTTACGCTGCCGATTTATCAGCCGGCCTGGATATGAGCAACAAGCCAAGAAAAGTAATACCGCCATTGATGATCAGTAACTCAAGACCAATTTCAAAAGAGCCAAAAAGTTCTTTCTGAAAACGATCCATGATAAAACAGATCACAGGAGAAGCCACACAAACAAAAGGAACAAGTCTGTCAGTCACATTCCGTTTCATCAAGATCCCGAATGTAAATAAACCGAGAAGAGGTCCGTAGGTAAATGTTGCCACTTTAAGCAGCAACCCGATCATACTGGGATCATTGATCCATTTAAACATCATCACAAACAACAGAAAAATTGCAGCAAAAGAAAGGTGCACACGCTGACGCATTTTTTTCTTTTGTGCATCCGATAAATCCGGTCTTCTCTGCATGCCAATAATATCAATACAAAAAGTAGAAGTAAGCGCAGTAATAGCACCATCTGCACTGGGAAATAAAGCAGAGATCAATGCAATGATAAAGATCACAGAAACAAATGGTGGCATATGTTGCAGCGCAATGGTAGGAAATAATTTATCACCAATCACAGGCAGGTTTAACTGATTGGCGTAGAGGTATAACAATCCTCCTAAAAATAAAAAAATCAGGATGGCCGTCATCAAAGCGATTGACATAGAGATCACATTCTTCTGCGAATCTTTTAATGATTTTACGGAGATATTTTTCTGCATCATTTCCTGATCCATGCCCGTCATCGTAATGGTAATGAAAGCACCTGCCAGTATCTGCTTCACAAAAAACAATTTACTGTTGGGATCGGTAAAGAAAATTTTGGAATAGCCTTTTTCATGCATGGCCTGTAAACTGTCGCCCAGTCCCATGTGTAAATTGTTGAGGATATAGATCACACAAATCACCAATCCCAATAACATACAGGTGGTTTGCAAAGTATCTGTCCACACAATGGTTTTTACACCGCCTTCATAAGTGTATAATAAGATCATTACAAGAATGATCAATGTAGTTGCCCAGAAAGGAATATTAAAACTGTTCAGGATGGCATCCTGCAAAATATTTACCACAAGGTATAATCTTGCGGTAGCACCCAGGATCCTTGATAAAATAAAAAATCCGGCCCCAGTTTTATAAGAAGTAAAGCCAAGCCTGTTATGCAGGTAATTATATATGGAAGTGAGGTTGAGCCTGTAATACAATGGCAGCAGCACATACGCAATCACAAGATAGCCGATCAAATAACCCAGCGTGATCTGAAAATAGGCAAAGGATTCTCTTGATACTGCTCCGGGAACACTTACAAAAGTTACCCCACTTAATGAGGTACCCACCATTCCAAATGCAACCAGCATCCAGTTGCTGTTCTTATTACCTATAAAGAAAGATTCATTGTTACTGTTTCGGCCAGTGTACCAGGCAACCGATAACAGGATCAGAAAATAAGCAATCACAAAGGAGAACAACAACAATGGCGACATAGCACTAAATTAATTGGGTAAGTTAACGAATTTGAAAAGTAGTAAAAATATTTGACCTATTTTGCCAACTGTAAAACAGATTTATGTCTATTCAGAGCATTGCCGTTTTTTGCGGATCAAAAGCAGGAGCCAACGGCCTGTTTGAAGTGCATGCGCAACAATTGGGAAAGATATTGGCCCAAAAAAATATCACATTGGTGTATGGTGGTGGAAACAAGGGTTTGATGGGTGCCGTTGCCAATGCAACCATGGATGCAGGAGGAAAAGTAATCGGTGTAATCCCCAAAATATTATTGGAATGGGAAGCACAGCATGATGGACTTACAGAATTGAAAGTGGTGGAGAATATGCACGTTCGCAAAAAAATGATTTATGAATTGTGCGATGCCGCCATCATATTACCGGGTGGTAACGGAACACTGGATGAACTGTTTGAAATGCTTACCTGGAACACGTTAAACATCCACGATAAAAAAATAATTCTTCTAAATTCAGCAGGTTTTTATACGCATTTAATCGCGCATATTGAAACCATGACAGAGCAGGGATTTCTTTATGAAAACTGGCGTGAAAGACTGATTGTTTGCGATGATCCTAATGCTGCTATCGACGCCTTGGTTTAAGATACCAGCCAATGCCGGCGCGGAATACAGGTAATGGATCATTGTACTGATCACGGTAAGGTGAGTTGATGTTTTGCAATACATCAATCATTAATGTTACATAAGAATATTGCGAGCCTACATTATGGGTTCCATAACCTACACCTACCAATAAACTTCCTGCATTGTAATTATACGTTCCGGTTTGCCCGTTCAAAACATTTTTCTGGTTGGAGTTGATCCAGTTATACTCAGGCTGAATTTGAAAATGTAAGAAATTCAAAGGCCATACCCGTAAAAAACTTCCTGCACCATAATTGAAATTGCGGAAACGGATATTACTGTAATCAGAAGCGTTCTGTGAGAAATAATTGATGTTCAATGAAACACCTGCATCCAGCCATTTGGTGATGCTATAACCAATTTCAGGGTTAAGTCCCAGATTAAAAGAACGGTTGGCAATGCCCAGGTTAAAGCTGGTGCCATAAAAAATATTTTCCTGCTTAAATTTTCCTTTTGATTCGTCAACATCGTTTTGCTGGGCATAAGAATGTATCGAAAAACACATTAGAAGGACAGCAGTGGTCAGTTTCAGGCTCTTCATGGGACTAATTTGGTACAAAACTACTTATTTCAGATGTTATATATTTTTTCTGTTATCTAAAATATTGTTAGGAAAGATGCTGATTTTTTGTTCAGGCACAATTTAACCTTTCTCTTGCAGGTAAAGGCTTTTGAGACACCCGATACAGGTACTATTCCCGCTATATTGGCTTGTGTCCTTATTTTTTATAAACTGTTTAATAAATCGGGGGTATTTTCTGCTACTGTTTTAACAAGACCAAGATTTCTTTGAGATTTCCCAAGAATATACTCCGTGCATTAAGAAATTTCAACGTGTGAAGAGAACACATAAAAATGACAGAATGAAGGAAACAATTACATTTGCATTTTAACTAACGTTTGTTCGTATATGATTGCTTCTCCTATGCCACTATCTGCCAAACAATTACAGGATCTGGGCCTGAATATAGATTCAACCCTTCATTATCAATTATCTCCTACAGAATTGATTGATCAAACAATCCTGCGCGGACAAGGGGTGTTGAACGATACGGGTGCTTTATGTATTCAAACCGGCGAGTTTACCGGAAGAAGCCCCAACGATAAGTTTATTGTGAAAGATTCGATCACATCGGATACGATCGACTGGAACAAATTCAATATACCCATCGACGAAAAATATTTTCACCAGTTAAAAAAGAAACTGCTGGATTATCTGGGTAAGAAAGAAGAGGTTTGGGTACGCGATGCTTATGCCTGCGCTGATCCTGCCTATCGTTTAAATATCCGCGTGATCAACGAAAATCCCTGGAGCAATTTGTTTGCCTACAATATGTTTCTCCGCCCGGCAGAAAATGAACTGGATAATTTTGAACCTGAATGGCATATCATACAGGCATCTGGTTTTAAAGCCGATCCTTTGGTGGATGGTACGCGCCAGCACAACTTTGCGATCCTTTCTTTTACCCATAAAACCATTTTAATTGGCGGAACCGGTTATACGGGAGAAATCAAAAAAGGGATTTTTAGTGTGTTGAATTATATCCTTCCCCAAAACAAACAGGTACTAAGTATGCATTGCAGTGCCAATATGGGTAAGGAAGGAGATGTTGCTGTTTTCTTTGGATTGAGTGGAACCGGAAAAACCACCCTCAGCGCCGATCCCAATCGGAAATTGATCGGGGATGATGAACATGGCTGGACAGATGATTCCGTTTTCAATTTTGAAGGCGGCTGTTATGCAAAAACCATTGATTTGAGTGAAGAGAAAGAACCCGAAATATTTCAGGCCATCCGGCGCGGTGCGTTGGTAGAAAATATCGGGTTTTACCCAGGAACCAGAAAAATCGATTTCAGCTGCAAATCCATCACCGAAAATACAAGGGTAAGTTATCCATTGAACTATATCAGCAATGCTTTGGAACCAAGTATTGGCGGGCTGCCTAAAAATATTTTCTTTTTAACCTGCGATGCCTATGGGGTACTGCCACCCATTAGTAAACTAACGCCGGGTCAGGCCATGTACCAGTTTATCAGTGGATACACGGCCCGGGTTGCCGGAACGGAAGCGGGGGTAACAGAACCCAAAGCCACATTCAGTACCTGTTTTGGGGCACCATTTATGCCATTACACCCGGGTAAATATGCAGCTATGCTGGGAGAGAAAATGAAAAGGAACCAGGTAAATGTGTGGATGATCAATACCGGCTGGAGTGGCGGTCCTTATGGCATTGGCAGTCGTATGAAACTGGGATATACCCGTGCTATGATAACCGCGGCACTGGAAGGCAAACTGGAAGGGGTTGAATTTGCACCACACCCTGTTTTTGGAATGGGAATACCGGTTACCTGCCCGGAAGTGCCGAAAGAAATTTTAAACCCACGCAGCACTTGGGCCGATCCGCTTGCCTATGATGCAAAATCGAGAGATTTAGCTATACAATTCGTCCAGAATTTCGAAAAATACGCTTCCGGCGTAACTGAAGAGATCCTGAAAGCCGCACCCAACACTAACTGATTACCGTTCCCGACAATATCGGGACAATAAATGGTCTCTCGATTGCTTGTCTGTACAGGGAACTCCGTCTGCAAAGGCGGAGTTTTCGTTTTTGTAGAACAGAT
>CANBSW010000051.1 GCA_947372235.1 Chitinophagaceae bacterium | reverse complement strand
TTCTTTAGTAAGGATGCCAATGAAGGCAACCCTATGCGGATAACTTTCCGGAAAGATTTTCTGGGCACTTTTACACAATTGTCACTTGGCAACAACGATCAATGGAAAAGAGTGTATGATTACAAACCGGTGGTTAAAGTAGAAATGCCACATACACCTGAGCAGCTAAAACCTTTCGAAGGATTATATCAACCACAAAATGGGTTCCTGCGTTATATCCATTTATCAGTTAAAGATAACCAACTATTTTATGTGCAACAGGGCAGCCCCAACGGATTGGTTTTTACACCTGAATCAGAACTTAGTTTTTATATGAAAGAGCAGATCTTGAATTCCCTTCTCTTTGCCAAAGACTCAGCCGGGGCCATTTCTCAGGTAACAATCAATAAAAGAGATGTTTGGAAAAAAATAACTCCGGCTAAATACACCATCGATCAGCTCAAAGTTTTTGAAGGAAAATACCAGTCAAAAGATGATGAAGATAATATATTGCAATTGATAGCAAAAAATAATCAGCTCATCGTAAAACAACTGTGGGATAAAAAAGAGATTACATTAACACCTCAAACGGATATTTACTTTTACAACCCGGAACAACTGTTTTCTTTGGTATTTGTAAAAGATAAGGACGGGGAATATTCATCCATTAAAATATTAGGGATTAGTGTGTTTACGAAAATGAAATAAAAGAATAGATTCATAACCAACGTTACTGCGAGGAACGAAACAGCCTGTGTTTAATTATTCAGCCTGCCATTTGAAACACAGATTGCTTCATTCCTCACAAAGAGGCAATAAAAAAAGAGAAAACAAATTTGTTTTCTCTTTTTTATAAGAATCGTTGAAATAGATTTAATTCCCGTCTTCCGGCAAAATATCTTCTGATCTTGGTGTATCTGAAGAGGGAGAAACATAAATGGTTTGGTGATAAAACTTAGTGGATGGTTTTACCTCATTCAGTTTTTCCTGGAAGATGGCGAGATAGTTATTGTCTTTATTATTTTTGCTGAATACATCTTTCAATTGCGCAAAGAGTTCGGTAGAAGTAGCTTCAAATACGGCAGTTTCCAAACTCAACAATTTGATATTGGCCTCTACAAACTGGTTCATTTCAGTATTGATGATGGTACAATGGATATTGCCTTTCACGATAGAATCCTTACAAAGATTCACACGAAGGCTGTATACCGACCCTTCAAACTCGCCTTCAACCTTTATATCGTTACAGATAATCACCCCTTTGATAATACCGGTTGGGGTAATATGAATGGTCTTCTTACTATATAAAACACCATTAAAATTACCATCCAGTATAATATCATTCTCAGAATCCAATACACCCGAAATATTGGTGGAACTGGTAATAAACAGTTGTTTATCTTCCAGAGAAGATTGACTCGAAAAACCGGAATTGGGATCGTGAAGCAGTTGTTCCCTGAATTTGTTCATCTTGGTAGGTTTTATAAATATTTAGGCAATTTATGTTTTTAGTACCAAAAAATTAACAATTTTATCGAAATACTCATCTTATAGGTTATGTTTTTGTGTTTTTACGTCGGCAATCTTGAAATTGTTTAAAAATCATTCAATTTAGCTATCTTCAAAGCTGACACCACTATCCAAGAAAAATTACCTATGCTATTTAAAAAAACAGAGAAACCCGCCTCCGAAATGTTACCCGCCATACAGGTGGTTTCAGGTGGCGTTTATTTTGGTATCATCAAAACTGCATCCCCCATTCGAATTGAAGGAGATTTTAAAGGGATCATTTTCTGCACCAATAAAGTGATCATTGATAAAAAAGCATCTGTTAATGGCGATATACTTTGCCATGATGTAGTGATCGGCGGAACTATTGAAGGCAATGTGATCTGTAAGAACAAATGTAATCTGGATGAGGGTGCGATAGTCAATGGGATTGTAAGAACTGCCTTGTTTGAAAATGGCGAAAACAGTTCCGTAACCGGTCCGATCTATGTTAATAAGGAAAATATGAATATTGATGTTGATGAGTATTATGAACTCTTCAATAAAAAAGAAACCCTCGAGAAGATCAAAACAGAATATTTCTCACTGCCACAAAAAATGATCTTAATTTCCTGAGAAATTGATTTATGAACAACTGATTTTGATTGCTGATTTTAGAAGTATCATGAATTTGGTAATGTTTAAAAATAATCCGTATGAACGAATTATCTGAACCAATTGCTGAAAACCAGAATGAATCGCTGTTAACGGATTCTATTGTTAGGGAACAACTTTCCGAAGCGGCAAGATGGGCCAAATTTTTGGCCATTATGGGATTTATTGGTTGTGGGTTGATTGTAATAATCGGGATATGCCTCTCATTGTTTTTTTCTTACCTGAATTCTTCCATTTCCTCACGATACACTTATTCAGAAGGCGCTTTTCGTTCAGGAAGAACAAGCTTTATCTGGATATTTTATATCATTGGATCAGTGCTTTATTTTTTTCGTTGCCTTTTTCTTTATCGGTTTGCAGTTAAAATGAAATCAGGCTTGCATGAGCGCAATGAGGAAGAAATGACTGAATCATTCCGAAATCTTAAAAGGTTGTTTAAGTATAACGGAATACTAACGATTGTTGTTATTTCGATATATGTGATATTTCTTTTTGCCGGGATGATTTTAGTTTTGAACAGGTAGTACTTTTTACTATCCTGGCACAGCGCAACAGATTTATATTGATGTATTGGATACTTATCTCTATTATTTACACTGTTTTATTATCTAACACATAGCTGCTTTTTAGTAAGAAAGGGATATTTTTGCATTTCTATCAAACAATATCAACGACGAGTAATGAATGCGAAGCTGCAGCAACTATCAGAACAACTGGAAGGTGATCTTTATTTCGATAAAACTATCCGGATCCTGTATGCAACCGATGCTTCCGCTTATCGTGAAATGCCGCTGGCAGTGGCTATTCCCAAAACAAAAGAAGATATCACTAAGCTGATACAATTTGCACATGCCAATAAAACCTCATTAATTCCAAGAACAGCAGGAACCTCATTAGCAGGCCAGGTGGTGGGTAATGGAATTATTGTGGATGTCTCCAAAAACTTTACACAGATTCTCGAAATAAACCCGGAAGAAAAATGGGTAAGGGTACAACCCGGTGTGATCAGGGATGAATTGAATATGTTTCTGAAACCCTATGGACTTTTCTTTGGCCCTGAAACTTCTACAGCCAATCGTGCAATGATCGGTGGGATGGTGGGTAATAATTCATGCGGTTCCAATTCTGTTGTATACAGAAGTACCCGTGAACATTTACTGGAAGCGACGGCATTTTTGAGTGACGGAACAGAAACGGTGTTTAAAGAATTATCTATAGATGAGTTTCATGCCAAATGTGAACAGGATAACCTTGAAGGAAGGATCTATAAAAATACCCGCAGCCAGTTAAGCAATTATGATAACCAGGTAGAGATCAAAAAAGAGTTCCCGAAAAAATCGGTGGAACGAAGAAATACTGGGTATGCTGTAGATCTGTTGGTAGATATGGCTCCGTTTAATGCTGGTGGCGAAGCGTTTAATTTCTGTTCCCTGATGGCAGGTTCTGAAGGTACACTGGCTTTTTTAACGGAGATCAAATTGAATGTGGTACCAATCCCTCCTAAAGAAATCGGATTGCTTTGTGTGCACTTTAATTCGATCGACGAATCGCTTAGAGCCAATCTGATCGGACTGAAATACAAACCCAGTGCAAGTGAACTGATTGATCATTATATTCTGGAATGCACAAAAGGGAATATTGAACAAAGTAAAAATCGATTTTTTGTACAAGGAGATCCGGGTGCCATTTTGGTAATTGAGTTTGCCCGCACAACACGTGAAGAAATATTGGCCATCACCAAAGAAGTGGAAGCCGATATGCGTGCTGCAGGTTTGGGCTATCATTTCCCCGTTTTATTTGGAGAGGATACCAAAAAAATATGGACACTGAGAAAAGCAGGTCTTGGCTTACTTGGTAATTTACCCGGTGATGAAAAAGCGGTTCCGGTTATAGAAGATACGGCTGTAGATGTGGAAGACCTTCCCAATTATATCCGCGATTTTAATGAAATCCTTACCAAATATGGATTACACGCTGTGCATTATGCGCATGCAGGTTCGGGTGAGATACATTTGCGTCCGATCATCAACCTGAAAACAGTAGAAGGCAACCAGCTTTTCAGAACCATTGCAGAAGAAGTAGCTACGCTGGTAAAAAAATACCAGGGCTCTTTAAGTGGCGAACATGGAGATGGAAGATTGCGCGGTGAGTTTATCAAACAAATGGTAGGAGAGAAGAATTACAAACTGTTACAGGACATCAAGAAAAGTTGGGACCCAAACAATGTATTCAACCCGAATAAAATTGTGGATACGCCGCCAATGAATACCATGCTGCGTTATGAGCCGGGACAATTTACTCCTGAGTTCAAAACTGTTTTTCGTTTTCATCAACAGGATATTTTGCAACATGCTGAGCAGTGCAATGGTTCCGGCGATTGCAGAAAAACACATTTATCGGGTGGAACGATGTGTCCATCTTTTATGGCATCACATAATGAAAAAGATACCACCCGTGCAAGGGCAAACATTTTGCGCGAATTCTTAACACATTCTGATAAACTAAATCGTTTTGATAATAAGGAGATCTATGAAGTAATGGATCTATGTTTGAGTTGTAAAGCCTGCAAATCTGAATGCCCATCCAATGTGGATATGGCCAAACTGAAAGCAGAGTTTTTACAGCAATATTACGATGCCAATGGTGTTCCGTTCCGTTCAAAGCTCATTGCTAATTTCACTGCCTCTGCAAAATTGGGTTCATTGATGCCGTCTGTTTATAATTTCTTTGTATCAAATCCTTTAACAGGAAGTTTGATAAAAATGTTATCCGGATTTGCTTTGAAACGTTCTATGCCAACTTTATCTAACCAAACTTTGCAAAGCTGGTATCACAAACACCAAAAAGAGATCACTCAGAAAGGAAACCGAAAAGTATATTTATTCTGTGATGAATTTACCAATTATAATGATGCACATATTGGAACCACAGCTATTCTATTACTGGAGAAACTGGGTTATGAAGTAGTGATTCCTAAACATGAAGAAAGCGGACGTACCTGGCTTTCCAAGGGATTGATCCGCAACGCACAGAAGATCATCAACCGGAATATTGAAGCATTGGGTCCATTGATCTCAGTTGAAACTCCGTTGATTGGGATTGAACCTTCCGCTATTCTTACTTTCCGTGATGAGTATCCCGATCTTGCGTTTGACCAAAACCTGGATGCGGCTAAAAATCTTTCCAATAGTGTTTTTCTGATAGATGAATTCATTTCCAACGAGATCTCAAACGGAAATATCACCAAAGATCAATTTACACAAAAGAATAAACTGATCAAACTACACGGGCATTGTCAACAGAAAGCAATCTCTTCTACGACTGCTTCTGTGAAAATGCTTTCGCTACCTGAAAATTATAAAGTAGAAACAATCCCATCCGGATGTTGTGGAATGGCCGGTTCCTTTGGTTTTGAGAAAGAACACTACGAACTCTCGATGCAAATTGGCGAACTTGTTTTATTGCCAACAGTTCGCAAACAGGAAGCAGAAACTATCATTGCCGCTCCGGGTACGAGTTGCCGTCACCAGATCAAAGATGGAACGGGCAGGAAAGCCTTGCATACGATTGAGGTTTTGTACCAGGCACTTAGGTAATATCGAATAGGAAGCACGTCTTTGCGAGGAACGAAGCAATCTGAGTTTCATCGTTTAGCCAGTGTGTTGAAACACTAGCTGCTTGCGCCACCGCTAAAGCTTTAGTGGCACGAGGTCGTTCCTCGCAGTGACGCCTATTTATCATTTTTTCCGCAAATAGAAAACCCGTTTTTTATAAATGAATAAGTATTCATTTATGTTTGTTGCCTGAAACTTCGCGACGATAATAAAACCCGGCAGATCTTCCAATCGGTATTGGGGTTGGTTACTCAAAAAGGACTGGCAGGTATCACCATGTCTGAAATAGCCCGGGAAGCAGGGCTTGCAACAGGGACTCTGTATATTTATTTTAAGAACAAAGAAGAACTGATCAATGTTTTGTTTGCCCGATGCAGACAATCATCCATCGAGAATTATTTTCAGAATTACGATCCGGCTTTGCCGTTTAAATCAGGCTTTACCACTGTATGGATGAATATTTTGCAATACCGGGTTCAGCATTTTGATAAAGCCGTGTTTATGGATCAGTGTTATCATTCACCCTTTTTGAATGAATGCACTATGAAGCTGACCAAACAAATGATCAAACCTTTGTTCAAATTAATGGAAAGGGGAAAAGAAGAAAATGTGTTCAAAGAAATAGATACATTTTCCCTGATGGTATTTGTAATAGGCAGTATACATGAAGGAGTTAAAAATGCACATTACAGCCGGAAACCTTTAACCAAAACTGCTGTCAATAATATGTTTACTATGTGTTGGGATGGGATGAAACGGTAGTTTATTTTGTGTATTTAACTGTAGTAGATATTTCAATAATAGGAAGACAAGAGGAAAAGAGGGTAATAAGAGAGGGTACTTAACTCTTTCTCTCTTGTATTCCTCTTTTTGAAACCTTTATAAATTTTGATTTTAAGCCTATTCAAAATAATGATTGATAAAATGATGAGAAAAATGATACAAGCTGTCTTTGTTTTTTGTCTTTTGATGGCAGGAACCACGGCACAGTCGCAATTAAAAACCGATTTGGTTTTACAGGATGCAACCCTTGCGGGCTGTGTGCAATATGCAATCATGCACCAGCCGGTTGTTCAACAATCTTTACTGGATGAAGCCATTGTTGAAAAACAGATCCAGGCAAAACTGGCCGATTGGTATCCGCAGTTGAACTTCAATTACAACCTGCAACACAGTTTTGAACTACCGGCTTCTTTTTTTTCAGGGGCCTATGTTCGTAATGGAACTTTTAATTCCTCAAATCTTGGGGTTAATGTAACGCAGAACCTTTTTAACAAAGATATTCTGTTCGCCAGTCGCACTGCCAATGATGTAAGGCAACAGGTAAAACAGGCTACCAGTTTTAATAAAATTGATGTGGCAGTAAATGTGAGCAAGGCTTTTTACGATATATTGCTCACACAGCAACAGGTATCGGTTTTAACGCAAGCCATCACCCGTTTGGAAAGAAGTTTAAAGGATGCAGTGAGTCAATACCAGAGCGGTGTTGCAGATAAAACAGATTATAAGCGGGCTACTATTGCATTGAACAATGCGAAAGCACAACGCAAACAATCATCAGACCTGATCATTGCAAAACTGACTTATCTGAAACAATTGATGGGGCTTGCAGATACTACAGACCTGAAGCTTCAATATGATACTTCCTATATGGAAAAAGATGCCATGGTTGATACAGCGATTGCTGTTCAATATGAGAATCGTATTGAATATCGGTTGTTACAAACACAGCAAAAATTACAGCAGGCAAGTATCAAATATTACAAGTCAAGTTATGTACCAACAGTTTCTGCATTTGGCAATTATAATCTTGGCTATTTGAATAATGATTTTTTGAAAACATACAACCAGGGATTTACCAATTCCAATATCGGGATACAGTTGGCTATGCCTATTTTCCAGGGTAATAAACGGATCATACAATTACGACAGGCAGAGTTGCAATCGAAGCGGGTAGACTGGGATATGGCTTTATTGAAAAGCCGCGTGAATACACAATATGCACAGTCCATCGCTGTCTATAAAGGAAATCTATCCAATTACCAGGCATTGAAAGAGAATGTGATACTGGCAGACGATGTATATAAAACTTTGAATCTGCAATACAAATCAGGGATCCGTACCTATTTAGATGTGATCATTGCAGAATCTGATTTGCGAACAACACAACTTAATTTTTACAATGCTTTATTTCAATTGCTGCAAAGTAAACTGGATGTGCAGAAAGCATTGGGAACCATTCAATATTAATCAAGACCAATTAATCAACGCTATGCGATATACAATTTCTAAATCAGCTTTATTGATTATCAGTGTGCTACTGTTAACCTCATGCGGAGGACCTAAAACACCGGAAGTACCTAAAACACCTCCACCAGCAGCTGTAACTGTGTATGAGGTAAAGAGTGAAGCGGCTGAGTATTATGATAATTATCCGGCTATTATTGTTCCGCTAAATCAGGTGGATTTGAAAGCACAGGTAACGGGATATATCACCGGAGTTTATTTTAGTGATGGACAACATGTGAGTAAAGGGCAGAAACTGTATGATATAGACCGACAGCAATACCAGGCTAATTATGACCAGGCGATTGCTAATCTCAACGTAGTAAAAGCCTCACTGGCAAAAGCTCAGCAGGATGCAGACAGGTATACTGACTTGTTGAAACAGGATGCTATAGCCAAACAGAAAGTAGATTATGCATTGGCAGATCTGCAAAGTGTAAAAATGCAGGTGGCAGCGGCACAGGCCAATGTATCAAGGCTTTCGAATGATCTTCGTTTTTCTGTGATCTATGCACCGTTTGACGGAACCATTGGAATTTCGCAGGCAAAGATTGGAACACTGGTAACTGCCAATCAGAATATTTTGAATACAGTATCATCTGATAATCCAATGGCAGTGGATATTGCAGTGGATCAAAAAGAGATATCCCGTTTTATACAATTACAGCAACATCCGGGAACAGAAGCCGATTCAACATTTACATTATCGTTGCCGGATAATTCAATCTATACAAAAACAGGACATGTCAGTTTAATAGACCGGGCTGTAGATCCACAAACAGGAACGATTAAAACAAGGTTGGTATTTACAAATACCGGACAATTAAAAGCAGGAATGAATACCAATGTTCGTGTAAAAAATAATCATACCGGACAATTTATTCTGACTCCTTATAAATCTGTGGTAGAACAGATGGGAGAGTTCTTTGTATTTGTTGTAACGGACAGCAGTAAGGCAACACAAAGAAAAATAATACTGGGTACCCGTATCAACGATAAGATCATTGTGAAAGATGGATTGAAAGAAGGAGAAAAAGTAGTGATAGAAGGTGTACAGAAATTAAAAGAAGGAACGGTGGTAACAACGGCTGCCCCTAAACCCAACAAACCATAACCCGGAAATTCTATGATCGCAAATACATTTATTAAACGCCCGGTTACTGCTATAGTTATTTCATTGGTGATCGTGTTATTGGGGGTGTTGTCAATTATTAATTTACCCATCAGCCAGTATCCTGAGATCACTCCGCCAACGGTACAGATAACCGGTAATTTTACAGGGGCTGATGCGCAAACAGTAGAACAAACCGTAACAACACCGGTAGAAACGCAGGTAAATGGAACGCCGGGCATGGCGTATCTGCAAAGCAGCAGTACCAGTGATGGAAGAACCACCATAACTGCAACCTTAAAAGTAGGAACCAATGCAGATATTGCAGCGCTGGATATCCAAAACCGTGTAGGTATTGCTACTCCGCAATTACCGGACGATGTAAAACGTTTGGGTTTAACCACCCGTAAAAGAAATCCAAGTATCCTGATGTTGGTGGCCATGTTCTCTCCTGATGGAACGCACAATGTTCCTTTTGTAGATAACTATGCCAATATATTTATTAAAGATGCATTGTTACGTGTGCCGGGTGTGGGAGATATTTTTAGCAGAGCCGATGATTTTAGTATGCGAATCTGGCTGCAGGTAGATAAACTGGCGCAGTTAGGCATTACTGCCAACGAAGTGATCGCTTCATTACAGGAACAGAATTTGCAGATTGCTGCGGGTTCGGTTGGGGCATCTCCACAAAAAGTTGATCAGGCTTTTGAATACACAGTCTTTACCAATAGCCGTTTAAGTACCGAAGAACAGTTTGGAAATGTGATTGTAAGAACAAAACCAACAGATGGTTCTGTTGTGCATTTAAAAGATGTGGCAAGAATACAGCTCGGTAAATTCAGCTATGCCAGTAATTCATTTGTTGATGGTAAACGAGGTTCTTATTTATTGGTTTACCAGGCACCCGGAAGCAACGCAATTGAAACTGCCAAAGGTGTATATGCGGCAATGGAATCATTGAAAAAATCATTCCCAAAAGATATCGATTATGTAGTTCCTTTTGAAACGGTTTCTGTGGTTAAAGTATCTATCGGTGAAGTGATCACAACTTTATTAGAAGCTCTGGCACTGGTGGTATTGGTGGTATTCCTTTTTTTACAAAGCTGGCGTGCAACCTTAATTCCGGTATTGGCCATTCCGGTTTCTATCATAGGAACTTTTGCGTTTTTTGTGCCGTTAGGATTTACCATCAATACATTAACCATGTTCGGTTTTGTATTGGCCATCGGTATTGTGGTGGATGATGCAATTGTTGTGGTAGAGGCTGTTCAGCATTATATCGATCATGAAAAATTATCTCCCAAAGAAGCTACCTATAAAGCAATGAAAGATATTTCAGGGCCCGTAGTGGCTATCGCATTGATATTAGCTGCCGTATTCATTCCCGTAGGTTTCATTCCGGGAATTGTAGGAAGATTGTACCAGCAATTTGCCATCACCATCGCTATCTCTGTTTTGATATCGGCATTTGTGGCGCTGTCATTAACACCGGCTCTTTGTTCCATTTTCCTGAAACCTATGCATATTGATAAAAAATCTAAAGGTTTGAATCAATTCTTCTTCCGTTTTAACCAATGGTTCAGCAGGGTTGCCAGTTCATATACGGGTGGAGTTCAACGTGCCATTAAAGCAACACCGTATATGCTTGTGCTGCTGGTTTGTATCATGGCAGGAACGGCAATATTGTTTAAGAATAAACCATCCGGATTTATTCCAACAGAAGATGAGGGAAGAATTTATGTTACCTATGAATTACCCGAAGCCTCTTCTACAACCCGCAGCTTGGAAGTATTGAACAGTGTGATGAAAATAATGAAAGAAACGCCCGGCATAGGCCATTATGCGGCATTGGGAGGATTTAATATTATTACAGGCGCTACCAAATCGAACAGTGGAACCATTTTTACCCAGTTGAAACCATGGGATGAGAGAAAGGATAAATCATTACAACTGGCTGCTATCATTGCGGATGTGCAAAAAAGAATGGCATCGATCAAAGGTGCAACCATTTTAGCCATCTCACCACCGGCAATTCCGGGTCTTGGTGCAACCGGTGGTTTTACATTTGAACTGGAACAAAAAGAGAGTACGGATGATATCAAGCAGTTTGAAAAAGTGGTAAACAATTTTGTAGCAGAAGTAAACAAACGCCCAGAAATAGCCCGTGCCTTTTCATTCTTCACGGCAAGGACACCGGCATACAAAGTGGATGTTGATAGAGAAAAGTGTAAAAAACTGGGTGTATCTCTTTCTGATGTTTATAATACCATGCAAACCTATCTGGGCAGTAAATACATCAATGATTTCACCATCTATGGAAGAAATTTCAGGGTGGTTGCGCAGGCAGATACTATGTTCCGTGCCGATATTAAAAACCTGGAGCAGTATTATGTTAGAAACCAGGCAGGTACTTTGTTGCCTTTGAGTACGGTGATTACTACTTCAACAATAGAAAGTGCGCCACTGATCTCACATTATAATTTGTTCAGAACCGCTGAGATCAATGGTAACCCTAAAGAAGGCTTTAGCAGCGGACAAGCCATTCAGGCTTTACGCGAAGTGGCAGATAAAGTATTGCCTGCGGGATATGGGTATGAGTTTTCCGGATTAAGTAAAGAGGAAATCAATGCCGGATCAAGTACCCTTTATATTTTCTCACTATCTATTCTTTTTGTATTTCTGTTCCTTGCTGCATTGTATGAAAGCTGGTCGATACCATTGTCCGTTTTGTTGGCAGTACCAACCGGAGCATTTGGTGCCATATTGACTTTGACATTCATCCCTTCACTTACCAATAATGTGTATGCACAGATAGGCTTGGTAACCCTGATTGGACTGGCCGCAAAAAATGCGATCCTGATCGTAGAATTTGCAAAAGAAAGGGTAGATGCCGGGATTGATATTTTACCGGCAACACTGGCTGCAGTTAAACTCAGGTTACGTCCTATTATTATGACATCCATGGCTTTTGTGTTGGGAGTATTGCCATTGGCCTTTGCAACCGGAGCAGGGGGCGTAGCTCGTTCTACCATTGGGTGGACGGTGTTAGGTGGTATGTTGGGGGCAACTTTACTGGCCATATTTATTGTACCCGTATTATTTGTGACCATCACCAAACTGGCATTTGATAAAAAACAATTGCAGGATATTAAAGCGCATGTGACAGAGAAATTAGGAGAGTAATTAGTAATTATTTTATAGCCACAGATGCACAGATTAGCACAGATTTTTCTGTGCTAATCTGTGCATCTGTGGCTATTTTATGAGTTAACTATTATTCATACCTCCCTGTTTTGTTCTTTTGTGTTGAAAATACGCAGCAAAAAAATATACAACCCCATAGTATTTGCCGAAACACATCAAATCGCGCAGCTAAATCGTGTAAATTTGTAGCAGTTCCTTAATTGGAAATAAAGCAAAGGCCATGGTGGATATCGCAAACGAACTCAGAAAGTATTTTTCCGAAGATAAACTGAAGCTTACACTCACAGATCGCTACGCCTATGCGGGTGATGCCGGATTTTATTACCTGCTTCCTAAAGCCATTGTACAACCTGATTCTGAAGATGATATCAAACTCTTATTTCAGATCGCACAGGAACAGCATATTCCATTAACATTCAGAACGGGCGGTACCAGTTTAAGCGGACAATCCATCACCGATGGTATTTTGGTTGATCTGAGCCGTAATTGGAAAATGATCGTTCCAAAAGAATTTGGAAAACGCGTGAAAGTACAGCCTGCCGCCATTGGCTCACATGTAAATAAAAGTCTGCAACAATATGCAAGTAAGATGGGCCCCGATCCTGCTTCTATCACTGCTGCAATGATGGGTGGGATCTTATCTAATAACAGCAGCGGAATGTGTTGTGGCGTAACGCATAACTCATACCACACTTTACATACCATTCGCTTTGTACTACCTAATGGAAATGTATACGATACCTCCGTTGAAATGGATTATTTCTCTTTTCAGGCAAGGGATGGTGTAATTTCAGATGGCATTGTGGCTTTACAAAAATCTATTCTGGCCAATGAAGAACTGGTGCAGAAGATCAAATCAAAATACAGAATAAAAAATACAGTTGGTTACAGCATCAATGCATTCATCGATTACAAACATCCGCTGGATGTATTGGCACATTTGCTGATAGGGGCAGAAGGAACACTCGCTTTTATTTCGCAGGCAGTATTAAATACGATTCCTGATAAGCCATATAAAACAACAGGGTTATTGTTTTTCGAGAACCCTGTTATTGCAGCAGAAGCCATACCGGCATTGAAAGCAACCAATGCTGAAGCATTGGAATTGATGGACAGGCCCGCATTGCGTTCTGTAGAGCATATGGATTATTGTCCGGCAATGATCAAAAACCTTCCATCAGAAGCTACGGCAATTCTTTGTGAGTACCAGGCTGCAAATCCTGTTGAACTGGTTGATTTGTTAGATCATGCATTACCCGTCATCGGTTCATTACCTGTATTAGATAAACTGGATTTTTCTACGGATGCTTACGAACAAGCCAAACTCTGGAAATTGAGAAAAGGAATGTATCCATCCGTAGCTGCTGTTCGCGCAAAAGGAACAACTGCTATGCTGGAAGATGTGGCTGTGCCATTGGAAAACCTTGGCAAAGCAGTTACTGATCTGCAGGCATTGTTTCATAAATATGGTTATGATAATGCGATCATTTTTGGTCATGCCAAAGAAGGAAACCTGCATTTCCTGATTACCCAACCGGTGAATACAAAAGAAGACCTGTCTGTATTTGAAGCATTCAATGATGATCTGGCAGCACTCATCATTCATAAATACAATGGTTCTTTAAAAGCGGAACATGGTACCGGCAGGCAGATCGCACCTTTTGTGAAAGATGAATGGGGGGATGATGCTTATAAAATAATGCAGGAACTGAAAAAATTACTTGATCCGCAAAATATTCTTAATCCCGGAGTAATCATCAATGGCGATGATAAATGCCATTTGAAAAACATGAAAACCATGCCGGTAGTTGAGGAGGAAGTAGACAGATGCGTGGAATGTGGTTACTGCGAAAACCGTTGCCCCAGTAGAAATTATACACTCACTCCCAGACAAAGAATACAAATCCGCCGCTCTTTGCAACGTTTAAAAACAGAGGGAAATATAACAGATTTTGAGATACTGAAAAGCGAATATCAATTCTCGGGAATGGATACCTGTGCAGTGGATGGTATGTGTGCTGTGGATTGCCCTGTATCGATCAATACTGGTGAACTGATCAAGCGGTTACGGAAAGAGAATCATTCGGTAAAAGCAAATAAGAGAGCGTTACTGGTTGCCAAACATTTTGGATTGGTAGAAAGGGTTGTAAAATTTGCATTGCATTCAAGTAACCTGATCAATATTTTTATTGGCCCGAAAAGCATGTTCAAACTAACCGGGTTTTTACAAAAGAAATTTAAAAACTTCCCATTATTTACAGATACAATAACCCAACCGGTTACAATAAAATCAAACAGGCCGGCAAAACCTGATATTGTATATTTCCCGTCTTGTATTACCCGAATGATGGGTGCGGATATGGAAGATAAAATGCCAATTAACCGGGTTATTCAATCATTATGCGATAAAGCCGGTTTGCAATTAAAGATCGCAGATCATACTACGGGTGTTTGTTGCGGACAATTATTTTCATCCAAAGGATTTATTCCTGCCTATCAGTACACAGTGAATAATACGATTGATATTTTATGGAAGTGGACTGATGGGGGGAAAGTTCCTGTATTGATGGATGTAACTTCCTGTACTCATTCTATTCAATCTTCTGTTGGTTATTTAACCAATGAGAATAAAGAACGCTTTAAACAATTGCATTTTATTGATAGTATTGATTTTGCTGCGGATTATTTATTGCCGCGGTTACAGGTTTTGAATAAAAAAGACGCAATCGTTTTTCATCCTGTTTGTACTGTTTATAAAATGAACCTGATGCAGAAACTGCAAAGTATTGGTAACGCCTGTGCCAATAAAGCAGATATACCTTTTCTCAGCGGATGCTGTGGTATGGCTGGCGATAGAGGATTTTATTTTCCTGAATTAACAGCCAGTGCTACCAAGGATGAAGTAAAAGAAGTGAGCCGGAAAGAATATCAGGGCTATTATTCATCCGGTAAAACCTGCGAAATGGCAATGAGCGAATCATCTAAACACAATTATCAATCGATCTTTTATTTGTTGCGGGATGTGGTTGGGGTGTAAAAAAATAGTCACAGATGAAGCAGATTTACACAGATTTTTTTCTGTGCTAATCTGTGTCATCTGTGGTAAAAAAATATCAAGGGTACAATAAATACTTTTTCCTCATCTCCTTATACACACTTAACCCAGGCTCCCAACTCTTACGAATATCCGTTTCCGACATTCCCGTCATCACCTGGTATTTGAAAGCATTTTTGCCAACCAGTTTATCAATACTACCCATTTCTTTACTCAAGGTAAAATCGAAGAATTTTTCTTTGTGGGGATAGGCATTATACAATTCTATCAACCATGAAATATTGATCTGCCTGCTTTTGCGAAGAATGTCTGTATTATACTTACGCAAATCAATGCCATAACAGATCTGATCCATATGTAACGGTGTTTCAGCCATGCCTTTGATACCAACGGGTGTGAAGGAAAAAGAATAAATCCCTTTCAATTCAGGACTGCCCAGAATAGTAAAAGGGAAATACGTTCCGCGGCCAAGATTTAAATAAGTTCCTTCAAACAAACAGGTAGAAGGATACAACAAAACAGATTGCTGTGTATTCAGGTTGGGAGAGGGAGATACAGGTAATGTATACTCCATATCATGGTTATAATTGGCAACCGGAATAATGGTAATCCTGCATTTTACTTTGTTGGTCAACCAGCCTTCACCATTCGCCATTTGTGCAAATTCTCCAATAGTTAATCCATGCGAAATAGGAAGTGGGAACATCCCGATGCCTGATTTGAATGTCATGTCCAGTATCGGGCCATCAATCAGATATCCATTTGGGTTTGGCCTGTCAAGGATTATTAATTCTTTATTGCTTTCCACACAGGATTCCATCAAACGGGCCAAAGCATTGATATTGGTGTAGAAACGACATCCTACATCCTGCAGATCGTATAGAAGTATGTCCACATCTGCCAGATCTTCTTTGGTTGCTTTTGATTTGGCGCCATACAGCGAAATAATAGGAATGCCTGTAGCCTTATCAATCTCATCACTCACTTTATCACCTGCACTTGCATTACCCCGAAATCCATGTTCCGGGCCAAAAACCTTAACTATTTTAATGCCTAGTTTTTGTAAGCTGTCAACCAGATGCGTATGCCCGATAATAGTGGTAGGATTGGCCAATACGGCAACACGTTTTCCTTTTAACAGCGGCAGGTATTTTTCTGTTTGATCTGCACCGGTAATAATGCCTGTACCTGTTTTTACAAAGGGCAGCGTAAATGTTGCGTATGATTGCTCAGCTATCGCAAATAAGATAAACAGGCTGGAGATGGGCACTAACCACTTTTTCATAATCGTATTTGATTGGGGGGATAAATATACAATGCTTGATACAATCCTGATTACCGTTGCTCAAATCCATGAGAAGGGATAATAATCGAGATAAATGCATTATTTCAGCTCCTTACCCCATAGGCCTTACCTTCGTGGCTCAATTACGCAGCCACAATCATGACTTTTGAAGATCTAAACCTCAATACCCCCTTATTACGAGCCCTGGATGAATTGGGTTATACAAAGCCCACCACCATCCAGCACAAAGCATTTCCGGTGATCATGTCTGGAAGGGATGTTTGTGGTATAGCACAAACCGGAACCGGGAAAACCTTCGCCTATCTTCTTCCTTGCCTTCGCTTGATGAAATTTTCCAAAACAAGGGCTGTACAAATGCTGATCCTTGTACCTACCCGGGAACTGGTAATTCAGGTAATGGAAGCCATCCAAAAGCTCACAACCTACATGACACTGGAAGTAGATGGTGTTTATGGCGGAACCAATATTAATCCGCAAAAAGCACGAGTAGAAAAAGGTTGCGATATTCTAGTGGCAACCCCGGGTCGCTTGATGGATCTTGCTTTGGATGGTTCTTTGAACACCAAACAGATCAAAAAATTAGTGATCGATGAAGTGGACGAAATGCTGAACCTCGGATTTCGCACCCAGATCAAAAATATTCTGGATCTTTTACCTGAAAAAAGACAAAACCTTTTATTCTCAGCTACTATCACTGAAGATGTAGAACAATTGATGCAGGCCTATTTTAATGATCCCGTAAAAATTGAAGCCGCACCAACAGGTACTCCATTAGAAAATATTGACCAGTCGGCTTATGAGGTTCCTAATTTTTACACAAAAGTAAATCTGTTAACTTACCTGCTTCACCAGGATAGCAGTATGTCGCGTGTGTTGGTTTTTGTTGGTACCAAACAATTGGCGGATCAATTATTTACAGAACTGGAAGCCACTTTTCCAGAACAGGCGGGTGTGATCCATTCCAACAAAGCACAAAATTTTCGTTTCAATGCAGTAAAGCAATTTCAGGAAGGCACTTATCGTTTCCTAATTGCCACAGATATTGTAGCAAGGGGAATTGATGTGGCTGAAGTGTCGCATGTAATCAATTTTGATACACCGGTGGTTCCTGAAACTTATATGCATCGTATCGGAAGAACGGGCAGGGCTGATCAAAGAGGGATCTCGATTACAATGATTTCGCCAAGAGAAAAAAAGCAGCAGGATGCCATCGAAACGTTGATGCAGTTCAAAATTCCTATCGTTCCATTACCAGCCGATCTTGAAATTTCTGATGTACTTACAGAAGAGGAGAAGCCAAAGATCTTTATGAAAACCGATTATGTAAAACCTATAAAAAAGGTATACAATGAAAAAGACTTCCATAAAAAATCGGCTAAAAAATTAAAAGTAAATGCCAAGGTTAGCAGGAAAGATCAGATGAAGCAAAAATACAAAAAACCGATCAAGCGAAAACCAAAAAAATAAACCTCAACTTTTTGAACCACGGAGGCAGGTAGGCACAGCGTTGCAGGGAGATCATTAAAATAAATGTATGAAACATTCTGTAAAAGAATTAGTAGCACAGTTTAATATGCTCCCGCATCCTGAAGGAGGATACTATAAGGAAATGTATCGCTCAAAAGAACTGTTTCCAAAATCTGTACTGCCGGAACGGTTCAATGGCGACAGACATTTTTCTACCGCCATTTATTTCTTACTTGAACAAGGAAACTTCTCTGCCTTTCACAGAATACAAAGCGATGAGTGCTGGCATTTTTATACAGGCGATTCATTGCTGGTTCATGTACTTCATCCTAACGGAAAATATGAATTGATCAAACTGGGTAATCAAATTCAGCATGACGAAACTTTTCAGGCTGTAGTACCCGCGGGTAGCTGGTTTGCTTCTGAAACGGCACCTGGCGGAGCTTTCTCATTTGTTGGATGCACAGTAGCACCGGGTTTTGACTTCGCAGATTTCGAATTGGCAAAAGCTGATGAACTAGCCAATCAATTCCCGGAAAAAAGAGAATTGATCATGCGGTTATGCCGGCAGTAACTATTTTCATAGACTGAAATTTTTCAATAAAAAGAGGACAAGAGATAAGGAAAGAGAATGACCTATGCTCTTGTTACCCTCTTTTTCTCCTGCCTTCCTCTTATTGAAACAAAGAGTCTCATTATTTCCTTAACTTTCAATCATAACAAATCAAAACCTGACTTATGAGTTTGAAAAGAAGAGACTTCCTTCAGTTGTCTGCACTAACTGCAGGAACTGCCATGATATCGGGCTTGCAATCCTGCAAAAACGGAACAGAAAATGCAGTGTCAACGATTGATTCACTTCAATCCATGACTAAAGATGTTATACCAATTACAGTTAAAGAAAGAGAAGAGCGTATCGCCAAAGCACAAAAATTATTGGTTGAACAAAAAATGCAGGCATTAATTCTTGATGCCGGCACATCACTTTTGTATTTCACTGGCATCAGCTGGTGGCCCAGTGAAAGAACAATGGTAGCAGTGATTCCAGCAAAAGGTGAAGTGTTTTATATATGCCCTGGTTTTGAAGAATCGCGCTTACGCGAATTGATCACCATTGGAAAAGAAGTATATGCATGGCAGGAAGATGAAAGCCCTTATGCACTAATCGCATCAGCCCTTAAAAAAGCAGGAATTGAATCCGGAACAATCGGCATTGAAGAAAGGCTTCGATTTTTTATCGTTGATGGAATACGAAAAGAAGCCCCCCACCTTAATTATGCAAGTGGCGATCCCATTACGATGCCTTGTCGTATGATCAAATCACCGGCAGAAATTGCATTAATGCAAAAAGCAAGTGATATAACGGTTGCGGCTATTAAAGCAGGTATGGGTAGTTTGAAAGAAGGAATGTCGCAACACGAAGTTTCTTCAATCATATCGAATGCCCAAACGCGATTGGGAGGTGTATCGGATTTTGCATTGGTACTGTTTGCCGAATCTTCTGCTATGCCACATGGCAGTACCAAACCAAGAACATTAAAAAAAGGAGATATCGTTTTGATGGATTGTGGATGCACTATAGAAAACTATAATTCAGATATCACCAGAACCATTGTATTTGGTGCAGAACCTTCCAAGCGACAACTTGAGGTCTGGAACCTTGAACAAAAAGCACAGGCTGCCGGTTTTGCCGCAGCAAAAAACGGGATGGCCTGCGAACTGGTGGATGCTGCAGCCCGCAAAGTGATCACTGATGCGGGATTTGGCCCGGGGTATCAATTACCCGGCTTACCACACCGGACCGGGCATGGTATTGGAATGGATGGTCACGAATGGGGCAATATGGTAAAAGGCAACAAACAATTATTACAACCCGGTATGTGTTTTAGTGTAGAGCCTAATATTTCAATACCCGGTGAGTTTGGGGTTAGACTGGAAGACTGTGCATACATGACTGTAGAAGGGCCTAAATGGTTCTCAAAACCCAGCACATCTATTCAACAGCCTTTTGGTTAATTTAAAAAGATAAAAAAACGAAGACAATAAAGGAGTGAAAGATTATTATTCAATGTTTTTTAAAATTGAAAAAGAATTTAAAATATCCGATACAATTAGTCAGAATGATTTTATTTTTTAACTTGTGATCATTGAATATGCCAAAGCTGCAACAGAAAGGATCATTAATAAAAGCGTGATCAGTCCAATTGTATTCGACAAAGTATTATTCCTGTATTTCCCCATTATTTTCTCGTTATTACAAATATGTAAAATGATCGCTATTAAAAAGGGAGCTACAACACCATAAATGGCAGTGGTAAATAATAATGCTTTCACTGCCCCGATACCAGTCAGTTGCATTCCCAATCCCACACACATAGCCAAAAATATGATCACATAAAACTCTTTTGCTTCAGTAAACGATTTGTTGAATCCGGTTTCCCAGTTAAAAGCTTCTCCTAAAATATAAGAGATAGATCCACTGAGTACGGGTATAATTAAAAAAACTGTGCCGATAATACCAATTGAAAATAAAATATGAGAAAGGTTACCCGCCAAAGGACTAAGTGCTGATGCCGCATCTTTTACCGTATTTATTTCATACACTTTGTTGTTGTGTAAAACAGTACCTGTTGTAAGTATCACAAAATACATGATCAACACGGCAAAGAAAGCTCCTGATATAATATCAACCCGCATTGATTTCATAAATGTTTTTTGTACACGCGGTTTATCTATGTCTTCCTTTGTTTCCATTTGTTCTACCTCCGTAGAAGTTTGCCAGAAAAAAAGATAAGGTGAGATGATTGCTCCTGTTAATCCGGTAATTGTAAGTAAATATTCTTTCGTAAAATGAAATGTTGGAATAAAAGTCTGTGCCAGAATATGGTTAATATTGAGAGGCGTTAAAAAAGGAACGATCACATATAATAAAAGACTTAAACAGGCAAATTTCATCACTCTTGCCAGTGTTTTAAAAGAAAATGTGATCATAAATATAAATAAGATTCCAGTGAATATAATACTGCAATACAATGGAGGAATGGAGGGGAAAAGCATATTTCCTGTTTCACCAAGTACAGAAATATCGGCACCCATATTAAGTAGAAATGCAGGGCAGCTTAATACAATCAAAACATACAATACCCATTTAGGATAATGTTTTTTTACCACACCAGATATGCCTTGTTTTGTTACAATACCTATTCTGGCACACATTTCCTGAATAAAGGCCAGTATAGGCAGGGCAAGTATTGAAAGCCATAAAGTGGAAAGTCCAAAACGTGCACCCGCTTGTGAAAAAGTAGTAATGGCTGAAGGGTCATCATCACTGGCACCGCTTATTAAGCCCGGGCCTAGTGCTTTAAGAAATGTTCTGAAACGTGAATCTGTTTGCTTTCTCATGTATTTTTTTAATTGATGAGCAAGCAGGCAATGAAGAAATTAAATATACTCAAAGTTTTTGAAGACAGAATTGGGATATAAGTCAATATTTCAAATTTAGAAGTGTTTAATTGACTGGCAAATCGTATTTTGAATAATATATTATATGAAAAAAACATACGTGAAAGGTTGGTTATGAAAAGAATTGCTGTATTGATAGGATTTATTTTGGTTGGATTTTGTACTAATGCAATTTCCCAAAAAACACATATTGATACATTACTCCGGCAGAATGAGCTTTATACAAAGGAGGATTCCAATAAAGTTAAACTGTTAATTGAAATATCAAGGGAATACCGAAAGCTCAAGCTAACTAAAGAGCGTTTTCAAATTATTGAATCTGCCATTTCAATTGGAGAAAAAATAAAATTCTATCCACCATTACCTGCCCTCTATAATAGCTTCGCACTTTATTATGAAGGAAGATCTGAATTTGAAAATTCAATCATTAAGTATACCCGTGCCATCGAACTGTGCGAATTACTGGGTGATAAAGAAAATGCGGCAGGGTATACTATGAATTTTGGAACAGTGTATCATACACTGGCCGATTTTCCCAGAGCGTTAACCTTATATCAGAAAGCTGCAAACTATTATATCAGTGCCGGAATGGAAGATGATGCAGCCAATTGTTATATCAATATTGGAGGAGTCTATAACGAGTTTACAGATCAGCATGAAAAAGCATTGGAATATATTAATAAATCACTACATATTTTTCAGAAAATGGGTGATGAGGGCAGGCGGGGAGTTACAGAAGCCTACCAGTCTATTGTAGCTACTTACCTGACTGCATCGGAGGACGAACTCAGGAGAATGAAAATCAATCCTGCAGATCGCTTTGCAATTGTGCGACAAAATCTGTCAAAAGCAATGGATATTGCTAAACAGGTAAAGGAAGCCGATCTTGAAGCAGAGGTAATTACTAAAATTGGAGAAGTTGATGAAAAGGAATTAAAATTTGCTTCTGCTCTTAGCCAATATCAATCAGCATTAGCTATTTATCAGCGATTGGAAAAAAAATATTATGTTTTTACTGAAACACTTAATGTAGGCAGGATACTTCAAAAACAAAAAGATCTTATCAACAGCCTCAATTACCTGCACACCGCATTAACAGGGGCGAGGCAATTGAAGATACCCGATCTTCAGAAAGAAGCATTGTTACTGATCAGTGATATCCATGAAAAACAATATCAATTCGACAGTGCCTATCATTATTATAAACAGTTTGTTATAATGCGTGATAGTGTTAGCAATACCGAAAAACAAAAAGAGATCACCCGTAAACAATTACAGTTTGAGTTTGGCATTAAAGAAAGAGAATACCAATTGGGACAACAGGTAGCCGATGCCCGTATTAAAGAACAAGAAGGCCTTACTATCCGCCAGCAGCAGGAGATCAGCCTCCGTAAAAAACAACTGGAATTAACACAACGCGAAAAAGAGATCGAGAAACTGAATTACCTGCAAAAACAATCTGAGCTGGAAGCTGCATCGAGATTAAAGAATTCACAACTTCAGGAGAAAGAACTCCAAAGGAAACTGGATGCACGAGTAAGTGATGAAAAGATAAGTGAGCAGCAGTTACAAATAAAATTTAATCAGAAACTGATTATGTTTTTGATCCTGGCATTATTGGTATTGTCTGTTGCAGCTGTTTTTGTGGTTAGAGCCCGACAAAAAACAATGAAACTAAATAATCTGGTGTTTGCTCAAAAAGATGAGCTGGAGGAAATGGGAAAAGTGAAAGACAAAATATTCAGTATAGTTAGCCATGACATGCGCGCGCCGGTAAATAACCTGATGGCTTTCAGTTCTATATTGGAAGAAGGGGAAATTGAACAGAACAAACTGGCATTATATATTGATCAGATCAAAGGAACACTTGATCATACTTCTACTATGATGGAGAATTTGCTAAACTGGGCTTCAAGCCAGATGCAGGGATTTACTCCGGTAATAAAAGATGTGGATCTATTAGAAACTATGAATGTAGTAATTGAAAGTATTCAACCATTTTTGCTAAAAAAAGATATTGCACTTATTAATACTATCCAATCCGGTATTACGGTAAAAGCTGATAAGAATATGCTTGAATTGATACTTAGGAATCTTTTAAGTAATGCAATAAAGTTTACATCAAGTGGCGGGAAAATCGAATTGTTCATCAATAAAATACAAGATGGAAAAACCGCAATTGCCATACGTGATAATGGTGTAAGTATTTCTGCTCAAAAAGTTGCACTGATCAATGCAACTTCAGTACTGTCATTGGAAAGTACCGCAGGAACGAATAAAGAAAAAGGAACAGGACTTGGATTGATGCTTTGCAAACATTTTGCAATACTTATGAAAGGGAATATTTCTGTGGAAAGCAGGGAAGGCTTTGGAAGTGTTTTTGTATTAAACTTGCCAGGGTTACCTGTATGATAATAAATGATAAATAGGTAAAATTTTTGCTAAAAAAGAGCAGATCATTTAAGGTAAGTTTAATCAGTAAACCTGGTCAAAGTTTTTTTATTGATAAGATTATCCAGTAATAATTGTTTATACGCTGCACTTATAGGAACAATTGTATGGTTGCTTAATTTAATGTCTGACGTTGATACATTTATGATGTGTAATACATTAATGATAAATTGCTTGTGAACACGCATGAAAAATTTTACCGGCAATTGTTTTTCAAGATTTTTTAAACTGATCAAAACCATATGTGATTTATTTCCAAGGATACAGATCTTGGAAAAATCGCCCATACTTTCTATATATAATACATCCCCCATATTCAATTTGATATAAGAATTATTTTCCCTGATAAAAAAATATTCCTGCGCATCAATGGTCTGAACAAGATCATTAACATTGGAGGGTGTAAATATGGATTTTTCGTTGATCTCGGTTTGAATATTCCTTTTCGCGGAGATATATTCTATTGCTTTGTTTACCGCTTTGATCAATCTTTCTATTTTAACCGGTTTAACAATATAATCAATCACATCGAGGCTAAAACTTTCTGCAGCATGTTCGGGATGTGCGGATATAAATATAAAAACAGGTGGGTTTCTCAGGCTTTTCAGCAGTTCAATTCCCGAAAGGTCAGGCATATCGATGTCTGAAAAAACAATATCAATTTCCTCATTCTTTAGGGCCGGTATTGCTTCCATTCCATCTCCAAATAAGGCTATCACAGAAAGGCTTTCGATCTTCCTTAATTTAAGGGCCAAAGCATCTCTTTCCAGTAAATTGTCTTCAATTATGATACATTGGTACTTCATCTATGACCTTTAATTCTAATAGGTTGATAAATAGCAAGTTAGAAACCGATTAAAAATACGGAATGTTCAAAATCTTAGAAATATATTTTTAACATCTACTAAAAAACCTGTTTGATCTACTTGTACAGGGTCTTCATCAAATAGGTAAACATTCTGGAATAATTATCTGTTCTTTTATAGAAGTTAAGTATCATCAAGACAAATGCAGATAGATTTCGGGTAGTTTCGGGAACTGTTTTTGTATATATCCGAAAAGAAATAGAATCAATCGGGGGATTAATTCTATCTTTTATAGGGCCTGTTCTTTTTGAATGGGCCTTTTTAATTAAGAATTTGAAATTAAGAATTAGGAATTTTTTGAGGAGGAGTAAGACATCTGATTGTTTATCGGTAAGGACTTGTAATGTTACAATCGAATAGTAGATTGTGTCTTTGGACTTTGCACATTTTCGTTACCATGTATGTCGCCAGAACCATATAACATTTAAAGAGCGAAAGGCTGCTATTTTTTACTATAAAAATGTATCAGAAAATATCCTG
>CANBSW010000050.1 GCA_947372235.1 Chitinophagaceae bacterium | reverse complement strand
GTATGGAATTTTTCTGCCATCGTTTTAACATGGTCAGCATTTACCTGTGTTACTTTTAAGGTATCAAAATAAGAAGTATTGGTTTGTGTGATACCAATTTTTGATAAACCATTTGAAACCGATTGTGCCAGTTGGTGAACACGGGTAGCGATATTTTTTAATCCCTCCGCACCATGGTAAATGGCATACATAGCAGCCATGTTGGCCAGTAATGCCTGGGCAGTACAAATATTGGAAGTTGCTTTTTCACGTTTAATGTGTTGCTCCCTCGTTTGCAAGGCCATGCGTAGTGCGCGGTTTCCCTGGGCATCAATACTTACGCCGATCAAACGACCTGGCATACCGCGTTTGAAATCATCTTTGGTAGCAAAAAATGCAGCGTGCGGTCCGCCATAACCCATTGGTACACCAAAACGTTGTGCAGAACCAACGGCTACATCAGCGCCCAATTCTCCCGGAGGAGTTAATAAGGTTAATGCCAGCAGATCAGTTGCCATAATAACCAAACCTTCCACTGTGTGAACACTATCAATAAAAGAACGGTAATCATCAACAGATCCATTATCATTTGGATATTGTACGATGGCCCCAAAATAAGTATTGTCTAATTGTGCTGTTTTGTAGTCACCATACACCATTTCAATGCCAATCGGTTCTGCGCGGGTAACCAGTACATCTTTGGTTTGAGGGAAGATATGATTGTCAACAAACAATTTAGGTTTGCTGATCAGATCCGTCTTATTTACATGATGGAAGATCATGGCCATGGCTTCAGCAGCAGAAGTAGCTTCATCCAATAAAGAAGCATTTGCAATGGACATTCCTGTCAAATCAGTGATCATTGTCTGAAAATTCAACAGGCTTTCCAAACGTCCTTGAGAAATTTCTGCCTGATAAGGTGTGTACTGCGTATACCATCCCGGATTCTCAAAAATATTCCTGAGAATTACACTTGGCGTGATAGTGCCATAATAACCCTGTCCGATATAGTTTTTATAAACCTTATTCTTATCTGCTACTTTTTTCAACTCTGTCAGATACTCAAATTCACTGATGGCAGCAGGTATATTCAAATCGCCTTTAATCCGGATAGAATCAGGTACGGTTTTGCCAATCAGTTCTTCCAAAGAAGATACACCAATAGTTGCCAACATCGATTGCGTATCGCCGGCATTTGGCCCGATATGCCTTCCCTGAAATTCTGTTGATTGCTGTTCAAATAGATTCATAATCAAGTGTGGTAGTTTGAGGTGGTTCGTTGCTCTAAAGAAATGCCTGAAAAGCAGCAAAAAATCAATAAATTGCCGCAAAGGTAAGCCGATAATAGGGGATAATAAAGGTTTTGTTGAACTTGGGGAAAGGGTGTGAAGAGAGTCGACTGACAACGGACGAGAGTCGACCGACAAAAGCCCTTATTTATTTTTTGTGGACTATGGACTGTGTACTATCGCCCATTTCCTTCTCCCTCAACTGCACACTTGTCTGCCTGCTGCCATCATGGCTCCAGCCGGGAGGGCCCAATAGATAATTCATTCTGGCTTGAAATGAGATTCCTTTTTGAGTGGCATCCGTCCAAATTTGTCTCCATTCATGAAAAATAATGCTTAGGGCATTCGCATTTTCGATATTTTTTGTCAATCCATAGTGGATGGGTTGATATACATCAGCCGGTAATTCCTTTTGAAATGTGCCGAAAAGTTTGTCCCAGATGATGAGAAACATCCCCATGTTTTTATCTAAATATTTCGGGTTGGATCCGTGGTGAACCCGATGGTGGGAGGGAGTAACCATAAAATATTCCAGCCAGCCCATTTTATGGATCAGTTCTGTATGTACAAATATGCCCCAGATCTGTGTGACAGCGTAAATAAACAGGATATCAATCGGTCTGAATCCCAATAATGCCAGGGGAATAAAATAAAGAAACCGGTAAAGGGGTTGAAATACGGATGATCTGAATCCGACCGTAAAATTCATGTGTTGACTACTATGGTGGGTCACATGTATGGCCCAGAATAAACGGATCTCATGATCGAAACGATGAAGCCAGTAATAAAGGAGATCCTCCATGAGTAATAATAATCCCCAGTAAATAAAAACATTTTCAAACCGGATCCAGGCATGGATATAAAAAAAGTTGAGGATCACCAGGTAAACCAGGCGAAAACCAAGGTCGATACCTCCGTTCAGCAGCATCAGGTAAATATTGGTAGCTGTATCTTTTAAAGTGTACGCTTTTCTGTGTTGAAGATGGGATAACAGCAGTTCTAACCCGATAATGAGTATATAAAAGGGTGTGGATAGTAAGATCAGCCACTGTTCTCTGAGATCATCCATCATTGGCATGCGGGTTATAAAAATCAAAAGGATTCTGCTGAATTGCCTGTAAATCCTTTAATCTTGTATTGCAAAGTAAGCGTTTGATCGCAATTGGCAAATCATCTGATCGTTAAGCATTATGGAAGAAGTTAAACTGGATAACTGGGAAAAAAGAAGTGACGAGCACCAAAAACTGTACAAACAGTTTCTGCAGCGTGCTGATAAAAATAAAGTGCTGAAAGTACTGCCGGATCTACACGATGAAGCTTTTAGTAAAATTGATTGCCTTACCTGCGCCAACTGTTGTAAAAATTACTCACCCCGTTTTAAGATGCCGGATATTAAACGCATCAGTAAATATTTGGGGATGAAAGAAGGTGAATTTATTGAAACCTATCTTTTTATGGATGGTGAAGGTGATTATGTTACCAAAAGCAAACCCTGTCCATTCTTGGGAGAAGACAATTATTGCAATATCTACGAAGCAAGGCCGTCTGATTGCCACCGCTTCCCCTATACAGATGAAGATGTGCTGCTCAAACGGCCTCTTATTACTTTGAAGAATTCTACTTTTTGTCCGGCAGTTTATTTTGTGCTGGAAAGATTGAGAACTATTTTGAAGTAAGTTCATCATAAGCGGCGCTCAAACTTCTGTCGGCACCACTGTTCTTCCAGCTAACACCCGGGATATCTTTTACTTTAATAATTTCATCCCTTGTTTTACCGGCTTTGATCTCACCATCTACAAATGTTAATAGCTTTTCCAGATAATCCTGAAAATCTGCTAACTCTGATTTGCTTCCTGTTACTTTTTCAGGATCCCCGGCATGGCCAAAAATGAAGAGGGTATCCTTATTAAATGTTTTTTGTGCTTTCTGTAAAACCTGGATCCAGTTTTTGATATTGGCCCCTGCAGATCTGTCTATAAAAGGTGGCAGCTGGTTAAACAACAGGTCACCCATGTGGGCAATATTTGCATTTTCAAAATGAATGATGGCATCTCCATTGGTATGGCCCGGGCCAAAATAATAAGTGCGGATTCTTTCCTTACCTATTTTCTGTTTCCAGCTATCGCCAAAAGTGATGTCCTGAAATAATTGTTTCTCAACCGTTTTACTGGTTTCGGCAACACGTTTATAATTGAGTAAACAATTCTCATGTCCCACTACATGCTCAGCAATATCTTTAAAAGAAATATTACCACCTGTATGATCTCCATGATGGTGTGTATTGATCAGAAATTTGAAAGGCATTTCTTTCATCTTCTTTAGTTCATCAATCACATGCTTTGCAGGGTCTGGAAATTGCGAATCGATTACTGCATATCCTTCATTTGATTGATAGAAGCCAATGGTGCCGCCTCTTTCAGTAAAAATGCCAATATCTCCACGCAGCATTTTTATTTTGTAAGCTGGTTGTTGTAAAAATGAAGCCATCAGGTCTTTTGATGACAAAGCGAGTAAACCGGCAGTTAGTCCGGTATTACGCAGAAAGGAACGACGTTGCATAAAATATGTTTAGGTAAGTAATGATACGGGTTACTAAGATAGACAAATTTAGTATTCCATTTTTCGAAGGCTTGGCGCTTTAATCCATGTACCGGCAACTACAATCAAAGTCATACATCCTCCAAAAACAACTGATGGGATTACTCCTAATAATTTAGCGGCTAACCCACTTTCAAACTGCCCCAGCTCATTACTGCTGTTAATGAACATGGAGTTCACACTCATTACCCTGCCACGCATATTATCCGGTGTTTTTAATTGCAAGATCGTTCCGCGGATAACCATACTAAATCCATCTAAGAATCCGCTTAATAATAATGCTGCAAAGGATAACCAGAATATTTTTGACAGGGCAAATATGATGATACAAACGCCAAATCCACCCACAGCCAGCAGTAATTTTTTACCCTGTCCTTTATGCATGGGAGATAGGGTAAGTATAAAAATGATGATGATAGATCCTATATCAGATGCAGCATTTAACCAGCCAAAACCAATAGGACCCACTTTTAAAATATCTTTTGCAAATACAGGGATCATAGCAACTGCACCGCCAAATAAAACCGCAAACAAATCAAGCGATAATGCACCCAACACTTCTTTGGTATTGAAAACAAAACGCAGACCTTCTTTCACACTATCCATTGTCTTTTTCTCACCCGGCTCGTTCAGTGGCGGTTTTGGTTTGATCTGATACATAAAACAAAAGCCTGTTATTACCAGTAAGCAAATAATGGTAAGCGAACCTGTATGACCAATACCCGCAATTAAAAAACCAACGGCTGCATGCCCAAGTACCGAGGCTGATAGCCAGATTCCCTGATTCCAGGTAGTGGCATTTTGCAGTAATGTTTTCGGAACAATTGATCCGATCATGGTTCCAAAACTTGGCCCTGTAAATGAGCGGAAGATACCCGTGAAAAAGATGATCACATAAATACTAAATGCAATCCAGTGGTTACTTAATTGAGCAGTAGTGAATTTGGTAGAGAGTACCAGTAACAGAATGGCACAACCCAGATACATAGCAACCCCTTTCAATAAAAGTTTTCTTTTTTCGCTGATGTCTATAATATGTCCTGCATATAGGGATAAGGAAACCGCAGGTATCACTTCTGATAATCCGATCAATCCAATAGCAAATGGCTCATTGGTTAATTCATATACCCACCAGCCCACCAAAGTACCCATCATCCGCAAGCCTACAATAAACAGAAATCGTCCCATCATCAAATTGCGGTATTCAGCAATCCGCATCGCAGCAAATGGATCGTGTTTTTGTGGCAGATTTTCGGTCATTAGGTTGGTTTAGGTTTTGTCGTCAGTCGTCAGTCGTCAGTCGTCAGTCGTCAGTCGTCAGTCGTCAGTCGTCAGTCGTCAGTCGTCAGTCGTCAGTCGTCAGTCGTCAGTCGTCAGTAATGTTTTTTTGCGATGCAAGATATTCACCATTCATCATACACAACTCACGTCTCACGTCTCACGAATGACGCCCCACGCTCACGGCAAACTAAAATAATGCTGCCCATCCTCATAATCCTTATCAAGCGCATCAATTACCACCTGGAAATGTTTTTCATTCCCAAGAAAATCAGCATTACTGGCATCTATAAAAATGGTTTTGATATTGTGTTGTTTAATATAACTGGTATAGGTTTCCTGTATATTAAAAAGGTATTCATCAGGAATATGCTGCTCATAACTCCTGTTACGTTTTTTAATATTGGCCTGAAGTTTTTGTACAGGTGCATGCAGGTATATTAAAATATCAGGGTAAGACAGTTGCTGATGAATGATATCAAATAGTTTTTGGTATAAACGGAATTCCTCTTCCGGCAAATTCACCTTGGCAAATAATAAACACTTGGTAAACAGGTAATCAGAAACGGTTACACTTTGAAACAGGTCTTTGGTATGCACCATTTCTTTTAATTGCTTATATCGCTCTGCCATAAAAAACAATTCCAGCGGAAATGCATATTGGTCAGGTTTCTCATAAAATTTGGGAAGAAATGGATTGTCGGCAAATTCCTCTAATATCAGCCTTGCATTAAAATGTTTGGCCAATAAATGGGTAAGTGTGGTTTTACCAACACCTATATTTCCTTCAACTGTAATAAAATGATGTTTCATGTATACGGCCTGAGTGATGGTCAAAATTAACCGCCATCAGCTAGCGGCAATTGATTTTTTTTGCACATCTAATGTATCGGTACACTCATCGAGTAGCCGGCAGATCGTTTTATGTAAAACAGGGTGAATAATATCAGGTGCTATCTCACAAAGAGGTAACAAAGCAAACTTTCGCATGGGAAGTGCCGGATGTGGTAATGTTAATAAATCGCCCGAAATGACCAGATCATCAAACAGTAAAATATCCAGATCAATTACCCTTGGGCCCATTTTCACGGTCCGTTTCCTGCCCATTTGTTCTTCTATAGCCAGTAAATTGTGAAGTAGTGCTGAAGGCGAAAATTCAGTTTCCAGTGCCAATGCCTGGTTATAAAAACTCGGCTGATCCGTAACTCCCCATGCCGCAGTTTCGTAAATAGCCGAAGAATGAACGATATTGCCACAGATTTGTTGGATAAGTTCAATGGCTTTTTGCAGATAAGCAGATCTGTTACCAAGGTTACCGCCTATCAGCAAATAAGCTGTATTCATAAATTGGAAATATAATTGGCATCAAATATCTTTAAATTCATTACCATTTAATCAATTAATATGAAGGGATTTTTTAAAATATTTTTCGCGTCCTTACTGGCAATGATCATTTTTAGCATTTTAGGAGTTTTTGTTTTAATCGGAATTGTTGCTTCAGCTACTTCTTCTGATAAACCTTTAATTGGCTCTAATGCAGTGCTTATTTTGGATCTTTCTAATCATTTTAAGGAACAATCTGTAGATAATCCCCTTAATGCGCTCGTGAATAAAACCGATAACGAGATCCCCTCTTTATATGATATGGTTAGGATGCTGCATCACGCAAAAACAGATTCTACTGTAAAAGGCGTTTATATCTTATGCGGCAATAATGTGAATGGAGCGGCATCAAGTGAAGAATTGCGTAAAGCTTTACTGGATTTTAAAACTAGTAAGAAATTCATCATCGCATATGGGGAAGCCATTTCACAGAGAGGATATTATGTGGCAAATGTGGCTGATAAGATCTATTGCCATCCCCAGGGTGGGGTAGAATGGGCTGGTTATGCATCTAATATTATGTTCTTAAAAGGCTTGCTGGATAAACTTGAAATCCAGCCGCAAATATTTTATGCCGGTAAGTTCAAAAGTGCCACAGAACCTTTGCGCGAAACACAGATGACAGAAGCCAACCGCCTGCAAACATCTGTATGGTTGGGTGATATGTATAATCGTTTTCTCGAAGCCGCTTCTGTTACCAGGAAAATAGATACCGCCAAATTAAGAAGCCTTGCCAATACAGGTGCTATTCAAACTGCGCACGATGCATTATCAAATGGGTTGGTAGATGGTGTACGATATGATGATGAGGTTAAAAAAGAATTGCATATTAAATTGGGAGTAAGTGAACGCTCAAAAATTAATTTTGTTTCTTTTGGTGATTATTCAAAAGCTACTGATTTCAGGCAAAACAGCGGTACCCATAAAATAGCTGTTATTTATGCTGATGGTGATATCGTTTCTGGCGAAGGTGATAATGAGCAGGTGGGAAGTGATGCATTCAGAGCCATCATCCGCAAAGCAAGAATGGACGATGATATTAAAGCGATTGTATTCCGTGTTAACTCTCCCGGTGGAAGTGCCCTGGCCAGCGATGTGATCTGGCGCGAGATCAGCCTCGCCAAAAAAGAAAAACCTGTAGTTGTAAGTATGGGCGATGTGGCTGCTTCAGGAGGATACTATATTTCCTGTAATGCAGATTCTGTATTTGCCAATACGGGTACCATTACCGGTTCCATTGGTGTATTCAGCATCGTACCCAATTTTCAATCCTTCTTTAAAAATAAATTGGGTATCACATTTGATGGGGTAAAAACAGCTCCCTATGCAGATATGGGCAGCGGCGACAGGCCTTTGAATGAAACCGAAAAAAGATTTTTTCAGGCAGGTACGGATTCTATTTATTATACTTTTAAAACAAGGGTAGCAGATGGACGAAAAAAAGAGGTCGTATATGTAGATAGCATTGCACAAGGTCGTGTTTGGACAGGTAAAAGAGCTTTGCAGGTGGGTTTGGTAGACAGGATTGGCACTATGCAGGATGCGATGAATTGCGCAGCAGGAATGGCTAAGCTGAGCGATTATAGAGTGAAAGAATTTCCGGAAAAGAAAAATATCCTTGAACAGTTAATGAACACTTATAAGAAATCTATCAAACAGGATTTGATCAGAGAAGAAATAGGAGAGAATCAATTGCGTGCTTTACAGCAATTGAAACAAGTAAAACAAATGATCGGTGTTCCGCAGGCCAGATTGCCTTTCTACGCGGATTTTAATTAATCGGTTGGTGATTGAATAATCTTTCATCAAAATAAAAATCAGTACTGTTCAGTAACTTGATTTTTTTGAAATCCATATGTTGGGTATTGATCAGGAAATTATATTCTCTGTGCACAATGGCTGATGGACATTGGCATACAAGTGATTTATTTGTGAGGATGATTTCCTTTCCCAGCCACTGGGTATAGTCAAAATCCAGATACCAGTTCTTTTTAAGATTTTGAAGTTTGATTTCAGTAGATAAACTGTTGTCTGGGATTTCTATCTCCATTAATTGAATGGATTGTAGTTCATCAAGTGCGTTTGCATTTGCCAAAACTTCAAGCAAGGCCAGAGAAATACTCGAACTGGTATAAATAACCGAAATGCCTGCAGGATTCCATCTTCCTCCATATAAACGTGCACCATTTCCAGAAAGATCGCGGGCGAATTTTTTATGTGCAAAACGATAGAGGATCATGTGTACACACCATATTGTATCCGGTTGATCTGGTTAATGATTTCCTGAATACCTCTGTCTGAATATAAAGATTCAAAATTGAACATTTGGCCAAGAATAGATTTCTCTTTCTTTAGCCATTTATAAAAAGTATCTGCATCTGTAAAAGTTTCCAACCCAGATTTGATCATTTCCTGTAATAAGAGTATGCGGTCTGTATAGATGCCTTCAAAGGATGAATTGTTTTTGGCATATCGTTGCAGGGTTCTTTCAGACAAATGCAGCATATGCGCCCAATCACTTTGTGTGAATGGAACCAAGTCTGAAATTTTTTTTAGTTTTCTGTATGTAAAATCTGCTACAGCAACCGGTTTCTTTACCGGTAGGTAGGGGAATAATGGTTCTTCTGCCTTAGCCGGTGGAATTTCTTTCGATTGATATTTTCTAACTTTTGCCATTCCCGTCTTTTGTCGCCCAAATATACGACTTTTGTCATTTACCTCCCATTCTCCCCCTCTTTTTTTCCAGTTTTTTAGTGTTACAAAATAATAAGATAGATTTGTTCTAATAATGAATCAGTTATGAAAGGGAACTATAACCAGATAAGGGCTATGCTTGCTATAACAAGGGGTAGTTTGCGGGCTATTTTCCGAAGCCCGTCGGCTGTGATCTTCAGTATTGCCTTTCCTTTGATCTTTATCCTTGTCTTTGGTTTTATTGGAAATGGTGGACGTGTTTCTTTAAATGTTGCATTTGATAAAAATTGCGATACAACCAATCCTGTTTATTCAGCAATCAAAGGAATAGCCGGATTGAATATTATTAAAAAAACGGATATTGAATTAAAAGAAGATCTTGAAAAGGGCAGGATTGCTGCCATTATCAAAATAGAAAAATCAGGATTGGAAAACCCTCCATACAAGATTAGTTTGTTAAGTTCGGAAGCAGTTAATCCACAGAATATGCAGGTTCTGCAGTCTATTTTGAATGCTGTGATTTCCGGTATCAATCAAAAATCATATCCCAATACGCCTACTATCGCAATTGTAAATAATACGGTTCAGAAAATTCCTGGAAGGATTTATCGTACGATAGATTTTATATTGCCGGGTCAGCTTGGGTTTTCATTGTTAAGTTCAGGCGTATTTGGTGTTGCTTTTTTATTCTTCAATCTTCGCCAGCAATTGGTTTTGAAAAGATTTTATGCAACGCCTATCAAGCGGGGCTATATTGTTTTGGGCGAAGCGATCAGCCGGGTATTATTTCAAATGCTTACTTCTATTATCGTAATTGGAGTGGGGCATTTTGTTTTCCATTTTACTTTGGTGAATGGGCTTGTTACATTCATGTCTATCATGCTCCTTAGTTTTATTGCTTTGATACTCTTTATGGGATTTGGTTTTATCGTAAGCAGTGTTGCCAAAAGCGAAAGTACTATCCCTCCATTTGCGAACCTGATCACTTTACCACAATTTTTGTTGGCAGGAACTTTCTTTTCAATTGAAGCTTTTCCTACCTGGTTACAGCCAATCTGTAGAATATTACCTCTCACACATTTCAATAATGCCATGCGAAACATTGCATTCGAAGGGGCCAGTTTGGCCAGTTGCTGGAAAGAACTGGGGATACTGGGATTATGGACATTAATTGTGTATGCTGTTGCTTTTAAAACCTTTAAGTGGGAATAAGATATGAAACTGATCAGGCTTGGTTTAATTAGTATATTGGTATTATTTGCATTGGCGTCTCTTATTGGCATTCTTATACCATCAACAGTGCTTGTTTCAAGAGCAGTGGATATTACAGCCCCTAAAGATTCTATCATTGGTTTTGTAAAAGATATTCAACAGTGGAAGACATGGATGGATGGGATGGAAAGTTCCTCGGTACATATTCATTCCGCAACAGCTGCAGATCTTGCAGGAACTAAGGTTGAGATCTCTCAGATAACGGATTCTACTGTTATTTCTAAATGGATCTCCAAAAAAGGAAATCTTCAAACAGCTACCATGCGAATAATTGGAGTGTCTGCTCAGCAAACAACCATTGTTCAATGGCAGTTTGAGCAAAAACTAAAATGGTATCCATGGGAAAAACTGGGTTCAATCATGAACGATAAAATCATTGGCCCCATGATGGAGAAAAATTTGAACAACCTGAAATTATTGATTGAGAAGAAATAATTTCATCCAAAAGATTCAAGCCAACTCACTCAAAACCCACTCGGTCACCTCATACGTTTTTTGAAGTTCAGATTCTGTGATACAATATGGGGGCATAATATAAACTGTATTTCCAAGGGGTCTAAGATATACGCCTTTTGTCATTACCATCTCTGTAATAGTTGTACTGATTGAATTCAGGTATTCATCTTTTCCCAGTGTAATTTCAAACGCAAGTATGGTTCCTTTTGTTCGGATATCTTTTACTTGAGGGTAGCCAATTAATTGTTCCGCAAATTGCTTGTTTGATTCTGTTATCCATCTGATTTTATTTAGGCATTCCTCTTTCATCAAAAGATCCAAACTTGCCAATGCCGCACTGCAGGCCAATGGATTAGCAGTGAATGAATGTCCATGAAAAAAAGTTTTATATTTATCATCATTCACATAAGCTTCATAAATTCTATCATTACAGGCAGTTATACCGAGAGCCATCGTTCCGCCCGTTAGCCCTTTACTGAGGCAAATGATATCAGGCTTATTTTGTAAATATTCACTCGCAAACAAAGATCCTGTTCTTCCAAAACCTGTCATTACTTCATCAGCAATACAAATGATATCAGATAGTTTAGCGCTGTTTAGAATTTCGTCCATTAGCAGTGCCTCAAACATCTTCATACCACCGGCACCTTGTACCAAAGGTTCATAAATAAATGCTGCTAATTCACCGCTATGTTCATGAATAATGGCATTAATGCTGTTAATATTATTTTCGGTAGGTGTATCAATAAAAATCACTTCAAACAAAAAATCATGGAAGGCCAGTGTAAAAACACTTCTGTCGCTCACACTCATAGCGCCAAAGGTATCTCCATGGTAAGAATTCTTAAAAGCCAGTATTTTTTTTCGATGCGTTTCTCCTTTATTCCACCAGTATTGGATCGACATTTTCAGCGCCACTTCTGTTGAAGTAGAGCCATTGTCGCTATAAAATATTCTTGAAAAATTTCCGGGAAGTATTGGTAGTAGTCTTTCAGCCAATCTAACAGCAGGTTCGTGTGTAAATCCTGCAAAGATCACCTGCTCCAGTTGAAGAGCCTGCTGGTATATTTTTTCTGCGATATAGGGATGAGCATGCCCATGTAAAGTAACCCACCAACTGCTGATAGTATCAATAAAAGTAGAGCCATCTTCTGCAAACAGCAATGTTCCTTCTCCTTTTACAATGGGTATAGGAGGCAGCCTGTTTTTTTGCTGCGTAAATGGATGCCAGATTACCTGCTGGTCTCTTTCTGCTAAGTTCATACAGCAAATGTAAAATGATACAAGCGTAGATTTTATATTTTCTATCAGGCAGATTGAATAAAAGAGAGATTGCGCTGTATTCCTTTGTACTTACTTCTTTTTAGTGGTGATTCTTTGAACAGGGTTTTAAATGCATCTTCGCCCATTTCTTCCCATTCTTTTGTAGATAGATTTAATATTTCAGGAATAGGAGTAAAGTTGATCTCTTTATTAGGTTTGCTAAACCGGTTCCACGGACAAACATCCTGGCAGGTATCACAGCCAAACATCCAGTTATCAAATTTTCCTTTCATTTCAGACGGGATCAACGCATCTTTTAATTCGATGGTAAAATAGCTGATGCATTTGCTTCCATCAACCACTTTGTTTTCGAGGATGGCATCTGTTGGACATGAATCAATACATTTACGGCAGGAACCACAGAAGTCTTTTGCAAAAGAATCATCGTAGGCTAACTCAATATCAACAATTAGAGTGGCAATAAAATAGAATGAACCGGATTGTTTGTTGATGAGATTTCCATTCTTGCCAATCCATCCGGCACCACTACGCAATGCCCATGTTCTTTCTAAAACGGGAGCAGAGTCAATAAAACCTCTTCCCTGTATCTCACCAATATTCTCTCTTAATATATTGAGGAATGTGGTAAGCTTAGTTCTGATCACTTCATGATAATCTTTACCAAATGCATATTTGGCAATTTTTGGCGATTGATCGGATTGTTGTTGTTCAGGATAATAATTCAATAAAAGAGTAATCACAGATTTTGCACCGGGTACCAGTTTTCGTGGATCTATCCTCAGGTCGAAATTATTTTCCATGTATTGCATGTCTCCATGCATATTCTGGTTTAGCCATGCTTCGAGGCGACGGGCATCTTCGTCTAATTGTTCGGCTTTGGCTATGCCACAATAAAAGAAGCCCAATTGTTGGGCCTTTTCTTTGATGAATAAACTGTTTTTATGGAGGTTACTCAATTAGAACAATTTTATTGGGAACCCTATTTGCAATTCGAAGTTAACTGAACATCGATCAATTTTTTTATATCGAGATAGATGTCCTTTTTTTCTTCACCCAGGTTTCCTTTCGTAAAAAATATACAGGCATATCCACGGCAGTTATCTATCATTGGCCAGGTACCGCTAAATCCCGGACCTGTAACTACAGTTCCATTTCCATTTTCATCTGATTCCATGATCCATTCTCCAAAACCATAATTATAACCCTCAGTTGGTTTTGGACTATATTTGATCATAGAAGAAGTAGTTCTGATCATATTCATATCAGCCACAGCTTTTTCACTTAGTATTCTTTTACCATTGAACATACCTTTATTCAATAGCATGGATAAGAAATTCATATAATCGCTGGCAGTGGATAATGCCCCACTGGAAGGATCAACTGCATTAAAACTGGAGAAACTGGTATTACGCATCATTAATGGACGGGTAAGGTGTTCCTGCATGATCTGTTCAAAACCTCGCTTTGTTATTACTTCCAATACACGTCCTGCAATATCCAATCCAATATTATTGTAACGGAACTCAATTCCGGGATTGGATTGAATATCTCTTTTTGATGCAAATTCAATGATCTCTTCTTCCAGTGATGCATATTTTTTCTTGCCAAATAATGGAAACTTTGGTGAGTCGGATTCAATCCCGGTTAAATTGGCCAGACAATCTTTAATCGTAATAAACCCTTTGGAATACTTGCCAAATAAGGGGATGTATTTATTTACTTTGTCATCAAGAGAAAGTTTGCCTTGATCAACAAAAGTCATAACTAATGCAGCAGTTAACCATTTACTGGCATTTGCAATGGGAGCCTGTGATTTTGCATTGAATTCTCCTGAAACTTTCTGGTATATGATTTTTCCATCTTTATAAATCAGTAAAACAGCATTACCACCCAGCTCTTTTCTGGAAGCTTCAAATTTTCTGTCTACTTCCGTAAAATCAGCTTGGCCCTGAACCAACTGAAAGAATAGCATGAAAACCAATACTGCACTGACTTTTGCGCAGGTAAAATCATTTTTTACAGACATATTTTCCGAATTTAAGTATTGGATTGTTGTTTGCAACCACTATTTAAAGTTATTTGAAAATTGGTAGATGACAATATAGTATCGAATTACCGTTTAGACTTTAACTCCTTTTTGTTCAATAAAGAGATGCAGTTGAAGAGTGCGACGCAGCCCAAGCCGATAGTAATTCAAATGCCCGGACACAAATACCAATAAACCAATAAACAAATAAACGAAAAGCCTCAGAATATGAACTTAAATAACTACACCATTAAAGCCCAGGAAACCATTCAGGCTGCACAGCAGGTGGCATTCAATAACGGCAACCCCAATATTGAAACTAACCACTTGTTAAAAGCATTGCTGGCGGATAAGGATAGTCCTGTTGAATTCTTGTTAAAACGAAACAACGTTAATACAAGTTTTACCGAAACCAAGGTAGATGAAAGTATTGCCAAATTACCCAGGATACAATCCGGCGAGCCGGCACAAAATGTGAGTCGTGATCTGAACACTGTTTTTCTAAAAGCAAATAATGTGTTGAAAGAATTTAAAGATGAATTTATCAGCACCGAACATTTGCTACTTGCTTTGTTGCAGGTAAATGATGATACCGCGAAAACACTGAAAGCGGCCGGATTAACCGAGAAAGGATTGATCACTGCCATCAAAGATTTACGTAAAGGAGATACTATTCAATCGCAAACACAGGAAACACAGTTGAACATGCTGAACAAGTTTGCAAAGAATTTGAATGAAATGGCAAGACAAGGAAAACTTGATCCGGTAATTGGCCGTGATGAAGAGATCAGAAGAACACTGCATATTCTTACGAGAAGAACTAAAAATAATCCTATTCTGGTTGGTGAGCCGGGTGTTGGTAAAACCGCTATTGTAGAAGGATTGGCCATGCGTATCATCAATGGTGATGTGCCGGATAATCTTCGTTCAAAAACCATTTTTGCATTGGATATGGGGCAACTGATAGCAGGTGCCAAATACAAAGGAGAGTTTGAAGAGCGATTAAAAGGAATTGTGAAAGAAGTATCAACCAGTGATGGTGAGATCATTTTATTTATTGATGAAATACATACATTGATTGGTGCCGGTGGAGGCGAAGGTGCGATGGATGCAGCCAATATTCTAAAACCAGCTTTAGCGCGTGGAGAGCTGAGAGCCATTGGTGCAACTACGTTGAATGAATACCAGAAATATTTTGAAAGAGATAAAGCACTCGAAAGACGTTTCCAGAAAGTGATCATCGACGAGCCAAATGTGGAAGATGCGATCTCTATTTTACGGGGATTGAAAGACAGGTATGAAACCCACCACCATGTTCGGATCAAAGATGAAGCAATCATTGCTGCTGTAGAATTATCGAGCCGATATATGACGGATCGTTTTCTGCCGGATAAGGCAATTGACCTTATTGATGAAAGCGCTGCAAAACTTCGTCTCGAAATGAATTCGATGCCGGAAGAACTGGATAAACTGGAAAGACAGATCCGCCAACTGGAAATTGAGCGTGAAGCCATCAAAAGAGAAAATGATGAATCGAAATTAAAAGAATTAAATATTGAGATCAGTAACCTTACTGTTGAGAGGGATACCCTGAAATCGAAATGGAAACAGGAAAAAGAATTGGTTGAAAAAGTACAGAATGCGAAAGCCACAATAGAAGATCTGAAACAACAGGCAGATCAGGCAGAGCGTAACGGCGAATATGGAAAAGTAGCTGAAATCCGCTACGGTAAAGTGAAAGAACAGGAAACCCTTATCGCAGAGATCACCGAACAAATTAATAGTTCTACCGATAAACGTTTATTGAAAGAAGAAGTAGACGCAGAAGATATTGCAGCCAATGTTGCCAAAGCTACCGGTATACCAGTTGCTAAAATGTTGCAGGGCGAAAGAGAAAAATTATTAAACCTGGAAGACGAATTACACAATCGCATAGTTGGCCAGGAAGAAGCCATCACCGCTGTTGCAGATGCAATACGCAGAAGCAGGGCAGGATTACAGGATCCTAAAAAACCAATTGGGTCATTTATTTTTCTTGGAACTACCGGCGTCGGTAAAACCGAACTCGCTAAAGCACTTGCTGAATATTTGTTTGATGATGAAAGTATGATGACGAGAATAGATATGAGTGAATACCAGGAAAAACATACCGTATCAAGATTGGTAGGTGCACCTCCGGGATATGTGGGTTACGATGAAGGTGGACAATTAACAGAAGCCGTTCGTCGCAAACCTTACAGCGTGGTTTTATTGGATGAAATTGAAAAAGCGCATCCTGATGTTTGGAATATTTTATTACAGGTATTGGACGATGGCCGCTTAACTGATAACAAGGGACGTGTGGTGAATTTTAAAAATACCATCATCATCATGACCAGCAATATCGGTAGCCATCTGATACAGGATGCTTTTGAAAATGTGAATGATGATAATGTAGAAGAGGTAACTGAAAAAGCAAAAGTAGAAGTGATGGGTTTATTGAGACAAACGATTCGCCCGGAATTTTTGAATAGGGTTGATGAGATCATTATGTTCAGCCCGTTGATGAAGAAACAGATTATGGGCATAGTAAAAATTCAATTGGAAGGATTGAAACAATTGGTAGCTACCAATGGGATCACTTTACATTTTAGCGAATACCTGCTTGATTTTCTGTCGGAGCAAGGCTATGATCCTCAATTTGGCGCAAGACCATTGAAAAGGTTAATTCAAAAACAGATCATCAATTCACTCAGTAAAAGAATATTGGCTGGCGATATTGATAAATCCAAAGCAGTATTAGTAGATGTATTTGATGGGGTAGTGGTATTCAGGAATGAAGAAGAAGCTGTGAATGCATAAGTGAAAATGAAAGAGTGAGTAATGGGTCAGGATTTTATCCTGGCCCATTTTTTTGCAGTAATCATAAATGGCATTTTCCATTGATCATTTTTTAACAGTATTTTGTTGGATATAGAGAATAGTTTCAAATCCAAAAGTGACCGTATGAAACCAATTACCATTTTATTATTGTTTTTTATAACGGTTGCTCCTCTTCAATCCCGGGGGCAATCATCGGTAAAAGATTCAGTTCTGTTATTAACAGCAAATGGCCATCCGATACAGTATTATGTTTCCTTACCCGATGGCTGGACCAATCAAAAAAACTGGCCAATTGTTGTGATAATAGAATCTGCAGATAAAGAATACAAAGAGAATGCATTGCGTTTTGTAAGGGCACGTAAAAAAATGCCTTTCATTATTGTTGCTCCTTACAACCTTAATAATAGCAGGTATGGCAGAAGGGATCCAAAAATATTTCCTTATTCATCTCAAACATGGGATTATATTGAAACAGTTGGAGATTGCCGGTTTAATATGGATGGATTAACACAGGTTGTGAAAGATGTTCAGATAAAATATAATGGGGATGAGAAATATTATATCACAGGATTTGAAGCGGGAGCACATACTGTTTGGCAAATGGTGTTCCAACATCCCGAACGGTTAAAAGCTGCTGCAGTAGTGGCTGGGAATTATAACCAAAACAGTTGCATGACGGATCCTGATTCTTTCTCAACAGATCTTGCAAAAGTGGTATTGCCTGTTATAGGTTTTGCCGCTGCCAATGATACTTTCTTTAAGCCTGGTACCCGAAACTATTCCCAATGGCTGGCAGCAAAAAAAGCAGGTGTTGATCATGGGTATAAAAAAATAGCAGAGATCATTATTCCCCTAAAAAACCATGTTCCCTTACCAGACGAAGTGATGAATTATTTTTATGATCTGCTGGTTGAAGAAAAGAAAGAATAACCCCGTTAAAAAAACTGAATATATGCGGTAAATACGCTACTTCAGTTTTTAGATCTGTCATAGTTTTAGTTTTTATTATTCTGTAAACTATTTGTATGGCTAAAGGGAAAATGACCTTTCCATTGGTAGATGAATCTATCATGAATAAAATTCATCTGATACGGAGTCAAAAAGTAATGCTCGATAGAGATTTAGCTGATTTGTATGGGGTTGAAACAAAACACCTTAAACAGGCTGTTAAAAGAAATTTTAACCGTTTCCCCGAAGATTTCATGTTTGAAATGAATGAATCCGAATTCCGCAATTGGAGGTCACAATTTGTGACCTCCAATTCTGACAGGCGGGGATTGAGGTATGCGCCATACTGTTTTACGGAACAGGGTGTTACCATGTTATCCTGTATTTTAAACAGTGAAAGGGCTATCACAGTAAACATAAGGGTCATCAGAATATTTACCAGAATGAGAGAAATGCTCCTTACCAATAAAGACATCCTTCTGCAACTGGAAAAGATTGAACAAAAAATAGGCACCCACGATTCGCAGATCGAACTGATATTCAATTACCTCAAAAAATTATTGAATCCCCCACAGGAACCAAGAGAAAGAATTGGCTTTCGGAGAAGAAATGAATAAATAGTTTCTTATCTTATTGCCAAATTATAAAGATGAAAAAAAATACTGGTTTCCGTTTTTTAATTCTGTTCATTTTTTTTGCGGCCTGCAAACAAAAAATAACTCAGGAAACAATCGTTTATGGAAATAACCAGGCGGCGGGCAAATTTTATAATATTCGGGGGTTTAAAATGTATGCTGAAATATACGGAGAAGGCCAGCCACTTCTGTTTATTCATGGTAATGGAGGATCGATTGCAGCATTCACTAATAACATCCCTTATTTTTCGAAAAAGTACAAAGTAATTATTGCAGATAGCCGTTCGCAAGGCAAATCAGCCGATACTGGAGATTCTCTAACGTATGAAATGATGGCAGATGATTATGCCGCATTATTATCCGAAATGAAAATTGATTCAGCAAATGTGATCGGTTGGAGTGATGGTGGGATTAACGGACTTTTATTGGCGATCCGGCATCCTGAGAAAGTAAAAAAACTGGCAGTAACCGGTGCAAATCTCCAGCCAGATTCCAATGCAGTATTTCAGGAAGTATGGGATATCGTCGAACCCGAATACCAAAAGTTAAAAAAGAAAACAGTAAGGTCTGCTGAAGAAAAAAACGGCTGGAAATTACTTCAGCTTCTGCATGATCAACCTCATATTCCTACCTCAGAACTGGGTAAAATTGCCTGCCCTGTGCTTGTGATTGGTGGCGATCATGATGTAATAAAAGAAGATCATACAATGCAGATTTATCATAGTATCCCAAAAGCTTATTTATGGATTTTGCCAAACTCGGGACATAGTACTCCGGTTGTATATAAAGACATTTTTAATACAACGGTGGATGATTTTTTCAGTAACCCATATCGGGTAATTAAAAATGAAGGACGATTTAACTAAAACTTATTTAACACTCTTAGAAAGAGTTGTGAATTGATATGGTAAAGTTCAATGCAACAATACACCAATTTAAAGAGCAGGGCGAAAAAACCGGCTGGACATATATTGAAGTACCCATCGATATTGCCGAACAGTTAAAACCCGGTAATAAAAAATCATTTCGGGTAAAAGGCAAACTGGATACGTTTGCCATTAAAGCAGTTGCATTACTCCCCATGGGCGGAGGAAAGTTTATCTTGCCATTGAATGCTGCCATGCGAAAAGGGACACTTAAGAAGAAAGGCTCTATGTTACAGGTTCATTTATCTGTTGATGATAAACCATTGGAACCACCTCCCGGATTTTTTGAATGCCTGGAGGATGAGCCTTCAGCAAAATTGTTTTACGATCAGTTAAAACCCTCTCATCGAAATTATTTTATTAAATGGATGGGTGGTGTAAAAGGAGAAGCTGCTGTGGCTAAAAGAATGGCGACTGTAATTACAGCACTTTGTCATGGACAGGATGCAGTTGCTATGTTCCAAAGCCTGAAAGCAAATAAAGAAAAAGGATTATAAAAACCCTTTTGATTGAATTTAAACAAATCCTCTTTAACTATTTTAACCGGCTTAATTCCGGTTAACCAAAATACTACACCTCTTTCCCAGCAAATACATGACAAATCCCAACGTTGCGGAAACTAAAAAGTAGGGGATCATAATAAAATTGGAGATCTCATTGTATCGGTTCATTCCAAACCAATCGCCAAGGTAGAAAACAGCAGCAATGCCGTATATGTTTTTTGCAAGCTCCCATAAACAACCATAAGGACTTCGACCAAGCAATTCTGTAAATGCATATACGTATATAAAAATGAATCCACCATATACAAATATTCCAGGTGTGCCTATTTCTGAAATGTTGGCAAATAAATAACTAACAAACAATAACAGAATAAATAATTGAGACCAGGCCCATGTTAAAAAAAGAGGGGTGCTAAACGTTTCGTATTTTTGAAAATTGTATACATCCTCAATTTTGTAAACCGGATATTTTTCAGCAACATCAGCAGGGCGCCATCCTGTGGGCATGAGCCAGATGCGAAATTTGTCTTTGGTGTTTTGTGTATGCCATGCATCTTTGATCAGTAAAGCCATATGCATGAAATTGATCTTGATGGGGTTCCATGTTCTAACGGGTCGTGTTATTCCGTAAACAGCTTTAACATCAGGCAATTCTTCCTGAAAAGTACCAAACCATTTATCCCAGAATATAAAGATCTGCCCATAATTTTTATCCATATACTCCTTATTGATCGCATGGTGAACACGATGATGGGAAGGGGTTACAATGATCTTCTCTAAAAATCCCAATTTATCAATATGCTGCGTATGGTACCAGAACTGTGCAAACAAATGCAGTGGTGCCACAATAGCAATTACTTTTCCGGGAACGCCTAACAGTGCCGCAGGTAAAAGAAAAATCGTAAATATTCTTACAATAGAAGAGATGCTTTGGCGCAGGGCACAGGCAAGATTATAATCCTCACTGCTGTGATGAACAACATGACTATTCCAGAAAAAATTATATTCATGATCAATCCTGTGAACCAGATAGCCCATCAGGTCGAGTGAGAAAAAAGCAATGATATATACAGCAGCAGTAGATTGAATATGCGTAACGGCCAGATGTTTTTCCATCCATCCATAGCCAATAATGGCAATGCTTAAACCAAGTACATCTTTCACAGAATTGGTAACCCCGGAAGTTAAACTTGAAATAGAATCAATACTTCTAACCGTATCATTTCCCTTACGCCAGCCCCACCATTTTTCAATAAGTATCAACACCAGAAATGCCGGCATAGCAATGAGTAATATTTTTCCGTAAGTTTCCAATCTAAACTGAGATTTGTAGTTTTATTACTACAAAGTTAGAAAATCTACTTAAAAAAAACATTAAAGTTTATATAAATGGCAAATTCGCCTTTGGTATATAATTCGGAACCTGCTGGTTTGCAAGGGTTTGTATTCAATTGTATCGATGCGCATACCTGCGGAAACCCGGTTCGGGTAGTTGCAAAAGGTGGCCCGGATCTGGAAGGGAATACCATGAGTGAGAAAAGACAACATTTTCTAAAGGAATTTGACTGGATCAGGAAGGGCCTTATGTTCGAACCCCGTGGCCATGATATGATGAGCGGAAGTATTCTTTATGCCCCACACGACCCTGATAATGATGTAGCGGTACTTTTTATTGAAACCAGTGGCTGCCTTCCTATGTGCGGTCATGGAACCATTGGCACCATAACCATTGCCATTGAAGAGGGGCTGATCAAACCCAAAACTCCCGGTATAGTAAAAATGGAAGCCCCGGCCGGCTTGGTGAATATTGAATATAAACAGGAGAGTGGCAAAGTAACCAGTGTTAAACTTACCAATGTTGCCGCCTACCTTGCCGCAGAAAACTTAACAGTTGAATGCCCTGATCTTGGTGAACTGGTAGTTGATGTGTCTTATGGAGGAAATTTTTATGCCATCGTTGATGTTCAAAAAAATTTTGCAGGATTAGAGCATTATGCTGCCGATCAGCTAATCGCATGGGCCAGAGAATTGCGTAAACGGATCAACGAAAAATATTCCTTTATTCATCCCGATAACCCAACTATCAATGGTTGCTCACATATTTTGTGGACGGGTGCGGTAATAGACCCAACCTCAACCGCCCGTAACGCAGTTTTTTATGGAGACAAAGCCATCGACCGCTCACCCTGTGGCACAGGCACTTCTGCACGCATGGCCCAATGGTATGCAAAAGGCAAATTGAAAGAAGGAGATACTTTTATTCATGAAAGTATTATCGGTTCCAAATTTACGGGAAGGGTAGAAAAAGTAACGATGGTTGGAGATAGACCCGCCATCATACCAAGTGTGGAAGGCTGGGCAAGAATTTATGGTTACAATACAATCTCGATCGATAAAAACGATGACCCCTATGCTTATGGATTTCAGGTTATTTAAATGAGACAAGAGCTGGAAAGCGAAATTTCCCCTTATTTTCAAGGAGGGGACGATTATGATTTTTCAAAGAAAAATTATAATCAGGGGTGGTTATTGGGTAATACATTTTTTTCGGGTTGATGAAATCTCCCTTTTTCTAAGCCACTTATGTGTCATTCGCTATGCAAGAAAAGTCATTAATCTGTTTATTTTGATCATACATCAATTTCACTGCTCATCTCTACTCATTTCCCCCGAAATTTGCGGAATAATTATTTTTCCATGAAAGTAGTCATTATCGGCGGCGGAATTATTGGGTTAAGCAGTGCCTATTATTTACACCAAAGCGGACACGAAGTAACTGTGATCGATAAAACAGATATGTCGTCAAACTGCTCTTATGGAAATGCGGGATATGTTTGTCCCAGCCACTTTGTACCACTTGCTACACCCGGTATTGTAAAACAGGGATTGAAATGGATGTTAAATTCACGAAGTCCTTTTTATGTGCAGCCCCGTTTAAGCTGGAGTTTGATAGATTGGGGATTGAAGTTTATGAAAGCGGCTACGCCTGAACATGTAGAGCGTGCTGCCATTCCATTAAGGGATATCGCTTTTATCAGTAAAAAATTATATGAAGAGTGGGCAAAGTTGCCACAGTTCCAATTTGCCTATCAACAAAAAGGGTTGCTCGAAATATTTCAAACACAAACCGGAGGCGATCATGCTAAGCATCAAATGGAGAAAGCGCATGAACTGGGTTTAACAGATACAGTTTTATTGGATAAAGACCAACTGGCTGCTCTTGAGCCGCAAACACGGATCAATGCATTGGGTGCTGTGCATTTTCAATGCGATGCTCATTTGTATCCCAATAAATTGATGCAGCAATTATTGGCCGATCTGAAACAAAAAGGAGTTCGTTTGCAGGCTAATGAAGAAGTAACCGGTTTTGAGAACAACAGTGGAAAAATCACGCATGTAAAAACAATATCAAACACTTACGAAGCTGATGCAGTGGTAATTGCATCCGGTTCCTGGAGCAGAGAAGTGGCATCAAAAATGAATGTGAAAATTCCATTGGTTGGCGGAAGAGGTTATTCTGTTACATTGGAAGATTCACCTTATAAGATCAATTACCCCTCAGTTTTGATCGAGGGCCGTGTGGCTCTTACGCCTATGGATGGTAACAAAATCCGTTTTGGCGGAACAATGGAAATCACCTCTACAAATACTCCTCCCAAAATGAGTCGTGTGGAAGGTGTATTAAATGCAGTAGCAAATTTTTACCCCGATTTTAAAGTTCCAATGCCTGCTATTGATAAAGTATGGTACGGTTACAGACCATGCTCGGCTGACGGATTGCCCTATATTGGCCGTACTAAAAAATGGAACAATGTTGTAATGGCAACGGGGCATGCCATGGTAGGACTGAGTTTGGGTGCCGGCACAGGAAAAATTGTTAGCGAAATTATCAATGAAGAAAAGATTAGCATGAATATTGCTCCGTTTGATCCGGATCGTTTTTAGCGCAGATTACACGGATTTATTGTATGATAAGTATGATTGTAAAACGATTACCAGTCATACAAAAAATCCGTGAAATCCGCGATACTTTCCAGTAAATTGTATTTTTACCCATCATTATGGATCAGACAGCTAACTACTTACCATACGAAAGCACCGGCTATTTTTCGAAGATCGTTTCAGATTATCTGTCACAATCACCTACGCTGCAACCATTTTACCAACATTCACCTAATCTGAAAGGCTTGCAGGATTCTATCGCAGCAAGACAATCCTTCAATACTCCCAGACATTTATTGGCAGAAGTATTGAGTGAACAATATAATGGTATTACCGTTTCAGAAAAACTCGCGAAAAATATTCAATCACTTACTGAAGCGAATACATTTACGATCACCACAGCACACCAACCGAATATTTTTACCGGCCCTTTATATTTTATCTATAAAATTTTTCATGCCATCAAACTGGCAGACGAATTATCATCGCAATTACCCCAATACAAATTTGTTCCCGTTTATTATATGGGCAGTGAAGATGCAGATCTGGAAGAATTGGGTTTTGTAAATGTTGGCGGACAAAAACTCATTTGGGAAACCAAACAAACCGGTGCAGTAGGGAGGATGAAAATAGATAAGGCCTTGATCAAACTCATACATGCCATTCACGGTCAAACAGGAGTATTGCCTTTTGGAAATGAATTGACTGATCTCTTCAAACAATGCTACACAGAAGGTAAACTGATACAACAGGCAACCCTTGAATTGGTGAATGCATTGTTTGGAGAATATGGACTGGTAGTATTGGTTCCTGATAATGCAAAATTGAAAACTGCTTTTCAATCGGTAGTTACCAAAGAACTTACAGAAGGGTTTTCACATGCTATTGTTGCAGATACAATTGGCAAACTAGGTCAAAATTATAAAGTACAGGCCGGCGGAAGGGAAATCAATTTATTTTATTTGATTGCTGATAAACGGGAGAGGATTGAGGTAAGAGATACGAAGTACGAGGTACGAACTTTGGGGTTGGAATTTTCGAAGGAAGAGATTTTAAACGAGTTAGAAAATCATCCGGAAAGATTTAGTGCGAATGTGATTTTGCGTGGAGCTTTTCAGGAAACGGTTTTGCCCAATATCGCTTTTATTGGGGGCGGAGGAGAACTGGCTTACTGGCTTGAATTGAAAAATGTATTTGCTGCTGTAAATATTCCCTATCCTGTTTTGTTGTTGCGCAATTCTTTTTTATTAACGACAAAGGAACAGTCTGCTAAACTACAGCAACTTGGTTTTACCGAAACTGATTTTTTTCAGGATGGATTTACTTTACTCAATACATTGGTAAAACGTGAAAGTGAGAACCAGCTGAGTCTTTCAAAAGAATTGCAGCAGGCAAATGATTATTATGCTCAATTAAGAAAAATCACTGATGCGGTAGATAAAACTTTATCCGAACATTTGATCGCATTAGAAAAAAAGGCCCTCAAAAAACTCACAGAACTTGAAAAGAAAATATTACGTGCCGAACGTTTTAAATACGACACACAAAAAAATCAGATCACAAAATTGAAGCAGGACCTGTTTCCAAATAACAGCTTACAGGAAAGGGTTGATAATTTCTCTGTCTCCTACGCAACCCATGGTAAAGCCTGGCTTCAAATGATCTATGATGTTTCTACGGGACTTAACCATGGCTTTGGTGTAGTCACAATCTAAATCTCTCTGTCTCTCCGTGCCGCTGTGTCTCTGTGGTTTCATTTGAACCACAGAGACAC
>CANBSW010000049.1 GCA_947372235.1 Chitinophagaceae bacterium | reverse complement strand
ATGCAGTTGTAATTTTTTTAACCAGATCTTTTGAAGTTAAATCAGCATCGGTTAATGGGGTAGTGGCCACCCAGCTTTTTAGTTTGATATATTCTATTGCGGGATTATCTTTCTCATACCCTTTGGGCTCGCGGGTTAGCGACATGCCTTCGCCTTTTTCCAGATCGCCATAACAACCCACAAATTTTTTACTGCGGATGATCTTGCTGAATTCTTCCCAGGAATAATCAATTTCCTGCCGGATCTTTTTGAGTTGATCGGCTTCAACCATATATCTTCCGCCGCCTATCATACTTTCTCCACCGGGTTGTATATGGATATAGTAACCGGCAAGAATTGATTTTTTGCCGCCACTAATCAGGCTTGCCGCCATATTGTTTTTATAAGGTGCTTTATTCTTACTAAAACGAACATCGCGGTTAATGCGGTACACACATTCTTTGGCGGTAAGAGAGGCAATCGTTGTGTCTTTCTTTCCAAACTGGGCAATTACCTGGTTAATGAGGTTAGCCATATCTTCTTTGGCGGCTTCGTATACTTTACGGTTTTTCTCAAACCATTCGCGGGTATTGTTTTTCTTTAAATCCTTTAAAAACTTGAGTGTTGTTGGTTGTAGCATAGAGTTTAAATTATAGACAATCCAAACTGCGCCCTTGCGCCTTTGCGAGAGAAATTTGCACGCAAAGGCGCAAGGGCGCAGTTTTTATTCGGGTGATACTAGTTGCAAAAACTCATCCTCCGAAATGATCTTAATGGTATTTATTTTTTTCGCTTTTTCTAATTTACTCCCCGCATCTTCACCCACCACCAGGTAATTCAGTTTACTGCTTACCCCACTAACGATCTGCCCGCCGTTTTGTTCTGCCAATGCTTCTGCTTCGCTGCGTTTAAGTTTATTGAGGGTGCCGGTGAAGAGAAAGGTTTGTCCTTGTAGGGCAGTGCTGGCAACCGTCTCCTTTTTTTCGTTTTTTAACTGAATACCCAGTGATTGCAGTTTGTGCAACATTTCAATATTCTGTTCATTCATAAAAAACTGGTGAATGCTTTTTGCAACTTTCACACCCACATCTTCCAGTAACAATAATTCTTCTTCGGGTTTCTTTGTAAAATCGAATACATGTTCTACCGCATTGGCCAATGTTTTGGCAGTTGTTTCGCCAACAAAACGGATACCCAGTGCATAGATCAAACGATGGAGCGGTTGTTGTTTGGAAGCTTCAATGGCTGATTGTAAATTTTCTAAACTCTTTTTTCCAAAACCTTCCAATCCGCCAATCTGCTCATAGGCCAATTCGTAAATACCGGGAATATCTTTCAATAATCCCATCTCATAAAATTTACGAACATTGGCTTCACCAAAACTTTTAATATCCATTGCATCCTTACTTACAAAATGGATCATCTTTTCTACCACCTGTGCTTCACATTCAATATTGATGCAACGCCATACGGCTTCGGTCTCTTCTTTAAATAATTCGCTTTTACAAACCGGACATTGTTTGGGAAACAAGATTTCATCTTCCGTTCCATCACGCAGTTCGGGTAACGATTTTACAATTTGAGGAATTACATCACCCGCTCTTTCTATCAAAACACTATCTCCAATTTTCAGGTCTTTCTCTTTGATATATTCTTCATTATGTACCGAAATACTGGATACTGTTACTCCACCCAAATACACAGGATCTAATTTTGCCACCGGCGTTACTGCTCCCGTTCTTCCTACCTGAAATTCAATGGCCCTTAATCGGGTAGTTGCCTGTCTTGCCTTGAATTTAAATGCAATTGCCCAACGTGGGTGGTGTGAGGTCATGCCCAGTTTTTCTTGCAGCGTTATATCATTCACTTTCACCACCATCCCATCAATTTCATAAGGAAGGTTATCGCGACCCGCTTCAAAATTCAGACAATAATCAATCACAGGTTGAATGCCTTGCACCACTCTTTTTTCTTTCTGAGGTGAACGAAATCCAAGATCCCATAACAATTGCAATGAACCGCTATGTGTACTTAATGGCTGGCCGTCTGTCGTCTGTCGTCTGTCGTCCAACAACACATAACTCACATGATACAGGAACGCATCCAGATTTCTATTTGCCACTTCTTTCGGGTCCTTCATGCGCAAGCTGCCCGATGCTGCATTGCGTGGATTGGCCAATGGTGCAAGGTTTTGTGCAACCAGTTGTTCATTGTATCTCGTAAATGATTGTTTGCTCATGATGATCTCACCACGGATCTCTATCTGCTTAATACCATATTTCGAAAATAGTGCTGATAATGGGATGGAACGGATCTGTTTAATATTGGTGGTAATATCTTCTCCCTCAACACCATCACCTCTTGTTGTGGCCCTTACCAGCATATCATTCTCATAGATCAGCGAAATACTGGCACCGTCAAATTTGGGCTCTATACAGTATTCAATGGTTTCTAATCCGCTTAGTTCGCGGGCTTTTCTGTCAAAATCGGTTAGGTCTTCTGCATTGTAACTGTTATCCAGACTCAGCATTGGAACCAGGTGTTGTACGGTAATAAAGTTCTGGTTCAGGCTGCTGCCAACCCTTTGAGTTGGAGAATCTGAAGTAATGAGTTCGGGATTCTCTTTTTCAGTTCGCTGTAAAAATTGATACAACTGATCATATTCAAAATCAGAAACCAAAGGCTCACTCATTACATAATACCTGTATTCATGAAAACGAAGTACTTCTTTTAAAAGATCGATCCGTTCAGGGCACACAAGATCCTTGTTGACATTAATCAGGGCAAGGAATTCCATGGAATGTTTCTGAAACTGTTGAATTTGTTCCGGTTGGTACATAATGCAGTATTGGCTGATAAAGTTAAGTGCTTACCCCTTTATAGAGAAACTGCAACTAAAATTACACGCGCAATTCTTAAACTTTGTATCTTGTCGCCAGCCAAACCAATGGGCAAAGCCCTGTAGCGTTAATAGACAACCATGACGAAAAAGAATATTGTACCCGGTTCAGATGAAGCAAAATTGATCAAAAATGCTGCAGAACTGGTTCGCTCTTATCCCACAGTACCACTTACAATAGACTGTGCCATTTTTGGATTTGAAGAAAATAAGCTTAAAGTCCTGCTCATTAAGAGTGATCTGGAAATATTTGATGGCAAACTTTCGCTGTTGGGCGATTTTGTAAATGATAACGAAGAGCTGGAAGATGCTGCTTACCGTATCCTGAAAGAAAGAACGGGAATGAACGATGTGTTTCTTGACCAGGTTCGTGCTTTTGGCCATCCCGGCCGTCACCCGGGTGGCAGGGTAATTACCATTGCCTATTGTTCATTGCTGAATATAAACCACCATGAATTAAAGATCCATGATAACGATCTGCATTGGCATTCGGTATCATCGCTGGACGAAATGGCTTTCGATCACAGGGAAATTGTGGATGCCTGTTATGCATGGTTACAGAAAAGGATACAGGAACATCCGCTGGGTTTCAATTTGTTGCCTGATAAATTCTCTTTGCGTGAATTGCAGAATCTGTATGAAGCAATATTGGGAGTAGCGCTTGATAGAAGAAATTTTCGCAAAAAATTTGCTTCCATGGATCTGCTGATCGATATTAATGAAATGGAACAGGATGTTCCACACAGACCGGGGAAACTATATAAATTCAATTTTGAAAAATACGAGAAGAGTAAGCGGAAATGGATAGGGATCGATTTTTAAGTAATTTGAAAATTACTATAAGCATAGGTTCACAAACACTTTGTCATTTATGCATTTTCATCCTATATTCAGTTACATTTACAAACAGCCATGTAACAAATTCTTCCGCATGACCATTTTCAAATTTTCAAATCCTCAAATTTTCAAATTGCTTTAACTATGCTACATTCAATGACCGGTTACGGAAGGGCGGAACAAACACTTGCAGACAAAACCTATTTAGTAGAAGTACGTTCACTTAACGGGAAACAGTTCGATCTAAGGTTGAACATCCCATCATTATTAAAACCTTTTGAGTTTGAGATCAGAAATGCATTGAATGAAGGATTACAGAGAGGCAGTGTGGAATGTAATATCAATATCAAACAAAACGGTGCAAGTAAGCCCGTATCTATTAATACAGATCTTGCCAAAGCTTATTTTGAACCAGTTGCACAACTGGCCAATGAATTGAATCTTCAAACAGGCGATATTCTCAGTACTATTTTAAAATTACCTGATGTGATCACTCCATCAACTGAAATGCTGAGTGATGAGGAATGGAAATGTTTTGAAAAAGTGTTGAAAGAAGCCATCTCCCAATTGAATAACCATCGTATGGATGAAGGAAAATCTATTGAGACGGATCTTTTACTACGTGTTTCCAATATTGAAACCAACCAGTTACAGGTAGCAGAGCTGGAGCCCTTACGCAGAACCAAAATGAAAGACGGACTGGTAAAAGTGCTTGAAGAAAACGTAGGAAAAGAAAGTTATGATGCCAACCGCCTTGAGCAGGAACTGATTTATTATATTGAGAAGATAGACATTAGTGAAGAGCAGGTGAGATTGAAGAACCATTGCGATTATTTCCGTTCTATTCTTTCCGAAAAAGAAACCAGCAAAGGAAAGAAACTCTCATTCATATTGCAGGAATTTGGCCGCGAGATCAATACCATGGGTTCAAAAGCCTACGATTCAAATATCCAGAAAGCGGTGATATTGATGAAAGATGAACTGGAAAAGGCGAAAGAACAGATTTTGAATGTATTGTAGGGGGCTGTTAGCTTCACGCCTTTAGCTGCATGGGGGAAAGATCTTTATTAATGTGAAATCTTTTGCAAAATACAATTGCTGGCAGCTTGTAGCTAATAGCTAAAAGCTTTCTCTCTATCTTTGCCAAAACCATCAGTTTTGAAAAAGTTCTCAGGATATATTGCTATACTATGTTTACTGGCCGGGTGCGGTACTTTGGATGTGTATGAAAAAAACGTGTCATTCCCCGATCACGAGTGGAAAAGCAATGATAAGCCTGTTTTTAATTTTACCATCACCGATACAGCATCAGCCTATAATATTTATGTGATTGTTCGTCATGAAGATGCCTATCACTTTAATAATATCTGGTTAAATATTGTTACCAAAGCTCCGGGCGAAACTGAAAAGAAACAATTGGTAAATGTAACCCTGGCCGATAATAAAAAAGGCTGGCTGGGTACAGGGATGGATGATGTATTTGATCATCGTGCAAGAATTACCCTCTTTCCGATCAAACTCAAAAAAGGCAATTACACATTTGCGTTGCAACAAAATATGCGGGAAGAGCCGCTTCAGTTTGTCTTAAATGCCGGCATCCGCGTTGAAAAAGTAAAACCATGAGGCCCGTTTACAAACCACAAAAATTAGAAGTGGTATCCATGGTTTACTGGATATTACTTACTTATATGGTGGCTGCATTGTTCTGGTGGTTTATTGCATTGGAAAAACAGAATCAGGACATTACCAATATCAGGTTGAGTGAAATTAAAAAAGATGACCCTGCTTATTTTGAGAAAGCAAAGATAATAGATCAGGCTAAGAAAATAAAGACTGCTCAATATGTGGGCGAGGGACTAACCTTTCTTGCTTTAACCTTATTGGGTGCTGTGTTTGTTTTTCGTGCAACACGCAAGCAGCTAAAGCTTTCGCAGCAGCAGCAGAATTTTATGATGGCTATAACCCACGAATTAAAAACGCCCATTGCCATTGCACAATTAAATCTGGAAACTTTACAAAAAAGAAAACTGGATGAGGATAAACAACAGAAACTCATCAGCAATACATTACAGGAAGCCAATCGTTTAAATACCCTTTGTAATAATATCTTATTTGCATCGCAGTTAGATGCAGGAGCTTATCGCTCAAATAATGAAGAGATCAATTTCACAGATCTGGTGGAAGGTTGTGTGGATGATTATAAAAACCGGTTTCCACAAAGACAGATCCTTGAAGATATCTCAGAAAGTATTTACCTGAATGGTGAAACCTTGTTGTTACAGATGCTGGTCAATAACCTGATCGAAAATGCCTTGAAATATTCCCCCAAAGAATTACCCATTAGTGTGGCACTTGCTGAAACCGGACAAAAGATAAAATTGTGTGTGAGTGATGAAGGGCCCGGTATTGCAGATAACGAGAAGAAAAAAGTGTTTGAGAAATTCTATCGAAGTGGCGATGAGAGTACGCGTAAGACAAAAGGGACCGGTTTAGGGCTATATCTTTGTAAAAGGATCGTGGAAAAGCATAAAGGCTACATTTCTGTGACAGACAATACACCCACAGGCAGTAGCTTTACAGCCACATTTAATCTGGCATGAAAGAAACAAAGGCAACGATATTATTGGTGGAAGATGAGGAAAACCTTCATGAAGCGTTGAAGCTGAATCTTGAAATGGAAGGATATGAAGTGGTATCCGCTTTTGCAGGAAATGAAGCGCTTAAGAAGATCGGAAATGAATATTTAGATCTCATCATTATGGACATTATGTTACCGGATATAGATGGGATCAGTATTACCGAAACGATCAGAGTAAATAATAACGATGTCCCTATTTTAATATTGAGTGCAAAAAACAGCAGCTACGACAGGGTATTGGGATTAAAAAAAGGTGCTGACGATTATCTTACCAAACCCTTTAATCTGGAAGAATTATTGCTTCGCGTTGATAAGCTGATAGACAAGAGCAAAAAAATGCAGGTGAAAGAAAGTGTAGGTGATGCATTTGAGTTTGGCAATAACAGGATCGATTTTAAAGCACAGACAGCCAGTACCTGGAATGGCCAACAGGTTGAATTGAGTAAGAAAGAAGCCATGCTGCTCAAACTGCTCATAGAAAATAAAGGCGATGTGGTAACCCGCGAAAAAATACTGCAAATGGTTTGGGGCTACAATGTATATCCTACAACCCGTACCATTGATAACTTCATTCTCAGTTTCCGTAAATATTTTGAAGAAGACAGCCGCAGCCCCAAACATTTTCATTCTGTAAGAGGTGTAGGATATAAGTATTTGGATTAAGGGGTTTTCTGAGTTTGACGGCAGAATACATTTCCACTAACTATCTTTAGGTTACAATTCATTTACATGAACACTGTTCTGATTATTGATGATGAGGAGAAATTGCGGTCGCTGCTAAGCCGTATCATTTCGCTGGAAGGGTTTACTGTACTGGAAGCCGGAACCGTAAAAGCCGGGTTGAAGATCTTACAAAAAGAAGCCGTTGATGTTTTGCTTTGCGATGTTAAACTGCCTGATGGAAACGGGGTAACTATTACAAAAGAGATCAAACTTCAATATCCCCTGCTTGAAATTATTCTGCTTACGGCCTATGGAAATATTGCCGATGGAGTACAGGCAATGAAGAATGGTGCATTCGACTATATTACCAAAGGTGATGACAATGAAAAGATTATTCCCTTATTAAATAAAGCACTCGAAAAAGTTAGTCTTCAAAAAAGAGTGGCACAGTTAGAAAAGCAGGTTGGCAAACAATATGGTTTTGAAAGTATCCTTGGCAATTCACCACTAATAACAGAAGCGGTAATGCTGGCAAAAAAAGTGGCACCTACCCATGCCAATGTTTTATTGCTGGGCGAAACCGGAACCGGTAAAGAAGTATTTGCTCAGGCTATACACAGCGGCAGTAAAAGAAACGGCAAACCTTTTATGGCACTTAACTGTAGTGCATTTGGAAAAGAATTATTGGAAAGTGAGATCTTTGGCCACAAAGCCGGCGCATTTACGGGTGCTGTTAAAGACAAACAAGGACTGATAGAAGAAGCCAATAGCGGCACATTATTTTTGGATGAGATTGGTGAAATGCCGGTTGAATTACAGGCTAAGCTGCTTCGCGTTCTTGAAAATAGTGAATTCATTAAAGTAGGTGATACCAAATCAACCAAAGTTGATGTTCGAATAATTGCAGCCACCAACCGCAACCTGCAGGATGAAATTAAAGAAGGAAAATTTAGAGAAGACCTTTATTACCGGCTAAATGTTTTCAGTATCACACTTCCGGCTTTACGGGATAGAAAAAAAGATATTCCTGTACTGGCAGAATATTTTCTGAATGTTTTTGCCAAAAAAACCAACCAGCGATTGAGAGGGATGGACAAAGATTTTCTTGGCCATTTACAACAACATGATTGGAAAGGGAATATCCGTGAACTGAAAAATGTAATGGAACGTGCCGTAATATTGGCTGATGGACCACAACTAACATTATTAAACCTTCCCCTCGAACTGCAAACCAGTTACCAACATTCACAAACACTCTCTGCTTTTGATCTGACCAGTGTTGAAAAATTGCATATTCAAAGGGTATTGAATCATACCAAAGGAAATAAAACCGAAACTGCGCGGTTACTCAATATTGGGTTAACTACTTTGTACAGGAAAATTGAAGAGTATAAGATTCTCTAAATCGCCACTTTTATCTCTCACATACTAATATTCGGAATTTTTAATTCACCGTAGAGAACATGAGTTCGCAGAGTTTACGCAGAGAAGAACGACTCTGCGTAAACTCTGCCCCCCAGCATCTCTGCGTTGAAAAAACCTACCATTTTGACACACACCCTTCCAAAACGGAAGGGTTTTTTATTTGTCCGGTTCATCAAATAAAAAATTGAAATCGCCTGCAACTCAATCACTGCAATACATTCACCATTCACCATTGCCCATTCACCCCATCGGGCACAGCATTTGGCATATAGTAGCCGATGAAACATTTTAAACCCCGGCTACCAATAACAGTTACGAAACCAGGTCCCTTTACGGTGCTGGTTTCCATTTATTTATTCCTGGCCATGATCGGGATTATTTACAGAATATTAAACTAATCATTATGCTAACCGCTATTCTCATTGTTGCAGGCCTTATTGGTTTTGCATTGTTTTTCAAATCCATTGATTTTTTCGAAAAAATATGAGGGTATTAATTAATAAGTAGTAAGTGATAAGTAAAAGTCACTTACTACTTATTAATTATCACTTACAACTTTAAAACCTACAACTATGATCGCTCTATTTATCATTTCCATACTGGTGTTTTGTTATATCTGTTATGTATTAGTAAAACCGGAGAAGTTCTAGGTTCTAAGTATTAAGTTATAAGTAATACAACTTAATACCTACCTACAACTTATCACTTAAAATTTATCACTCAAATGAATACAGAAATTTTTGGCGTTGCCCTCATGTTTTTGCTTACTGTATTACTCGCCATTCCACTAGGCAGGTATATGGGTAAAGTATATAGTGGGCACAAAACCTGGCTCGACGGATTATTAAATCCATTAGATAAATTATTTTTTAAAGCAGGGGGCATAAAGCCCGAAAAAGAAATGAACTGGAAGCAACACCTGGTTGCTTTGCTCACAATTAACTTTGTGTGGTTTCTATTTTCAATGCTGGTGCTAATGATGCAGGGCTCTTTACCATTGAATCCGGATGCGAATCCATCTATGACAGCTGATCTGGCTTTTAATACCTCAGTCAGTTTTATATCCAACACAAATCTCCAACACTATTCAGGCGAAAGCGGCGTATCGTATTTAGGGCAATTGATATTGATGTTGTTTCAATTTATCAGTGCTGCTGCCGGTATGGCTGCCTGTGTTGTTGTATTTACGGCAATGAAAGAAAAGACTACGGATAAGCTGGGTAATTTTTATAATTTCTTCATCAAATCTTTAACAAGGATCTTATTGCCTATTTCTATTGTAGTGGCAGTAATACTTGCTTTTAACGGTACACCAATGACCTTTAAAGGGAAAGATCAATTCATTTCCATGCAGGGTGATACCGTGAATGTGAGTCGCGGCCCCGCAGCTGCCATGGTAGCTATCAAACAACTTGGTACCAATGGTGGAGGATTTTTTGGAGCCAACTCGGCACATCCTTTAGAGAACCCGAGTTACTTTACCAATATCATTGAAGACGTATGTATCATTCTGATACCCATTGCCATGATCTTCACTCTGGGTTATATAATTCGCAGAAAACGTTTTGCCTGGATGGTATTTGGGATTATGACCATTGGCTTTTTACTTTTTGTAATTCCATCCATTTATTTAGAAATGAAAGGTAATCCTGCCATTACCCAAATGGGTATTGCACAAAACCTTGGCAGTATGGAAGGAAAAGAAGTTCGTTTTGGTTCCGCCGCTTCAGCCTACTGGGGTATTACCACAACCGTTACTTCTAATGGATCTGTAAATGCCATGCATGATAGTTTTACGCCGCTTACCGGAATGTTCTGTTTGTTGGGTATGATGGTGAATTCATTTTATGGTGGTGTTGGGGTTGGCTTTTTAAATTTCTACATTTTTATCATCATCGCAGTATTTATCAGTGGTTTGATGGTGGGCCGTACACCTGAGTTTATGGGTAAAAAGATAGAAGCGAAAGAAATGAAGATAGCAGCCATCATTGCATTACTGCATCCGTTTTTGATATTGGTTGGCACAGCATTAGCCAGTTATCTCTTCTCTCACAATCCAACAGCATATGCATCCTGGTTAAATAATCCGGGTAACCATGGCTTTAGTGAAATGTTGTACGAGTACACATCTTCATCTGCCAATAATGGAAGTGGTTTTGAAGGCCTTGGAGATAATACACAATGGTGGAATATAAGTTGCGGTATTATTATGTTGCTCGCAAGGTTCTTACCAATCATCGGTCCGGTGGCAATCGCAGGTATTCTGGCCAACAAAAAATATGTACCTGAAACAGCGGGCACTTTAAAAACAGATACCGGCACATTCGGGATCATGATATTCGCGGTTATTTTCATCATAGCTGCATTATCCTTCTTCCCGGCTTTATCACTAGGACCAATCGCTGAATATTTTGGTCTTCACCAATAAAAAATAATGTATGTCAACTACTTCAAATAAACTTTTCGAATCAAAACTGGTGAAAGAAGCGCTTAAACAATCTTTCAGTAAACTCAATCCAAGGATCATGTTCCGCAACCCTGTAATGTTTACAGTGGAAATAGGAACAGCCGTTATGCTCGGAGTATGTATCTGGATACTATGCGGCGAAACAAAACAGGGTAGCCTTATTTACAATCTTATTGTCACCGGCGTATTATTCATCACTTTATTATTTGCCAATTTTGCTGAAGCCATTGCTGAAGCAAGAGGTAAAGCACAGGCAGACAGTCTTCGTAAAACCAGAGAAGAAACACCTGCCAAGTGGATACAGTCTGTGGGCGAAATGTTTGTAAACGAGATCAAGATCGTTTCTTCTTCACAACTTAAAAAAGGCGATGTATTTCTTTGCGAAACTGGCGATACCATTCCTATGGACGGTGAAATCATTGAAGGAATTGCCACCATCGATGAAAGTGCCATTACCGGCGAATCTGCACCCGTGATACGCGAATCAGGCGGTGATAAAAGTTCTGTAACCGGTGGTACCAAAGTATTAAGCGACCATATAAAAGTAAAAGTAACTACTGAGCCAGGCGAAAGTTTTCTGGATAAAATGATCGCGTTGGTAGAAGGTGCCAGCCGCCAGAAAACCCCGAATGAAATTGCATTAACTATTTTATTGGCAGGTTTTACACTGGTATTCATTATCGTATGTGTTACACTAAAACCTTTTGGCGATTATGCAAAAACGCCGATCACCATTGCCGCATTTATTTCTTTATTTGTTTGCCTGATACCAACTACCATTGGTGGTTTATTAAGTGCCATTGGTATTGCCGGTATGGATCGTGCCTTGCGTGCTAATGTGATCACAAAAAGTGGTAAGGCAGTTGAAACAGCAGGCGATCTGGATACATTGTTGTTGGATAAAACAGGTACCATCACCATTGGTAACCGAAAAGCCACACATTTTTACCCGGCAAATGGTATTGATGAAAAAAATTTTACAGAAGCCTGTGTGCTTTCTTCATTAGCTGATGAAACACCGGAAGGAAAATCGATCATTGAACTGGCTAACCTCAATAAAAATTCCTTTAATGTTGATGGGGCAAGGTTTATCGAATTCACAGCCGAAACCAGAAGCAGTGGTATTGATATGAAGGGGGGTATCCGCATTAGAAAAGGAGCATTTGATTCAATTAGAAATATAGTTGCCAAAGCCGGCAATCCATTTCCGGAAGAAACTGCGGAACAGGTAAAAGTTATTTCTTCTATGGGTGGAACTCCTTTGGTGGTAAGTCGTAATGAAGCCGTACTCGGCGTAATTGAATTACAGGATATCATCAAACCCGGTATACAGGAGCGTTTTGAACGCCTCAGAAAAATGGGGGTGAAAACAGTGATGGTAACCGGCGATAATCCATTAACTGCAAAATTTATTGCAGAAAAAGCAGGTGTTGATGATTTTATTGCCGAAGCCAAACCTGAGGATAAAATGAATTATATCAAACAGGAACAACAAGGCGGCAAATTAGTTGCGATGATGGGCGATGGTACAAATGATGCACCCGCGCTTGCGCAAGCCGATGTTGGTGTTGCCATGAACAGCGGAACTGCTGCAGCTAAAGAAGCAGGTAATATGGTTGACCTTGATAATGATCCTACTAAATTGATTGAGATCGTTGAAATTGGTAAACAGTTATTAATGACCAGGGGAACGCTCACTACTTTTTCCATTGCGAATGATGTGGCTAAATATTTTGCAATCGTTCCGGCTTTATTTATTGCCTCCATGCCAAGTTTGCAGGGCATGAATATTATGCATTTGCACAGCCCCGAAAGTGCGATACTTTCTGCGGTGATCTTTAATGCGATCATCATACCATTATTAATTCCTCTGGCATTAAGAGGGGTGGCGTATAAACCCATCGGGGCAAGCGCTTTGTTAAGAAGAAATTTATTGATCTATGGATTAGGGGGTGTGATCATTCCTTTCATCGGTATCAAATTAATTGACATGCTGGTATCTATTTGGTTTTAAGATCTGTTACAAACATTAAATTATTTTTTATGAAACAACATATTCTTCCCGCTATCAAACTCACACTGCTTTGTGTGGTTATTTTCTGTGGGGCATATTCTTTACTTATCCTTGGTATTGCACAAGCTGCGCCCAATAAGGGTGAAGGACAAACCATTACCATTAATGGTAAAATAAAAGGCTATGCTTTAGAGGGGCAAAGCTTTACGCAGGATACATATTTCAATGGCCGTCCTTCAGCAGCCGGTTATAATGCTGCCGGATCATCAGGCAGTAACAAAGGGCCATCTAATCCTGATTATTTAAAAGAGGTACAAAACAGGGTGGATAGTTTTTTAGTACATAACCCTTCCGTACAAAAGGGAAATATCCCTTCTGAACTGGTAACCGCTTCGGGCAGTGGTTTGGATCCCGATATTTCTGTAGAAGGGGCAATGGTACAGTCAGCGAGAATTGCCAAAACAAGAAATTTGTCAGAAGAAAAAATCAAAGCATTGGTAACACAACAAATACAAAAACCATTACTGGGATTATTGGGAACAGTAAAAATAAATGTATTGCAATTAAATATTGAACTAGACAAACTAAAATAGTTAATCAGCAACCCTTGCCGGCGTACCTTGTGAATGATCACAGGGTACAATGGCATAAACAAAAGCGATGCCCGTAGAAATTAAAAATAATGCCGAACATTTTTTAAACCTCATCCGTAAATCAAGACGGGGCAAGTTTAAAATTTATATGGGTATGAGTGCCGGTGTAGGTAAAACCTACCGCATGCTGCAGGAAGCTCATGCATTGTTGAGAAATGGCGTTGATATCAAAATCGGATATATTGAAACCCATAACCGCAAAGAAACACACAGTTTACTGGATGGCCTGCCTGTGATACCGAGAAGAAAATTATTTTATAAAGGAAAAGAATTGGAAGAGTTGGATGTACAGGCTATCCTCAACCTCCATCCGGAAGTAGTAATTATTGATGAACTGGCACACACTAATATTGAAGGAAGTCAGAATGAAAAACGCTGGCAGGATGTAATGGATATTTTGGATGCAGGTATTAATGTGATCAGTGCAGTAAACATCCAACACATAGAAAGCCTGAATACGGAAGTAAAAGCCATCACAGGTGTTGATGTAGCTGAGCGTATTCCCGACAGTGTTTTACAACAGGCCGATGAAGTAGTGAATATTGATCTTACTGCTGATGAACTGATCATCCGTTTAAAAGAAGGTAAAATTTATACGCCGGATAAAATTGAAATCTCATTAAAGAACTTTTTTCAAAGCGAAAAAATTTTACAACTGCGTGAACTGGCTTTGAAAGAAGTAGCCAGCCAGGTAGAACGAAAGATAGAAACAGAATTGCCCCGCAACAGTCATTTACGGCAGGAACGTTTTCTTGCCTGCATTAGCAGTAACCATGAAATTGCAAAGAAAGTAATTCGCAAAACGGCCAGAATGGCTTCTTATTATACTTCCAAATGGTACCTGCTGTATGTGCAAACACCCAAAGAAGAAGGCGACAAGATAGGACTTGCGGCGCAACGTCATTTAATTAATAACTTTAAACTGGCAACCGAGTTGGGTGCAGAAGTAATAAGGATCAAAAGTGGCAATATTGCCAAAGGTATTTTTGAAGCAACCGAACAGAAAGAGATCACCACTATCTGCATTGGTAAACCACACCTCAATCTTTTTAATGTGATATTGAATACCGCAGTGTTTAACCAGTTACTTACTAAATTATCCGCAGCGGATATAGATATTGTAATACTTTCCTGATATGGCCATGAAACTAAAAACCAAATTAAGCTTCGGGCTTTCTTTCCTGTTTGTCGTAATACTCAGTTTCGGCATACTGTCTATTTTTTATATTAACCGGTTAAGCAGTGATTCGCAAAAGGTTTTAAAGAATAATCATGAATCTCTGGTGTATTGCAACAATATGCTGAAAGCACTGGAAGATATTCCCGCTAAGAAATCAGCGGTTACTTTTTTTAATGATAACCTTACCCGACAAGAAAATAATATTACGGAAACAGGTGAAGGATTTGCTACCAAAGAACTTCGTAAAAATTTTGAAGAGCTGCTGGCAAATCCGTCAGATCCTTCAAATTACCCGGAAATCCGTCAATCCGTATATTTGATCAATGATCTGAACCAGCAAGCCATTCTACGTAAAAATGAAGTTGCTAAAAAAACAGCGGAAGATGCCAATCTTTGGCTCACTATTATCTTTGTTGTTTTGGGGTTGGTTACTTTTACTTTTGTTGTAAATTTTCCGCAGATCATTGCAACGCCAGTTCGTTTACTGAATGATGGTATCCGTGCCATTGCCCAAAAAGATTATGCCAAGAGAATTTACCTGAAACAGAATGATGAGTTTGGAGAATTGGTAAACGCCTTTAATGGGATGGCAGAAAAATTAGACGAATACGAACACAGTAATCTTGCCAAAATAAAATTTGAGAAAAGCCGGATAGAAACCATCATCAATCAAATGCGCGATGCCATTATCGGACTTGATGGAAAAGGGAATATCCTGTTTCTAAATGAAGTGGCACAAAATTTATTGGGATTAAAAGAAGCAAACATTACAGGAAGATACGCTGCTGATATAGCCCTTACAAACGACCTCATGCGCAACCTGCTGCAGGGAGAGGACAAAAAAGAACTCAAGATATTTGCAGATGACAAAGAAAGTTATTTTAATAAAGATGTATTGAATGTTACCGATAATGAAACCATTATTGGTAAAGTGATTGTTTTGCGTAACATCACGCCTTTTCATGAACTCAATGAAGCGAAAACTAATTTTATTGCAACAGTATCTCACGAATTAAAAACACCGATCTCTTCTATAAAAATGAGTGCAAAACTGTTAACCGACAGTCGCGTTGGCGATCTTAATTCAGAACAGCAGGACCTGATCAAAAGCATTACCGATGATTCAGACCGGTTACTAAAGATCACGGGCGAATTATTAAATATGTCGCAGGTAGAAACGGGTAATCTTCAATTAAAACTGCAACAGGCCAATCCAGGAGATATTGTAGAACAGGCTATACAGGCTGTTCTGTTTCAGGCTCAGCAAAAAAATATTAGCATCAAAAAAAATATTAATGAAAACCTGCCATCTGTTGTAGCCGATACAGAGAAAACTTCCTGGGTATTAATCAATTTTCTTACCAATGCAATCAAATATTCGGGAGAATCTTCCGCCATTGAAGTGGCCGTTTATCCCAATGAGCAATCAGTTATTTTTTCCGTAACAGATCAGGGAAAAGGGATTGATGAAAAATACATCCCTAAAATATTCGACCGCTATTTCAAAGTACCCGGAACTCAGGAAAGAATAGGAACTGGATTGGGGTTATCCATTTCCAAAGAATTTATTGAAGCCCAGAACGGGCATATCTGGGCTACCAGTACCATTGGTCAGGGTAGCCGTTTTTCATTTGAATTACAAAAAGTATAGTGTCTACATTTTGTGCGTATCTGCCACTCTTTTTAAAGGCAGGTTTGTTTGAGGGTTGATAACCAGTGGTACCGATTCAATTACCGTTGCTGCGTTGTCCAGACCAAAAGCTTTCTGGTCAGATTGAGAGAAGTTTTTAATGGAGAAATATGAATCCATAATAAAACCCTCCTTAAGTGAGAATTCATTTTCTACCGAAAGGAATGTTTCTATGATTACATAGGTAATATCTGCATGAAAAGTTTTTTGCTCAAGGCTTTCATATTTATTTTCAACATATATCTCTTTGTGAACATACATTTCCTGCATTACCTTTTTAAATAAAACATTGATCCTAGGTTGTACCCTGAAACCCAGTTTAAAATCTACCCGTATGATCTTACCAGGCACTAATTCTTTGGTACTGTATTCCATACGGTAGGGATCATCTGCTCTGTCAATATGCACAAACCAATACACTTCCGCACGTTTGGGTTTTCTGTGAAGGATTGAATGCATGATCCTTCTTTCTATCTCCCCATCAAAATCTGCTTTTGTCAAATACACAAGATGTGTGGCATACTTGGGAAAATCTTTATCAACACTGAGGTCAAGCAATCTCGGAACATAATCTGCCAGCCTCACAAATTGCAAATATCGATTGGTTATTTTACGTGCTCTGAACCATACAACCATCACAAATATTAATCCTATTTCAAAGAACAGGAACATCCATCTTTGTTTGATCTTGGCTACGTTGGCAATAAAGAATGCGATCTCAACAGTGATAAAAATTAAGAGAACAATCGATACAATACTGAGATTCCATTTTTTCACACGGAGCATATATACCGACATCAGCATAGTCGTCATCAACATAGCTATAACAATGGAGAAACCGTAAGCTGCCTCCATATGGCCGCTTTCCCTGAAATACAACATCATACCAACACAACCGATCCATAAAATCCAGTTAAGGCTGGGTATATAAATTTGCCCTTTTACTTCAGTTGGATATTTGATAGTAACCCTTGGCCAGAAATTCATACTGATGGCTTCACTGATTAATGTAAATGAACCACTGATCAAAGCCTGACTGGCAATGATGGTTGCGAAAGTGGCAATTATTACTCCTGCCAGCAGAAACCAGTGTGGCATTAATTCATAAAAAGGGTTAAGACCATTTAAGGTATCACTGTGGTGAGATAGCAACCAGGCACCCTGCCCCATGTAATTAATAATGAGTGTAAACTTTACAAATGCCCAGCTTACCTGGATGTTTTTTCTGCCGCAATGGCCCAGATCGCTGTATAAAGCTTCTGCACCGGTGGTACATAAAAATACCGCACCCAGTAACCAGAATCCTTTGGGATAATTTACCAGCAGATCAAAAGCATAATAGGGGTTAACAGATTTTAATATTTCCGGTAACCTGAATATCTGAACGCTACCCAAAACCATGATCATGGTAAACCATATCAGCATGATTGGACCAAAAGCAAAACCAACAACCTTGGTACCAAATCGTTGAAAGAAAAACAATAAAGAAATGATACCGATCACAATACCTACAGTAAGATTATTGCCTGGTACGATCGTTGTTTCCAATCCATGTAATCCACCTAAGCCTTCAATGGCAGATGCTACAGAAATGGGCGGGGTTATGATTCCGTCTGCCAATAATGTTGCCGCACCAATAATAGCAGGTACATACAGCCATTTTGCATAACGCCTCACCAAAGCATACAATGAAAAAATGCCCCCTTCTCCTTTATTATCAGCCTGAAGGGTAAGTAAAACGTATTTAAAAGTGGTTTGTAATGTAAGCGTCCATATCACACAGGATATTCCTCCATACACCAATTGCTCTGAAATTTTTCTGTCACCAATGATAGAACGGAATACATATAAAGGCGATGTTCCAATGTCACCATAAATAATGCCCAAGGTTACCAGTAATCCTGCTACTGTAATTTTGTTTAAATGATTGCTTTGTCCTGTTTGATTGGGTAACATAGTAAAATATTTTACCGGAAGAGTAGGTATTAATTGAATACAAAAGGTTATAAAATGAAGGCAATCATTTGGGAATGTTAAAGATATACAGGATCGAACTAAATAAACAAAAACAGGTTATAATTAAGTATGATTTAAGTATTTAGCCTGAATAATATATACTGAATATTTTCATTTGAAGCTTTGTTGCAAAAGAGAAAAAGTAAATAAAGTATTGGTAATGGACCACCTGTTAAAGCTCTTCATTTAGGTGGTAGTGAGAAAGAAATATCTTGCATTGATGGGGTAAAAACATTTTTAATAATGATCTTTCAATTCAGAAAAATTATTTAGTCTTCAATAAACATTAAACCTGCACCATCGAAGGCACCCTATTTATTTTACATCTGTCTGCAATTGAAAATTACCTGTCAGGTTTACTATTTAAATACAATAAAGAAGCCGTTTTGCCGTTAGATGAATGCAAATAACTGAACATGTCGTTACAAACAATATCGTTGATTGATTTTTTAGAGCCGGTAAATATTGCACAGATCTCCAATGATGAGGGGTTTAAAGACACGCAACTGGGTACACATATTGCTGTATATGACGAATCTTTTCCAGATATAACCCATGCAGACATGGTTTTGATTGGTTGTGGAGAAATGCGTGGGGCTGGTGTACAGTTCACCAATACAGGTTCTCCCAATGCCATTCGCTCGGAATTCTACAAACTGTTTCACTGGCATACAGAAGTTAATGTGGCCGATCTTGGTAATGTAAAATGTGGCGCTACTTTGCAGGATAGTTATGCTGCACTACGCACAGTTGTTCAGGAACTGATAGAGCAAGGGAAAAAAGTAATCATTATCGGCGGATCGCATGATAATACAATTGCCCAATACCAGGCCTATGGTGCCATGAACAAGATCATTGATGCGGTTTCGGTAGACGCACGAATTGATCTGGATATGGATAGTGTGTTACCCTCTGACCAGTTTTTAGTTGAGATGTTTACCGGTGTGCCCAATCACCTCAAACATTATACGCATATTGGCTTCCAGAGTTATTTTATGCATCCGCAAATGCTGGAAACCATTAATAAACTCGGATTCGATTGTTTTCGTGTTGGAAAAGTAAAAGAAGCTATTGAAGAAATGGAACCATCAATCCGCAACAGCGAGTTATTCAGTTTTGATATCGCTGCTATTCAGAATGCACATGCTCCTGCCAATTATATCACCCCCAATGGTTTTAATGGTGAAGAAGCCTGCACACTGATGCAGTATGCAGGAATGAGTAAGAATTGCACCAGCATTGGTATTTACGGATATATTCCCGAGCAGGATAGCCACAACCTTACCTCCAAACAGATCTCACACATGCTTTGGTATGTAATGGATGGCATTAACAAAGGAAAACAGGAAGCTTCATTGGATAACCGCAGCGAGTTTGATGAATTCAATCTTGTATTTGCAGAAGTAGATACCGTATTTCTCCGCAGCAAACGCACCGGAAGATGGTGGATGCAGTTGCATGATGGCAAATATGCCGCCTGCACGTATCATGATTATTTAACTGCAGGGGCTAATGAAATACCGGAGAGGTATTTGAGGGCGGTGGAGAGGAGTTAACCCCCCAACCCCCTAAAGGGGGAGTTACGATACACTCTACAGTGTTTGGAATCTTTTTATGATTTGAAGTAATGAGTACGATATAAAAGAAAAGCAGTTCATCAATTGAACTGCTTTTCTTTGTTTGTAAACAATATTAACTCCCCCTTCAGGGGGCTGGGGGGTATTACCAAATCCTCGTCCGCTGATCCTTTGGTTTATACATCTGGTCACTCGCCTTAATATTAAAGGCATCATACCATGCATCAATATTGGTAACCGGAGCATTGGCACGGTGCTCGCCGGGCGAATGTGGATCGGTTAAAATTAATTGTGCAGCCGACTCCGGTAAAATATTATTTCTCCAGATCTGCGCCCAGCTTAAAAAGAAACGTTGCTGTGGCGTAAACCCGTCTATCTTTTTTCCTTTTTTAAACTGCTCTGTTTTGGTAAATGCTTCATAGGCCATGCTTAAACCACCAAGATCTGCAAGGTTTTCTCCTAAAGTTAATTCTCCTTTTACATGTACAGTATCCAATACGGTTAATGCATTGTATTGTTGTATTACTTCATTGGCCTTGCCTTTAAATTTATCGGCATCAGGTTTTGTCCACCAGTCTTTTAAATTTCCTACGGCATCAAACTGCCTGCCCTGATCATCAAAACCATGTGTCATTTCATGACCGATCACTGCAGCAATTCCACCATAGTTCACGGCATCATCTGCACCAAAATCAAAGAATGGGAATTGTAAAATACCGGCCGGAAAAGTAATGTCGTTATTAGATGGATTATACGATGCATTAATAGTAGGAGGGGTCATGCCCATTTCTTTTCTGTCAACAGGTTTGCCCATACGGGTTACATTGTTATTGTAAAACCAAACACTGGCACTTCTCACATTTGCATAAAAATTATCTTTTGATGCGGTAATACCTTCGTACTCTCTCCACTTATCAGGGTAAGCAATTTTTTTAGCAATGGCATTTAATTTCTCCAAAGCCTTGGTTTTTGTTTCTGCACTCATCCAGTCTAAACGTTTAATCCTTTCTGCAAATGTGCTTTGTAAGTTATCAACCAGTTTCACCATATATTCTTTGGCTTCGGGTTTAAAATATTTTTCTACATACAATTCGCCCACCATATCACCCAACATGCGATCAATCAGGCTGCTCATGCGCTGCCAGCGTGGGGTTTGTACTTTTTGTCCGGTTTGTACGCTGTTGAATTCAAAATCCGCTTTTACAAAATCGCTGCTTAAATAAGGTGCGGCACTTTTAATCAGATTCCATCTCAAATAACTTCTCCACTCAGTTGCCGGAACCGAAACCAGCATCTCATTTACTTTTTTCATAAAAGAAGGGTTGCTTACCAGCATGCTGTCGGCGCCTTCAATTTTACAATCTTTCAAAAATTTTACCCAGTCAATATTGGGTGTAGAATCATTGAAATTTTTAACCGCAAATTTGTTATAGGTAGCATTGGGATTACGCATTTCAATCCTGCTCATCTGCGCTTTTGCCAACGCAGTTTCTATTTTTAAAACAGCCGAGGCGCTTGCAGAAGCAGTTGCTGCATTTTCTCCTGCCAATGCAAACATTTTTTGCAGATGTACTTTATACGCGTTGCGGATAGTGGTGCTTCTGGTATCATCTTTCAAATAATAATCGCGATCCGGTAAACTGGTACCCCCCTGGTTTACTGAAGGAATGTATTTAGTTACATTTTTTCTGTCCGGACCAACACCGGTTCCAAACAAAACACTTCCCATTCCGTTCACGCGCAGGTTGATGACCTCACGTAAAAGATCTGACGTACTGTTCACTGTGTTTAGTCTGTCCAGATCTGCTTTAATAGGCTGATAACCTTTTGCATCAATTGCAGCACTATCCATGCCACTCGAATAAAAATCGCCAATCACCTGGGTTTTACGTCCACGACTTGTGTTTTTAGCCGCATCTTCCAAAAGTGTTTGCAAACGTTTTGAACTTTCTTCCCTCAATTCATCAAAGCTGCCCCAGCGTGTTTTTGAAGCAGGCACCGGATTGTTTTTTACCCAATTGCCATTGGCATAATTATAAAAGTTATTACCCGGTTTTACACTCAGGTCCATATTTGATTTATTAATGTATTTCTTTATTTCCTTAGGTTTGGAAATAGGGGTATTGGCAATTGCATAACTGCCAATTAACAGCAGGCTGGTTGCCAATAGTTGGGAAGTTGATCTGATTTTCATATCTCATGTAGTTTTAGAGGATGTCAAATTAATAAATCGCAGTCAACAAACGTGTATAAATTGATGAATGGACTAAATTACATCGTATCTAATTCAACAGAATGAAAAAAATAAACATATCGCTGTATTCGTTAACCGCTTTGTTGGTACTCTTTTCTTCCTGCAGTATGCAAAAGCAGATTGCCAAAGAAGCAAAACAGGATATCTTAACCAATGCCGATTTTTTACCGGCGCACGTGGGTATCAGTTTGTACGATCCATCTACTCAGCAATACCTGTATAATTTTCAAGGAGATAAATTCTTTGTTCCCGCCAGTAATACCAAAATATTTACCTGTTATGCCGCTATGAAATATCTGGGTGATAGCCTGATTGGGATAAGATATGTTGATAAAGGGAATGGCACCATAGAAGTGGAAGGCAATGGCGACCCCAGTTTTATGCATCCCGATTTTACCAGTCAACCCATATTGGATTTCTTAAAAAAACAAAAGAAAATTTTGTTGACGGATGAGAACTGGAAAGACAATGCCCTCGGTTCCGGATGGGCATGGGATGATTATAACAGTGATTATATGGCCGAAAGAAGTATGATGCCCATTTATGGTAATGTGGTTAATTTTTCACAAAAAGGAAGTTTCAAAACAACACCTTCTTTTTTCCAAAAACCTGTTGAAGATGCAGTTACAAATACCAAGGGAGGTTTTACAATCAGAAGAGATTTTGGATCAAACCGATTCTCGCTAAGACCATCTGTTAATAAATTTTCAGCAACAGATATTCCGATTTTCACAACCGGAAATACAGCATTAATTCAACTATTGAATGATACTCTGAAGAATACAGTACAACTTGCCCATTTCAAGATGGATCGTTTGCCTGATGTAGTTACACTTCATTCACTACCCACCGATAGTTTATTAAAGATCATGATGCACCGCAGCGATAATTTTTTTGCAGAACAATGTTTGTTGATGATCAGCAATAACCGTTTGGCGATGATGAACACAGGTAAGATCATTGATACATTATTAAAAGCAGATTTGAATGATCTGCCTCAAAAACCCAAATGGGTAGATGGCAGCGGTTTAAGCCGATACAATTTATTTTCCCCGCAGGACTTTGTAACCATCCTGAATAAAATGAAAAACGAATTCAGCTGGAACCGTATCACAAACATCATGGAAACCGGTGGTACAGGCACTATCAGTAATTATTATAAAAATTACGCAGGCCGCATTTACGCTAAAACAGGAAGCCTCAGTAACCACATTGCTTTAAGCGGGTTCATCACTACAAAAAAAGGAAAGCAATTGATTTTTTCTGTTTTGGTAAATGCACATCAGGCACCGGTTGCTAATATCAGAAAAGGGGTTGAGAAATTTTTAACCGCGGTGATGGACAAGTATTGAATATCGAATATCGAACAAGGAATGATGAATGGTGAAGTATTTGAAACAGATCATCATTCATCATTCCTTGCTCGATATTCATGATTCCTCTCTTATCTTCCAAACATCCTATCCAGATAATCTTCCTTAAACTCCAAATACGTAGGACTCCCCGTAGGCGTAACATTCGGGCTGCCGCAGGTAAACAATTCCTCTACCAACACCAGCATTTCTTTCTGTGTTAAAGATTGCCCGGCTTTAATGGCCTGTTGCCTTGCCATACAGCGAATTAGTTTTTCACGCTTACTGAATTTAATATCGCTGCTGAAATGTTTAAATTGTTCTATCAGTAATTCGATAGAATTCTTTTCATTACCCGACAATACATCTGCCGGAATTCCCTGTATCACAAAACTGTTATTGCCAAAAGGTTCTACCTGATAACCGATCGTTAATAGATCAGGTAACAGATCTGATAACAAAGCTGCATCAGAACCTGCTAATTCAAGCGTTACCGGAAACAAACTCTGTTGTGTAGCCATCTGCTGCCCATGTGCAGAAATACCATAACGTTCATACAAAATCCGCTCATGTGCCAGTTGCTGATGCACTAATAAAAAACCACTATTGGTAGATGCGATGATATAAGTGTTATGCAATTGCAGTAATGGTGTATCAGGAAGAACGTGTAAAGTTTGAAGTTTATAGTTTGAAGTTTGAAGTTGCTGGGGAACATGAATTTCGGCACGCTTCTCAACTCCCCCTTCAGGGGGCTGGGGGGTATAAAACTCCTTCCAGTGCTTCAACTCACTCCTCTCATTCCCTTCAATAAAATGCGCCTGGTTTTTTTGGGTAAATGTTTTGAATAAGTTAGAGGATGATGCCGCATCTTTTTTATCAGTAGTAAAAGGTTTACTCACCGCATCCAATCCCTGTATCTCTGCATTCAAAGTAAAATCCAAGGAAGGTGCAATACTGAATTGTGCCAAAGCGTGTTTTACCGCAGCCTGTACAAATGCATACATGATCTTCTCATCCTCAAACTTAATTTCCTGTTTGGTAGGATGTACATTAATATCAATTTGTGACGGATCCAGATCTATATACAACACATAACTCGGAAAACTGTCTTTCGCAATCATCTCATCAAATGCCGTATTTACGGCATGATTAAGATAGGCGCTTTTGATGTAACGGTTGTTTACAAAAAAATACTGATCACCTCTTGTTTTACGTGCCGTTTCCGGCTTGCCTACAAAGCCATAAATATTCATGTAATCCGTCTCTTCATTTACACTTACCAATTTTGCATTGTAAGTGCTTCCCAATATCTGCACGATTCTTTGTTTTAAACTGCCGGCTTCCAAATGAAATACTTCCTGTCCATTACTCTGCATCGAAAAAAAGATGGCAGGGAAAGCCATGGCAACTCTCGTAAACTCTTCCACAATATGCCGCATTTCTGCTGCATTGCTTTTTAAAAAATTTCTTCTTGCAGGAACATTGAAAAACAAATTTTTCATGCTGATACTTGTTCCCACAGCACTTGCACAAGGTTCCTGTTTCAACACCTGACTGTTCTCTATTTCTATATAAGTGCCCAGTTCATCTTCTGCTCTTTTTGTCTTCAATTCCACCTGCGCCACCGCCGCAATTGAAGCCAATGCCTCACCACGAAAGCCCATGGTTTTAATCCGAAACAGGTCTTCAATATTCCGGATCTTGCTGGTGGCATGGCGTTCAAAAGCCATCCGCGCATCGGTTTCACTCATTCCCTTGCCATTATCAATCACTTGTATCAGGGCTTTCCCGGCATCGGTAATAAAGAGTTTGATTTCTGTGGCACCCGCATCTGCCGCATTCTCCAGTAATTCCTTCACGGCACTGGCCGGACGCTGAATCACTTCTCCCGCCGCTATCTGGTTCGCTATATTGTCTGGTAATAATTGTATGATATCCGCCACTAATTCTCCAATTTAATAAAGTTTGTAAAAATACTATTTAATCCTCTACTCACCCCAAACACCCCCCAGCCCCCTAAAGGGGGAGTTGGTATGCATTTCTTATGAGAAATTGGTTTTATAAAATGTATTGAAATTCTTGATAAAATAACCAATTTAACTCCCCCTTTAGGGGGCTGGGGGGTATCTTTGCCAAAATTTTTACAATGGTATTAAGCGCAGATATTAAAAAATTAGAAAGACATTTTGTGCCCGTTGATTTCTCTATGACCGACTGGGCTTCACTGGAACCTTTTTTCAAAAACCTGGCTGAAAGAGAACTGAACTCGCCTGCAGATCTTGAAAAATGGATGAAAGATATGAGCGAACTGGAAGCCGTAGTTAGTGAAGATGCCTGCTGGCGCCAGATCAAAATGACCTGCGACACTACCGACAAAACCCTCGAAGAAGCATTCACTTATTTCTGCATGGAAATTCAGCCTCAGTTGCAACCTTATGCTGATCTGCTGAATCGGAAACTGGTGGATTGCCCCTTAACCAAAGAACTTGATCAGAAAAAATATTTCACCTATCTCAGAAGCGTTAAAAAAAGTATCGACCTTTTTCGCGAAGCCAATATTCCATTACAGGCCGAATTAAGTGTGATGCAACAACAATACGGCGCCATTGCCGGTAAAATGACGATTGAAGTAAACGGACAGGAATACACTTTACAACAGGC
>CANBSW010000048.1 GCA_947372235.1 Chitinophagaceae bacterium | reverse complement strand
GGAATTGGTCAGATTGGTAAAGGTGCTGTAGAAAGCATTGCACGCCAGCCTGAAGCAATGAACGATATCCGTGCTAACATGATCCTGGCTGCTGCCCTTGTAGAAGGTGCTGCATTGTTCGGAATCATCGTAGGCTTCCTTGCAATGGTATTGAAATAAGCCATTGTACAAAAGATCAAAACTGCACCTGAAGTACAGGACGGAGGGTGCAGTTTTACCCCCCAGCCCCCTGAAGGGGGAGTTATCGGTCGGGGCGCTGGAGCGACCTGAACGATTTGGTTTCAACAGTTGAAAAAGTAGATTATTAAAAATATCCGCACAGCGGAAAACATAGGAGAGCATACTTATGAAATTACTTACACCGGATCCAGGGTTGTTAATATGGACCCTTCTTGCGTTTTTGATCGTGTTCTTTATTTTAAAGAGCATGGCATGGCCAGCAATTATTAAAGGGTTGAAAGACAGAGAGCAAAGCATCAGCGATGCCATTGCAACTGCTGAGAAAGTGAAACTGGAAATGGCAGCAATGAAAAATGAGAATGAAGCTTTAATGGCTCAGGCTCGTGAAGAACGTGGAGTAATGATCAAAGAAGCGAAAGAGCAAACGCTGAAAATGATCAGCGAAGCCAAAGACAAAGCCAAAAGTGAGTACGACCGAATTGTGGCCGATGCACAGGCTGCAATCACCCAACAAAAAAATGCCGCATTAACCGATGTTAAAAATCAGGTAGGTGCATTGGTGATAGAAGTAAGTGAAAAAATCCTGCGCCGCGAATTAAGCAACAAAGCAGAGCAGGAAAAATATATTAACGAATTAGCGGAAGGAGTGAAGTTGAATTAACGAATTTGAAAATTTGAGAATTTGAAAATGTGGCAATTATAAAACCATTTTCAAATTTTCAAATTTTCAAATTTTCAAATTGAAAATAAATGCCCAATCCACGTTTAGCAGCCAGATACGCCAAAAGCCTGATTGACCTTGCCACAGAGAAGGGTCAGCTGGAAGAAGTGTATGCTGACATGAAATATTTACAGGCTGTTTGCAAAGCGAGCAAGGATTTTGTGAGCCTGCTGAAAAGCCCGATCATTAAAGCAGATCAGAAAAACAGTATTGTGAAAGCAGTTACTGCCGGGAAAATTAGCAATATCACATCATTGTTTAATAACCTGCTTGTAAGCAAAGGCCGCGAAAGCGATCTGCCCGAAATTGCTTATGCATTTATTGATTTGTATAATGAAATCAAAGGCATACACAGGGTTACATTAACTACTGCTGTAGCGGTAAGTGATGATCTAAAGAAATCAATCGAAAGCAAAGTGCAGTTGGCTCAGGGATTAGGAAGCATCGAACTGGAAACGGTAACTGATGAAAAACTGATCGGTGGTTTTGTACTCGAGTTCAATAACAAACTGGTAGATGCCAGTATTCTTCGTGATCTGAAGGATATAAAGAAACAGTTTGCAGAAAACCTCTTTTTACAAAAATTGAGATAATTTTTTTACGGATATTCATAACGATAACTTTTAAAAAGTAGATAGATCATGGTAGACATTAAACCTGATGAAATATCAGCGATACTGAGGCAGCAGCTCAGCAATTTCAATGCAACCGCTGAGCTGGAAGAAGTAGGTACCGTATTACAGGTAGGTGACGGTATTGCCCGTGTATATGGCCTGAATGGCGTACGCAGTGGTGAGCTGGTAGAATTTGAAAATGGTGTGAAAGCCATTGCCCTTAACCTGGAAGAAGATAATGTGGGTGTTGTATTGATGGGTGAAAGCGGTGGTATTAAAGAAGGTGCCAAAGTAAAAAGAACCGGACAGATCGCTTCCATCAAAGTAGGTGAAGGTGTGGTAGGCCGTGTTATTAATACGCTGGGTGAGCCTATCGATGGTAAAGGACCCTTGGTTGGTGAATTGTATGAAATGCCATTGGAGCGTAAAGCACCGGGTGTTATCTACCGCGAACCGGTAAAAGAGCCATTGCAAACAGGTATCAAAGCGATTGATGCGATGATCCCGGTTGGTCGTGGACAGCGTGAGTTGGTTATTGGTGACCGTCAGACAGGTAAAACTGCGATCTGTGTGGATACCATCATCAACCAGAAAGAATTTTATGATGCAGGAAAACCTGTTTATTGTATATATGTTGCTATCGGACAAAAAGCATCCACTGTTGCGGGAGTAATGAAAACATTGACCGATAATGGTGCGATGGCATTTACAACTATTGTTTGTGCTTCTGCATCTGATCCGGCTCCTTTACAGTTCTATGCGCCATTTGCGGGTGCAGCGATTGGAGAGTTCTTCCGTGATACGGGTCGCCCGGCTTTGATTATTTATGATGATTTGTCTAAACAGGCGGTTGCTTACCGTGAAGTTTCTTTGTTGTTAAGAAGACCTCCGGGACGCGAAGCTTATCCTGGTGATGTATTCTATCTGCACAGTCGTTTATTGGAAAGAGCTGCTAAAGTGATTGCCAATGATGACGTTGCGAAGAACATGAACGATCTTCCTGAATCTATCAAACACCTGGTAAAAGGTGGTGGATCATTAACCGCTTTACCGATCATTGAAACACAGGCTGGTGACGTATCTGCTTATATCCCAACCAACGTGATCTCGATCACTGATGGTCAGATCTTTTTGGAAGGTAACCTGTTCAACGCAGGTATCCGTCCGGCCATTAACGTGGGTATCTCTGTAAGTCGTGTAGGTGGTAATGCGCAGATCAAATCCATGAAAAAAGTGGCAGGTACTTTAAAACTTGACCAGGCCTTATACCGTGAGCTGGAAGCGTTCTCTAAATTTGGTGGCGACCTTGATGCGGCTACTAAAAATGTAATTGATAAAGGAGCCAGAAATGTGGAGATCCTGAAACAGTTACAGTATTCACCAATGTCGGTTGAAAAACAGGTTGCGATCATTTACTTAGGTACACAAGGTTTATTAAAAGAAGTAGCGGTTAGAAAAGTGAAAGAATTTGAAGCTCACTTTTTGATCGATATGGAAAATAAATTACCTGATGTACTGGCTGAATTTAAAAAAGGCCAGTTGAACGATGCAAGTATTGAGAAAATGGTTACGCTTGCAAAGGGATTGATGGCACAGTACAAATAGAATCGCGGATTTCGCGGATTTGAATATGATTTGATAAAAGGATCCGGAATTTTCCGGGTCCTTTTTTGTGCGTTATCAATTCTCCTTTTCTTTAATAACCGTTTCGGGTTGAAGTATAATATCTAAATTTCTGTGCACATCACCTTTATATAGTCCCTCTATTTTAAAATTCAATTCCTTGTTGAGAAATTGTAAGCTTAGTTTATGCATCTGTTCAGGATCGGGTTTTATTGTGAATGATCCGGGTGCAAGTCCGAGGTAACTGTAATATCCATCTGCTTCTGATAAAACCTGTGCAACCAATATTTCCCGGTTATTAAAGATATTAACCAGTATTCGCTCGATCGGGTTTTTTCCGTTTTCTGTTTGTGTATAAATGGTTCCGGATACTTCTCCTAAAATGGATACAGGAATTTCCAGTAAACGGAATTGATTGGGTCCTATCTCTACTTTAATCGTTCCCAATTTTATTTGCCAGGCAATTTCATCAAAACTGTTCTTATCTACTTTAACAAGAAAACTGTTATAGGCTTCAAGATTGCGAATAACTGTGGTGGTATCTTTTTTATTTTCTTCTCTGTAACCACCACCGATAGCAAATTTTAATCCTTTTATTTTTGGTTCGCCTATATCTCTTTTTCCATTATTATTCAAATCTGCAAATGCAGAAACGATCAATCCTCCACGACCTACTCCGGGTGTGTTTGTAAAACCTGTATAGCCTGTACGGCTATCATGTTGTGTACCACCTGATAGTGAACTGATCAGGGCAAAGTCGCTGCCGGTACTTTTTCGCATGGCAAAACCTACCTGTGTATAAGGCAGTTCATATCGGAAACCAATATTGATACTTTTGAAATCACTTTTAAAATTTTTTTCATAAAAACCATTGATATAACCCCTTGTTGTAATTCTCTTTTCCAGTTCTGCTTTTACGGAAATGAAACGGTTGTTGTTGTATTCATACTGTGCCTGTGGCATGAATAAGATTTTAGCAGGTAGGCGAACAGCCACTGAAAAATTACTGTATAGATAAGGTTTGCTGTTTTCTATGAACAAAGCATAGGTGGTGAAGTTAGCACTGGTTCCTAATATCATACCAGAGAAGAGCGCTTCTGCAGTAGTGTATTTGGAACCCGGAAGTACGATCTGGTAAAAGCTAAATCTTGAATAGGTATTGAAATTTTTCATTCGAAAAGGGAATGAAACTGCCGCTCTTCTCTCTTCAATATAAGTATTGTAAATAGCCTGTTGTCCTTTAGTGTACTTAGTATAATTTATTTCAAATGTAAGATCGGATGGAAGCCGGTAGTTACCGGTAATATTTGATTTTACTCCCACTACATATTCTGTAGAGAAAAACATATTACGACTGATTCTGAAATCTGCTGTTACGAAAGGCATTGCTTTACGGTTGGTAATTGAGGAAAGATATTCCATGCCGGTTCCGATGGTTAAACGTTTTAAGAGTCCGTAGTTAAATTGCACCCGTGAGAATTTGCTCCACGAACTGTCTTCCACTACTCCCGCACTTATATTGTATTCCAGTTTACCAACGGGCAGAAAAGTATAGGGCATGATGATATTTCCTTCACCCGTTTTTTGTTCACCATTTGGGCCATAATATCTTACCTGAATCTGTGTATTACCATATACAACAGGGACATCGAATCCGAAAAATCCGGCTGCATCGGCTCTAGTATAATCTACCAGTACATTGTTTACATATAGTTCTGCCAGCCAACCCGGCTGTGTATACCGGTTTAACCGATAGGTGCCAAAACTTCTGCGGAAAATTGTTGGGCTATTACTGAATTGTACACCAATAACAGAAGCAAATATTGAAGATGTGGCATTCGTATTAATTTTACCAATGGAAACCTGTCGCAGCAAACTGTTGTCATTATTGATATACCGCCACAAATAATATTGTTGCCTTGCCAAAAAAAATGTTTTGTCATTGTATTGAAGGGAAACGGTTGTTTCACCTCCTGCAATCACACCGCCTAATGTAACATTTGCATGGGTTTCACTCGTGTTTTTAAAATCCTGTATAGAATTCACAGACCAGTCGATCATTCCCAAACGGATAGCTGCATACTCCGGCCTGAGGGTTGTATCTGCTTTCAATTCATTTTTGAGTTTACCAATATTGTCACGCATCTGTTCCTGCTTTTTCTCTTTGATAATCGGCAGTTCCAGTATAGTGAATAGTGTTACAGAAAGACTCCGGTAATCAAACTTCGCATCTAACTCAAATAAGATTTTAAAAAAATCGGAACGCAGATACAATGTATGGTTGTATTGTATGATTGCTGTTGCGGGAAGTTTTGTTGAACTGCCTTTTAAATAGTATTGCTTGTGTTTTGCATCAAGCAAATATTTATTATCTGTGCTGATAAAGAATCCGGAAAGCGTATCGCCGGTTTTTGAAGCCTGATAATTGATCCTCAAAAAATCAAATACTTCAGGTACTGAAAGCCAGGCTTTTTCATTGTTGATGAAAGCTGAGATTGCGGTTACACCTATATCCTTCACATAAAAATCAATGGAGATCTCCTCTGTTGTATCAAATGCAGTTGTTTGTGCCAATCCCGTTTGCAGGCAAAGACTTAGCAGCAGACAATAATAAATTCTTGCTGGTTTATCCAGGATGCATTTGCTCAGGTATTGGTTATATGGTATACTTTTTCCTGGCAAATGTGATCGTGATTTATTGTTGGATGAATGTGACGTAAAAAATGCCACTATAAGAACCAGATGAACTTGTAAGCGGGCCGCTTACAGATAAGGTTCCTCCAATGCGTATGGTAGTTCGGGCAGGACGTGCTACAGAAGTTATAAACGGTGATCCGGTATTGGAGTTTCCTACGTGTAATGAAACCGTTCCCCCATTGGTTCCGTGAAGAATGATGTCGGGGCCATTTAATAAAGTAATGATTGTTCCGGGATTAGCCTCCACTTCAAAAATGGCCGGCGAAAAAGGCACGCCAATATTTGACTGTATAATATCACCGGTTACAGAACGCGAACCATCGGGATAAATAATAACAGAACCGCCGGTATTACCCCGAAAGAAAGTTCCGAAAATAAGTCCCTGTTCCGGGTTGGCAAAAATGGCAATGGGTCTTGGTGGTAATGGAGGTTGTGCGGTTGCTTTATTACAAAGTAAGCATAGTAATAAGATCAGGATTTGCGTTCTCATTATTGTCCAATAAATATTTGTTTGGTGATAACCGTATTTGCTGTAGAGCAGGCAACCTGGTAAACACCTGTCGGCAGTAAAAGATTAATAGGAAAACTTCCACTTTGTGTGTAAGTTTTTGTAAGTAATACCTGGCCTGCCATATTGATAAAACGAATGTTTGCCCTTTCTCCTGTTGGCATATTTAGTATGAGCTGTATGTTTCTGCCGGTTCCAAAAACCTGAAAATTACTTGCTGCAGGTTCTGTAGATGATTGCAAGAGGATAGCTGTGCGGCTGAAAACCAAAGAAAATATATTTTCATAAGTACCCGCAGGCAGATCGAATGTATAAGCGTTATTCTCTTTCAGATTTTGGTATCTCCCTGTTAATGCATCATAGAGATAACAATATAAATTACTGGGTAAGGCAGAGATATCTGTAATAAAAAAAGAAAGCTGTCCATCCTGCAAAATTTGTATTCCCAAAGGAATACGTGAACTGGAATCGGGTTCAGGCAAAGCGTTGATAGATAATTTTTGCGCATCAGAACTGAGGGTATAAACGCTTGGGATTGAAGCATTGGTGTTCATAAGTTTTAATGCATCAAAACGGTTGTCGAATTTTTCAGTGGCTGTATTTTGAAAATAAATTACAGCCGGATCCGATTCGATGTTGCCTGCAAAGCGTAAACGAAATCTGAGTAGCGGGATAGCATCTATTCCGTTTAAACGCCGGTAAATTTGAGGGGTTACTGTTAATCTGGTTGCATTTGTTATTCCAAGTAAACCGGTTACCGGATAAGTACCGTTTGATGCATGAACAAAAAATCCCTGCATGGCAGGAATGGTGTTGTTCGCTTTTCCATCACTGGATACACTGTTGATATAACTGCTGTAAGTACCTGCATATTGATCGGCAGTGCCGGCATCAAAATAATAAATGGCATTATCGATATTGGTTTTTGTCCATCCTGTAACTGCATCCCAGTTAATGGGAGATGGGTATGGGTTACTCACCAGATTAAAACCTCTGGTATAAATTTGGTTATGATTGCTGAGTGCAAGAGATAGGTTCCTGTTGTTAACCACACCATTCATATCGATGTTATTTGGTGCAGCAATGCTACCCAGTTGAAACGCATATCCACGCATTGGCAGTAAAGCATTGGAAGCGTTGGTATAAGAGATCCATCCATTAGATGCCTGGTTTTCATCATGCCGGTAAACGGAAGGAAAACCTGCAGCAAGGTTTACATCATCAGCCATTTCATTTACAGTAGCTGATTGAAATGGCGAACCCAGGTATTTATAGCCGAAGCCATTTAATAAATAACCCTGCATAGTAAGGTTACCCAATACTTCTCCTGTACCATTACCATCAATCAATGCAGTTTGTGTTGCGTTGGCAAGTAAGGTAAAGTTGTTATTGGCATTTAATATGCCATCAGACCTGAGAGTATTTTTAAGTGAATGACCTGCGGATACAATACTGGTATTGCTGCCGGATAAAATAGTGAGGTTATTAAAAGAACTGGTTTTGGTTCCGCTTATTTGTTGAGTGGTTCCAGCAAATACAACGGTTCCCCCATTATGTGTAAACGTTCCATTATTGACCCAATTGTTTTTTAGAACGATATTTCCCTGGTTGACTATTACATAAGCACCTGCAGGTATACGGATACCTTGTGCTGCAACAAACAATGGACATACCAGATAAAGTATGCAGAGAACTTTGATATGATTGACTGGTTGCATATATTTATCTTGTTTCGGTAAGCCACTGTACGTCCTGAAAAATCACTTTGTCTCCATTGTTGGTTCCTCTTACCCATACCTCGTAATAATCATTCTTACTAACGTTCTGTATGTAGATAGTGGTTGCAAATTGGAATGGCAGATTACTTGCCGTTAATCGAAATGTAGTTTCGCCGTATTGTGTACTGGCAATTCCGTTCTTTACTATAGAAATAGAAACAGTTCTATTAGCTGCATCAATAGAGAGATCCCCGGTAATCATCATTATTGCATCTCTGTTATTTTGTGTGAGATAAGTAATCCGGTTGTCTGCAATTGACCATTTACTGGTAATTGAAGATGTGTTGGTCCAGTTTGCTTTATACCATACATTACCAGTGAAAAATGTTGTTGAGGAAACATTATTAACTACATTAATCTTACAGAGTGGGTTGTGGTCCGGGTCTCCTGTATTGTTTTCTATATAGGCATTGGCATCTCTGCCGTCTGAGCGTGTGAAATCAAATCCCTGAATAAAAATGCCTGCAATATTCCAGGTATTATTTGCAATGAAGAGGGATACAAACGGAGTAAACGTTGCCGGTATATAATCAATACATACTTGTGCCGGTGAGCCAACCAGAAAGGTACAGTTACTTATCGCTAAACTGGAATTAAGCGCAGATAGAAGACGGATGGATGTGGCACAGTTTACAAAATTCGTTTCTGATACTTTAAATTGAAGCCCGGTTGTTGCACCGGCTGCTATCTCAATAGCAGGACCTATAGAATTAAAAATATTGTTTCTGAAAATGGATATGGTCATATTGTTTTTTACAACTATTGCCTTATTAAAATTTCTGAATTCATTGCTTTCAACACCATATAATAAATTAGTGCCTCCTGCAAGCCAGATAGCATCTTCATTAACCGCGGTTCCATAATTTGCAAGAGCAGTTGCATCAAATTTTATATACCTGAAATATACCTGTGATGTGCAAATGAACATAGGACTTCCTGCCAAACCTGCAGCAGGCGATATTGTACTTTCACGAAAATCAAGCCCTGTTATATTTAAAAAATACGGAAGGTTAATGGTTTGCGTGGCTGACAGAAAATGTATGCCACTACCTAATCTTAATACTGAAGGAGCACTCATATGCACAGCCAGATAAGCAAGTGCTTGTGGGATAGTTGTCCAACTGGCATTAGGAGATACTTCATACTCAGTAGTGGTTCGTCCATTTACTTTTTCTTTTAATAACCAGTTTCCTTCAAAAGCCACATAAGTTCTGGCTTGCCAGCGTGTATGATTTATTAATGTGGTTGTTCCATCTATTGTTGCGGTGCCATTGGCTTTAACCTGAACCAAATCAGTATAGGTGCCAATATTTTTGATAGAGATACTCAAGCCATTATCTGCAGATGCAATCACCGGCAGGGTAAGTATAATATCGTTAGATGCCAGTACCAGAGTTTCTGTTTTAAGAAGTGAGGAAGCGGTTGTTTTAATCACCGGAGCACTATTCCCTCCCAACCCGCTTACCAATGGATCCCACCGTGTTCCTGTCCATACATAATAACCGGGTGTTCCATCAGTTTGATAAACTAACAAACCGGCTACCGGAGAAACGATTGCTAATTTCTGTACTGCAGTTACCCGTGGCGGCAAAAATCCTTTGGTAATTGATTTAAGCTCAAGTACTGCAGATGATTGTCCGGATAGATAAGTTGAGTCATCAGTTACCACTACAGTTTGTGAATGAACTTTAGTAATCGTAAGCAGAAAGTAGCAGCAGTATAGAAATACATTTTTTAGCATTGGTATTTTCTTGTTTAATGCAAAGCCAGTTCTGCAGTAGTTATTTTTTTATCCTTACTATCAACATTGTTTGCAAATTGCGCAACCAGTTTACCGGTGTGATAGTTAACCAACAGGTTCTTATTAAGGGGTAGTTGTATATAACGGATTGGATTGGGGGAATACACAGCAAGTCCTTTTACAACTGCCACTTCTGTTGATTTTCCGTTGGGGGAAATATGCTTTACAGAGATATCTCCGTAAATAGACATGTTGCCGGAACGGTTAAGTGCAAGAGAAAGATTGTATGGATTTGTTTCAGAGTTAGTTACATTAAGCCCGGAAATACTTGCAGTAGCTTTAGATTCTCCCACCCGAATAATTACCGGAATGGATAAGCCAAAAACGGGCACCAATTTTACACCAATTGAAGATACAACCGCTTCTTTTTCGCCCATTGGTGTTGGCTTTGGAAGGGCTCTTACATATAAATGTGAACGATACTCACCCGCAGCCATTTGTGTCAGTTTCTTATTTAGTTGCAAACGGATTACCTGTGCTTCATTGGGTGCCAGGGTAACTGTGCGGGGAAAGTATCGGATATAAGGTTCAGCTGAAAATTGTCCGGCATCTTTTAAGGTGATCTCTTCAAATTCCCCATTTTCTTTCATGCGGTATTCTACAATGGAAATGACATATCGGGCTGTGTCTTTACCAAGGTTTGCAAGGTTGATGCTCTCACTGGATTTATTTCCTTCAAATACCACCCTTTTTGGTGTAAGCAAGAGGCTACCCTGTGCGAATAATGTATTGACTGTAAATAATGTAAAGATCATTGCAATGATAATTACTGTGCCAATGTATTTACCAAATGATATTTGTGTTCCCGAGATAGAATTGCTGTTATGTTTCATGATTTATGATTAGTTGAATAGTTAGTTATAATTAACGGTTACATTAAATCCAGCTTCTGAGGTATAGAGGCCGTTGGCCTGCGCTGCAGTAATATTCAAGGTTGCACCTACCGTCAGGGTTTGTGTACCACCTGCCAGCGTTCCCGTTCCGGAAGGATTACTGAGAAATGCAGTAACAGTCATATTGTTAGCACCACTTGAAATAGTATGGGCTACAAGTGGAAGTGTAATCGAATAGGTATAAGCACCTTCTCCACCAATTGTAAAAGAGGCAGCTGTTACTGTTCCGCCGGTAGCAGGTAAAGTAACACCACCTGTTGTAGAACGCACCCCAGCAGTTGAAAGTATTACCGTACCTCCGGATGCAGCCTGTACAGAAATATTGCCAAAGTTCATATCTACCGTTTTGGTAATGCTGATAGCGGTAAGGATAGTAGCACTCGCTGTTGCGTTTGCTGTTGCCTGTGCAGAAGCACCATAAGCAGTTGCAATCAGTACTACTGTTGCAAATAATGACCTGTTTATTATTTTCATGATTTTTTATTGTTTAATGCAAGGTGAACTCATATAAGTTGTTAAAGCGTGTTACTTATCATAGATTATTAGAATTATTGTCGGTATTTTTTATAGAAAAGTTTCAGTACAAACAGAACCGTTTGTATTATGGTGTTGTAGTTTTCTTTCATCCAAAGTATCTGGCTGAAAGAAGAATAAAGGTTGTACTCTTTTACAGCCTAACTGTTACAAATGCAATAGATAAACTTGCACATATCACTTGTTTTAAAAAGGAAACCTATTTCCCAATCTCAGAATCAAATGAATTATAAAGAGTTTTTTTGTACCTAAAGAAAAGCCTTACAAACACATTTGTGTTCTCAATTAAATTGCAGGATATCAAATGATTTATTGGGTAATCATTTGAGGATCAGCTTTCTTATCGCATGCTATTTTCTTTCTAATCACGTCAACTTTGCTTTATTTCAGGAAGCTTTGGATCTAAATTTTGAAGAAATAATCCCGACATTGTATAAAGGATACAAGTAGAAATACTTATAAATTATTGATTATTAATAGATTAACTATTTTGAATATTATTTAATAAATAATTTGGTTTATAAAATAAACTACTCTATGTTTGTTCTGTCAAAACAAAACAGACATGAAAAAACTAACTATACTTCTACTCATTGTTTTTGCAGCAGGTTGGGTAAATGCACAAACCAAAATTGCCGGAACGGTAAAAGACAATCGTGGACATATTGTTGCAGGAGCCAGTATTCAGGTAAAAGGATCGTATGATGGTGGGGTTAGTGACTCAACGGGACATTTTTCTTTTAAAACTTTTGAAAAAGGAGTCCAAATTATTACGGCAAGTAATGTAGGATATAAAACAGTTGAGCAAAATGTAACCATTGGTGCCGATGCTTTGGAATTGGCTTTTGCAATAAAAGAGGAAATCAGCGAGTTAAAAGCAGTAACTGTAACGGCAGGAAGTTTTGAAGCAGGCGATAAAAAAAGAGCTGCCACGGTTTTAAGTTCATTGGATGTAGTAACCACAGGAGGAGCCAATGCAGATATTACTGCCGTTGTTAAAACCTTACCTGGGGCACAACAGGTTGGCGAACAGGAAGGCTTGTTTGTAAGAGGTGGTGCCGGCTATGAAACCAAACAATTTATTGATGGCACCCTTGTAAACAATCCCTATTTCAGCAGTGTGCCTGATCTGGCGCAACGTGGCCGTTTTTCTCCCTTCTTATTTAAAGGAACAGTGTTTAGCACGGGTGGTTATTCTGCTTTGTACGGACAGGCTTTATCGTCTGCACTGATTTTGGAAAGTGTAGATATTCCTGAACGTTCAGAAGCAAGTGCATCCATCTCACCCATATTTCTGGGTGCAGGATTGCAGGAAGTTGCGAAAGATAAAAAATCATCCTGGGGTATGCAGTATAATTATACCAATGTGGCGGCTTATTTTTCACTGGTACCACAATCGGTTGATTATTTTAAAGTTCCTGAATACCATGCAGCGGATGCCAACTTTCGTATCAAAACAAAGAAAGGAGGTATCATAAAATACTATACAACTTTTTCTGCCAACCAGTTAGGAATACGCAGGCCTAATATTGATGATCCTAATTATAAAAATGCTTTTGGTTTAAAAAATACCAACTGGTACAATAACCTGAGCTGGAGAGAAAACTTAGGTCATGGCTGGAAAATGAACCTGGGATTGGGTTACAGCACAGACCATAACGATATCACCAACCAAATTGAAAACCAGAATAACCTGCCGGTAACTACCGGAAGAGTTTGGATTGACAGTACCAATTTCATGTTAACCACACGTGCAGATCTTAGTCAGTTTAAAGCGGTGTTTGATAAAAGATTAAGCGGCATCAGTGTAATCCGTTTTGGAGGTGAGTACCTGTATAGCTATAATAAAAATGCTTACAATAACTATCCTTCCAAATTGGTCGATCATTTTAAAGCGTTGTTTAGTGAAGCCGATCTATATATCACCAATGATCTAGCTGCAAAAATTGGTGCAAGATTTGAACAATCATCACTCATCAACAAAGCCAATATAGCTCCGCGTTTATCGCTGGCTTATAAAACAGGAGTGGGTGGACAAATGAGTATTGCATTTGGAACATTCTATCAGAAACCGGAGAATACCTATCTCACTGCAACTACCAATTTCGGATATACAAAAGCCACCCATTACATTATCAATTATATCAAGAATACAACACTGCAAACTTTTCGTGTAGAAGCATTTTATAAAAAATATGAAGATCTGGTAAAAACGTATCCTGCGTATAATAACAGCGGAAGCGGTTATGCCAAAGGAATTGAGTTGTACTGGAGAGATAAGAAATCAATTCAGGGACTGGATTACTGGATCAGTTACTCATACCTTGATACCAAACGTGATTACCTGAATTATCCAAATCAGTTACAGCCAAATTTTGCAGCAGACCATACTGCTTCATTAGTGATGAAAAGGTTTATCCCTAAAATTAATACCGGATTCAATTTCACGTATACTTATGCAACCGGCAGGCCTTATTACAACCTCATAAAAAATGGTTCCAAATATGATATCGCCGATCAGGGTAAAACCATCAATTATAATTCACTTGGCTTTAGTATGAACTATCTCGCATCATTGGGAAAAGCATATGCAGTGTTTGTGGCATCTGTTACCAATGTATTCAACAGCAACCAGATCTTCGGATATAATTATTCGCATGATGGTTTGCGCAAAGAATCTATCACACCCGCTGCACCGAGATTTATTTTTCTGGGATGTTTTTTAAGCTGGGGTGTGGATAGAAGACAAGATGCGATTAATAATAATCTGTAAACCCCCTAACCCCCTAAAGGGGGAATTGAATAAGGAAAAAGGAGCAGGGAACAGATGAACAAGGAATGATAAGTATGCAATAACTAATAAACAAGTAGACCAACAAACAACTAAACTAATAAAACCAACCAGACATGAACAACGAACAACAAAGAGATGAACAACTCTGGCAAACAGCCAAAGCAAGGGTAGCTTTCAGGTGGAGTTTTCTGAGCTATTTTTTAGTAAATGCTTTCTTAGTAGTGATATGGTTTTTTACATCGGGTCCTGACTCTTATTTCTGGCCAATCTGGTCTATGATGGGATGGGGCCTGGGTCTAGCCTTTCAGTACTTCCATGCTTTTTATGGTAATAAAGTTAGCAGTACACAAAAAGAATACGAAAAATTAAAAAATCAACAATAACCAACTTATTAAATCAATGATCATGAAACATTTATTAGTAATCATCAGTATGTTTTTTGCCGGAATGGCAATGTCGCAGTCTAAATATGAAGCTGCAATGGCAAGAGGTTTGGAACAATTTAAATCTGCAAAAACCGTAGAAGACATGACAGCTGCTTCTGCATTTTTTGAAAGAGTGGGCGATGCGGAAAAAGATAAATGGCTGCCTTACTATTATGCAGCATACACTAATTATGTTACTGCCTGGATGAACCAGAAAGCCGATAAGGATAAAGTGGCAGTAAAGAGTAATGATCTCATCACCAAAGCTGAAGCATTAGAACCTAATAATTCAGAACTGTTTTGTTTGCGTCAGATGACAGCAACCTTGCAAATGCTGGTAGATCCAATGTCGCGCTTTCAAAGCTATGGAGTAGAAGCAAGCAATGCCGTAGAGAAAGCCATCAAAGCAGACCCCGGCAATCCAAGAAGTTATTACCTGAAAGGCCAGAACCTGATGAATACGCCTGAAGCATATGGTGGCGGTAAAGCCGTAGCCAAAAAATTATTTGAGAAAGCAGCAGAATTGTATAAAACATTTCAACCGGCATCACCTTTTCATCCAAACTGGGGTAAGGAGGAGAATGAAAAATTATTGGCTGCCTGTCAGTAATATGTGTATCTTAATAAAGCAGTGGTTTTATAGCCACTGCTATTTTTGTAAATCAAAAGTTTACTTGTATGGAACCCAATCAAAAAGATCTTTCAGCTGAGGAAAGTCTTGCATTGATCAAAAACATGATCAACAAAACCAAAGACTCTGTTGCAGATGATAGTTTTTATTTTTTATTGTGGGGATGGCTTGTATTTGGCTGTTGCATCAGTGCTTTTATTTTAAAAGTGTATGTTCACTACCCTAATCATTTTGTGGTATGGTGGCTGATGCCGGTGGGTGGAATTGTTTCATGGATCTATGGTGCAAAACAATCAAAAAAACAAAGAGTGAAATCATTTATTGATGAGGCACTTGATTATTTATGGATTGCCATTGCATTGGCATTTATTTGTTTGGTGGCTATCAATATTCTCAATGGACGTACATGGCAAACTGCATTTACTTATTATATACTCTTATATGCAATAGGCACTTTTGTAAGTGGAAGTTTACTCCGATTTAAACCTTTGGTATATGGCGGATTGATCAATTTTGCATTGGCGGCTGTTTCTATAAAGTTTGATTATGATTACCAGTTATTAATAGGGGGGCTTGCAATTCTGATCAGTTATATTATTCCGGGCCACCTGTTGCGGATCAAATACCAAAAGCAAAAAAAATAAATCCATGTCGGAAGAAAAACAACTAACGGAGAAAGAAAGCCTCGAACTGATCGCATCCATGATCAGCAAAGCAAAAAATTCTTATATCGATTCAGGCGTTGGGCCATTGTATTGGGGTATACTGATTACATTTTGCAGTCTGATGTCTTACGCAGAGTATAGCCTTCATTTTAGTATTGGATTTGATATCTGGCTGCTTGCTTTTTTTGCTTTGATACCGCAGATTTATTATGCGATTCGTTCAAAAAAGCAAAAGAAATTTACGGCACATGAAGAATCGATCATGAATTTTGTCTGGTCTACTTTTGCCATCTGTATGTTCCTGTTATCTTTTTATAATGGAGTGGCACATCCGGCACATCCCACTGCTTTGTACATGATGGTATATGGCATCCCTACATTCATCACCGGCGGCATCAGAAAATTCAAACCCATGATCATCGGGGGGATTGTTTGCTGGATCTGTAGTTTAACAAGTTTATACATTTCTTTTCCCAATACTCTTTTGTTAATGACTGTATCATCCACTTTCGCCTGGCTGATACCCGGAATTATTTTACGCAGACGATACCTGAAACTGAAACATGTTTAAAGAATTAGACCCCATATTGCATTCACAGCTTCGCCTTGCGGTGATGAGCCTGTTAATTGGCGTAAAGGAGGCCGAGTTCACTTTTATCCGCGAAAAAACAAATTCAACAGCAGGTAACCTTAGCGTGCAGGTACAAAAATTAAAAGAAGCCGGTTATATTGATGTGATAAAACAGTTCAAAGACAATTACCCCCAAACTACCTGCAAGATTACCCCACACGGTATTGAAGCTTTCGAAGCCTATGTGCAGGCGCTGCAGCAGTATTTGCAGGCAGGAAAGGGGTAGGAGTAATTAAAAATTAAGAATTAAAAATTAAGAATTGGATCTGCAAGCTATTCAGCATTGCCCATTCACCACTCACCACTCACGACTGTCGCCTCACATCTCACGAAAAAACATTCACCTTTTTTTCTAAACCTCTTACTTACCTTTGGTGTTATACAATAACATGCAACCAATCGTTACCGTTACAGGTCTTACCAAGCAATTTAAAAACCTTACCGCTGTTCAGGACCTTTCTTTTTCTGTAAATGAAGGGGATGTGTATGGTTTTCTCGGGCAAAATGGTGCCGGAAAGAGTACTACTATTCGTATGCTGCTTACATTGATCGCTCCAACCCATGGCTGTATTGAGATCTTCGGAAAAGAATTGACAGCCAACAGAAATGAAATTCTCAGTCAGATAGGTGCCGTAATTGAAAAACCGGATGTTTACAAATACCTCTCTGCATACGAAAACCTGAAACTTTTTGCCAGATTAAGTGGTGTAAAAGTTACTGAGCAATTATTGATGGATCAACTTGAAAAAGTAGGACTTGCCAGTCGCGCAAAAGATACGGTGAAAACTTTTTCACAGGGAATGAAACAAAGACTGGGTATTGCTATTGCTTTGGTGCATGATCCTAAACTGATTGTGTTAGATGAACCAACGAATGGTTTGGATCCTCAGGGAATTGCAGATATCAGAAACCTGATATTGCATTTAAGTCGCGACCTGAAAAAAACGGTGATCGTTTCTTCACATTTATTAAGTGAGATAGAACAGGTGGCAACCAGGGTATTGATTATTGATAGAGGTAAAAAGATCATTGAAGGAAATGCTGCCGAATTATTTGATCCCTCGCAAACCATTGTTGAGCTGCAAACCTTTGACAATGGTTATGCAATGGAGCAGTTGCAGCTAAGTGTATGGGGGCAACATTTGCAGCCACAAAGGGATACAGCAATACTGATTAAATTAGACAGGCAACAAATTTCCCAGCTACACCGCGATCTGGTAGATATGGATATTCAGGTACTTTCGTTACAACCCCGGCATTCTCTGGAAGATTATTTTTTACAAGTAACATCAGGCAACCAACATGTGGACACTTATTCAAATTGAGTTATTCAAAATATTCCGCAGGCCCAGAACCTACATTGCTTTTGCAGCAATTACAGGTCTCATCGGCATTATACAGTTTGGCCTGAAATTAGATGGCGATTCTTATGTTGATTTTATGATGCGGGATATCACATCATCTATTACTGTGGAAGGAAAAATATTAAATGGTTACCAGGTTTGTTATATCGTGTTACAGGTATTACTGGTTCATGTTCCGTTGTTGATTGCATTAGTAGCTGCTGATATGATTTCCGGCGAAGCCAATATGGGCACACTCCGTATCATGTTAACCAAACCCATCAGCAGAACACGTTTTCTGTTAGCAAAATTTATGGCAACGATTGCCTATACATTGCTGCTGCTTGTTTGGCTGGCTGTGCTTGCTTTATTTTTAAATATGATTTTATTTGGAACGGATGATCTGTTTTTGCTCAAATCACAATACGTTGTTTTATTAAAGAAGGATGATATTTTTTGGCGTTATCTGTGGGCTTTCGGATTTGCCGCATTGGCAATGACAACCGTAGCATCACTGGGTTTTCTGTTTTCTTTATTTGCAGAAAATTCAATCGGCCCTATTGTTGCAACCATGAGTGTGATTATTTTTTTTACTATTCTCAGTACATTAAATATACCTGTGTTCAATAAAATCAAACCCTTTCTGTTTACCACTCACATGATTGGGTGGAAAGAATTTTTTGATATCAAAGTAAACGATGCGAACGAAGCCATTGTTGGAAGCATACAGAATCCGCAAAAAATCATCAACTCAGCAGTGGTATTGGTGATTCATATAATCGGCTTTTTCACAGCGTCTGTTTTGATATTTAAAAAGAAAGATGTGTTGAGTTGATAAAAGCCCAATGCCTAAAACTCAATGCTGAATGCAGTAAAAGAATACCAATAAACAAATAAACCAATAAACAAAAAATGCACAAACTCTTTCTATTCATAGTAAGCCTTCACATCACAATATTTTCTTTCAGTCAAGACATGACTGCTTTGATCATGAAAGTAAAAACAAAACTCGATCAGGTGAATGATTATGAGGCAGATGGTAAAATGAAAACAGATGTTGCCTTTATTAAAGCACCGGTTGGTAAAGTGAAAGTGTTTTATAAAAAACCCAATAAATTCCGTTTGAAAAAAGATGGCGGCATTTCTTTGTTGCCTAAAGGGGGTGTATCTGTAAATATGAATTCGATCTTTACCACTTCGGATTTTGTTGCCTTGGCGGCGGGAGATGCAGTAGTTGGCGGTGTGAAAACCAAAGTAGTAAAACTGCTTCCATCAAATGAGAACAGCGATATCGTTCTTACCACTATGTATATTGATGAAACCAATCTGCTGGTAAGAAAAGCCATCACCACCACCAAAGAAAACGGCACATATGAAATTGAAATGAGTTACGGTCAGTTTGCACAATACGGGTTACCCGATAAAGTAGTATTTGCTTTTAACACCAAAGATTACAAATTACCCAAAGGCATCACGCTTGAATTTGATGATAACGAAAAACAGTTAACTGATGCTGAGAAGTTAAAGAATAAAAAAGGCAGGGTAGAGATCACGTATACCAACTATATTATTAATAGAGGAATTAACGATTCTGTGTTCAAATAAATCTCTGCGCCTAACGCTGCTTCTCCCCATCTGTGCGGTGAATAAAGCCATTGAGATAGAACAAGCGAATAATATACGAGATTTTTTTCACCGCAGAGATGGGGAGAAGCAGAGGTTTCGCAGCGTTATTTAAAATAATTCTATACTCCAGCTCCTTGTGAAAACTTCGTTTGACGAAAGTATATTGATGCCTTCTTTTTCTCTAATATCTCCCGAAGCATTCACACTGTCTGCAATACCACACCAGGGCTCAATACAAACAAAATCAGCATCTTTAAAACTCCAGATTCCCATGAAGGGAAAATTGGAATAGCTGAATTTTAATCCATGCTCATTTTTATGATTAAGGATAGAGATGCTGTTTGATTTCAACCCCTTTATTACCAACGCATCACCATAAAATAATTCTTTGGTTAGGGGTAAAGTATTTTCATTTTCCAATAATGATAAAGGAGCTGTTTCTATTAATCCTTCTGGTGAAAGTGGCCATTTGCCAACCGTTTCATCGTCACTGAATAATAAATAATGATCGGTAAATGCAGAGCCTTCAGCTAATGGAACTGTAAAGGCGGGATGGGCACCCACTGAAAAATACATTTTCTCATTTCCCGCATTAATCACTTCATAAGTTACCTGCAAATTATTTTGAACTAATGTATAGATCACAGAAAAACGAAAATGAAAAGGATACACTTGCAAGGTATCATCATCAGCCACTAAAGTAAATGTGATACTATTATCAGTTTGATCGGTTACTTCAAAATTTCTTTCTCTTGCAAAACCGTGCCGGCTAAGATGGTAAGGCTTCCCTTCAAAACGGTAAGTATTGTTCTTTAATCCGCCAACTATCGGAAAAAGCACCGGACTTTTCTTGCTCCAGAATGCAGGATTTGCATTCCACATATATTCCAGCTTATGTTCTTTATGAAAAATGCTTTGCAATTCAGCACCAAGCGATGCGATACTTATGGAAAGGAATTCATTGGAGAGTTGATATATCATATTCGTAATTAATTAGGAAGCAGTAAAATTCTCTGCGCCAAACTTTGCATCTCTTGCTCTCTGCGATGAATTGAATTATTTATTATAGAACTACTTGCATACAACAAAGGATGATTTTCAACTCGGAGACGCAGAGGAGCAGAGGTTTCGCAGAGTTTACATTATTCATTCTCCTCAATCCGCTCATCCACTGCATTGGCGATCATTCTGGCGCTGATTTTTTTCAGCGGGTTCTGTCGCATATCTGCATAACCAAAACGTTTACGGATAATTTCTATACACTCAAACACTGCCCCGAGAAATGAACTGTGGTCAGCTTTATCTTTCCCCGCAATATCAAATGCAGTTCCATGGTCCGGACTGGTTCTTACAACTGGCAAGCCTGCTGTAAAATTCGTTCCCTCACCAACTGCCAGAGATTTGAATGGGATCAATCCCTGATCGTGGTACATGGCCAGAACTGCATCAAATCTTTCAAATTGTCCGTGTGCAAAAAATGCATCGGCACTATATGGTCCAAACACCATCATATTGTGTTTAGCTTCTTTGATGGTAGGTTTGATGATCGTTTCTTCTTCATTCCCAATCAAACCTTCATCGCCTGCATGAGGGTTTAATCCCAGTATTGCAATTTTAGGTTTATCAATTCCAAAATCTTTCTGCAAACTGCTGTGCATGATTTTGAGTTTGCCCAAGATGGCATCACGTGTAATATGTTTGGCAACATCTGCAACGGGTACATGTTCTGTAACCAGTCCAACCCGCATATTTTCTGCCACCATAAACATCAACACATCGGGTACATTAAAAAAGGCTTTGAAATAAGGCGTATGTCCACTGTAATTAAATTCGGTTGATTGGATATTTTTTTTGTGAATGGGTGCAGTTACCAAACCCTGAATAAGTCCATCCTTTAACGCCTGTGTAGCTTGTTGTAATGAGATGAGTGCGTATTTGCCACCGGCTTCGGTTAATTGTCCCGGAGTAATAGCTACTTCTTCTTCCCAGCAGTTAACCACATTTACCTGTTTAGGGTTAAGTCGGTTTAATTCACGGGTATTGGCATATTTGAAATTATGATCAGGCAAGCCTTTGAGGTAAAAATTAAGGCTTTTGTTACTGGCAAAAACTACCGGGGTGCAAACATCCAGCAGGCGGTGGTCAGATAATGTTTTAATGATCAGTTCTATCCCAATCCCATTCAAATCCCCACAGGTAAATCCGATAACCGGCTTTTGCAATTCGTTACTCATTTCTGTTATTTAGAGAGTAAAAATAAGAATAATGTGGGAGGAAACGGGGGAAATCGTGAGTAGTAATCGTAAGTCGTCAGTCGTCAGTCTTGAGTGTTGCGTTGTGAATCGTATGTGATCTGTCGCTATTAATTGAACTTCTTACTCACGACTCACGTCTCACGACTCACGATTTCCCCCCGCAAATGCCCTATTTTTGCCCCAATGCAATACACATTAAAGAAATCACTGGGTCAGCATTTTTTGAGAGATGAATCGATCTGTAAGCAGATTGTGGCAGCTTTGCAGGAAAACCCTTTCAAAAGATTGGTGGAAGTGGGTCCCGGTGGCGGAGCATTAACCAAATATTTATTGCCGCTAAAAGAAATTGATTTTAAAGCGGTGGAACTGGATGATGAAAAAGTGTTGTATTTAGAGAAAACCTATCCCGCCATCAAAGGAAAAATTATTCACCAGAGTATTTTGGATATTGATGCACCTTTTGATGAGCAGTTTACTGTGGTAGGAAATTTTCCTTACAACATTTCCTCGCAAATATTGTTTAAGGTATTAGACTGGAAAGAACTAGTGCCTGTAATGATCGGAATGTTCCAGAAAGAAGTAGCCATGAGGATTGTTTCACAACCGGGTAGTAAAGTGTACGGCATATTGAGTGTATTGGTACAGGCTTTTTATGAAGTGGAATATTTATTTGATGTGCCGCCAGCCAGTTTTGATCCTCCACCCAAAGTAATGAGTGGGATGATACGCTTAAAAAGAAAAGAAGAAAGCCTGGTAATAAAGAGTGAAAAACATTTAACCACGCTGGTAAAAGCCGCATTTAACCAGAGAAGAAAAATGTTGCGGAATGCTGTGCGGGGCTTGTTTGATGAAACCATTTTACAAGACGAAATATTTAATAAAAGAGCAGAGCAATTAAGCATACAACAGTTTGGAGAACTTACCTTCAAAATGCGCTGATCAAAATCTGTGTTAATCTGTGGCAAATAAATGAAACCCAAAGTTCTTATAACATCAAAAGTACATCCCTACCTTTTACAAAGACTGGAAGCAAGTGGGTATGAAATCATTCATCAACCCAATATAAATTATGATGAGTTAGGTATTTTAATAAACGGAATAATGGGGTTATTGGTTACTACTCGGCTGGTAATTGATAAAGCTATTTTAGAAAAAGCCACACAACTAAAATGGATTGGCCGTTTGGGAAGTGGAATGGAGTTAATTGATGTGGCATTTGCAGAATCAAAAGGTATTCAATGCGAAAGCAGCCCCGAAGGAAACCGCAATGCCGTAGGCGAGCATGCATTGGGATTGTTGCTGAATATGATGAACCGCATAAACAGCAGTAACCTTGAAATTAAAGGGGGCAAGTGGCTGCGCGATGAGAACCGGGCTGATGAATTAACCGGTAAAACTGTTGGCATCATTGGCTTTGGTAATACAGGATCTGCTTTTGCAAAACTGCTTTCTTCTTTTGATGTTACGGTATTGGCATACGATGTTTTTAAAGCCGGATTTGCCAAAGGATATATCCGCGAAGCGGGCTTTGAACAAATTACACGATATGCAGATGTGATCAGTTTGCATTTGCCATTGAACGATACCACATTTCATATGGCCAATGATGTTTTTTTTAATTCACTGGATCGCAAACCTTATTTTATCAATACCTGCCGCGGAAAAGTTACAGATACCAAAGCACTGATTCGCGCTCTGCAAAACGGAAAAATAAAAGCAGCGGCTCTTGATGTTTTAGAAAATGAAAAATTAAGTTCTTATACTGCCGATGAACAGGCCGACCTTAACTGGTTACTTTCACAACCCAATGTGATCATCACCCCACACATTGCCGGGTATAGCAATGAAGCATTTTATTTAATGGCAAAAGTGGTGTTGGATAAATTGGGGGTCTGATCCTTTTTTTAACCGCGAAGACATGAGGGCGCAAAGATTCGCTAAGAATATCATTACTATAAATCCTCGCGTTCCCTCGCGCCATCGTTCCTTCGCGGTAAAAAGCTACGATTATTTTTTGCTTACAAATAGCCGAATCAAAACAATCCAAATCAAAAAGCAACTCACTGTGATCACATAACTAATGATTGTATGAAAAGAGGAGAACTCCTGTGTTGTGCCTGTTAAAAGAAAAAACGAATCACTGTTTTTCTCTGCACTTACAATCGACCCCATAGAACTCGAAAATAAATTTCTTGCAGCCCAGTTGTTTCCCAGATGAATGGCTATCGGGAAAAAAAGAGTTCCTGAACTTTTAAAGGCAAAGGAAAATAAAAAATGTCCGAACCCTGTTGTACATAAACTCAGCATTAATCCATAATTGCCCCAGGCATTAAACGCTAACCAGTGCCAAGCAATAAAGAAAAAAGCAATAATGAGATTAGCTTTCCAAAAGCCCATTAGTTTGGTTGCTTTTTGTAAACAATATCCTCTAAAAATCAATTCCTCCATTAATACACCGGGCAGGGCTAACAGCAAGCCTTTAAAAATCAATACATAATCTGCCTTATGATTTATGGAAATAGAAATATTATTATGCCAGATCTGCAAGGTAATCAGAAGGCAGAAAAAAAGGATACCAGTGATCAGTCCCAATGGTAAATAACGGAGGTTATGGAAACTTCTTGTTAAACCCAATACGGATAAGGATTTTCCATCTCTCTTTACTAATAGATAACTCAAAAAAAACAATATAATAACTGCCATTGAATTACTGATAAGCGAATTCAATGGCAGTAAAGAAGTTGCTACCGGAATGAGAAATAAACCAATAAACAAGAGGAATAATCTTATTGTATGGTTTTGGATTATTTTTTTTAGCACGCAGATTTTATTATTGTAATACAAATAGATTACGTTACTTCTGAATCAGTGTTCTCTCAATACCAAAATTATCGGCAGACCATCCTGAAAAACTGATCGTGGTATTCGGACTCATTTTAATTTGCTTTTCAGAAAAAGCTGCAACATTTGCTTTAAATGATGACAAGTCATGCAAAATAATACTTGCATAAGGTATGGTATCTAATGAGAAAAGTGTAACGCCTGCGTTTTCAGAAGCTTCTACATTTATTTTTTTAAATGAGGCATTAATGAAATTGACGTTAGAAAAGTTATCTGCTTTTACAGAAAAACTATCTGCATTGCATTTTTGGAAAGTAATTATTGAATTAGAGCACTGAATGGATTTGAGATCCTGATAATAAATAAAAAGATTATAGGTTGAGTTTCTGTCTTTTTTTTCCGGTTCAATAAACAAAGTGTCATTCTTTACAGAATACAATACTTCCGGAGAACCGTAATAATTGTATAATAACGCTGATGAATCTTTGTGTTGGATCAAGGTGATAAATCCTTCTACCGTGTTTAATTCCTTGGAACGTATTTCTTTGATATGATGGAATGAAGGCAGTTGTAATGCAGCCATTCCGCTCCTGATATTTCTTTTTTTATATTCTGCACTTAGCTTTAGGTTGGCAACGCTTATTATAACTAGTATGCCTGCTATTCCCAGAATTATGGAAAGTGTACTTTTTTTCATAATTTATTTTTTAGCGCTTCCTGTTGGTTCAGGTATTGTTGTTTTAATTCATCAAAACTGATATTCAATAATGCCGCAGTTTTAAAAACCTGTGGTAATTCTTTCTGTAAAAATTCTGTTTTCCGGTAATCAGCAGCCTTAGCAAATCCATCAGTTGCTACAAAATAACCTACACCACGTTTGTTGGTTATGATATCCATCCCCTGTAAAAAATCATAAGTACGCATTACGGTATTGGGGTTGACTTCCAGTTGTACTGCCAGCTCACGTACTGAAGGAATCCGTTCCTCCTGTTTCAATGTATTCAGCAGGATCTTCTCGCAAAGCATATCTGCTATTTGAAGATAAATGGCCTTGTTATTATTGAATTCCATACAATTTCGTCTTTGTTTAAACCTGCTTTTCTTTCAATTTAAAATAGCTGCCTGTCCAGAAAGAAATATAAATGATTACAGGCATGATACAATACATCGGAACCATCCAGTTTCGCGGCAATACAACAAGATTTCCTTTATTGATTGGAGAATCTATCCGAAATGCATCGGTAAAAAACATGCCATGTGGCATGATTTCAACGGATGGTACCAGTGCTAACATACTATATTGATTATAGAATGAGATAGCCGCGAAGCAAATGATCAATACGATGGCGGTTTTTACAAATGCCTGTTTGTTAAAAGCCAGAGATCCAAAATGTGCAATACTGCTCAATAGGAAAAATCCAAGTATCGCTAACTCATTACGTTCGTCTGTAAGATCAATTTGATAGGCTTTAAACAAATGCAGTTGTAATGGATTTGCCCAAGTCGGAATGGCAACAAAGTGGTTATAAAATGAACAAAGCATCCAATCAATACCTAAAAAGATCAGCATATAAGAAATAAAGAATACGACTTGTGTAAATAGATAGCTCAATAATAATTTCTCTCCATTTGAAACCGGCAATTGTAAAAACTGAATGCCTTTTGCGGTAGAGGAAAAAAAAGAATAGAAAGTAGCGCTGAAATAACTTCCACCAAATAAAAGCCCAATTGCAAAAAAGATTTGTTGAAGGTCTTTTGGAAAAATATTATGAATTGAAGTAAAAACTGCCAGGCCATAGATCAAAAATAAAATACCTATAGCGCCTGCCAGATATAATGTGTAAGCTTTTTTATTTTCCCTTATAAACTTGCGCAGTAATAATAAAAAGCGTCTGGGTTTAAAATCAATGGTCATGAAATTTTATTTAAAGCTGAATAATTGTTGCATCTTTTCTTTATTTGCAATGGCGGCATTGAAGAATAATTCGATGTCCATTTTGCCGTCTTCTTCATGTTCTTCATTCGGCAAAACAGCATACGTGCCTGCCAGTGTGCTTTCTGAATAAATGGCATTCCATGCTTCGTTTTCGGAATTGAATTGTTTGAAGCAGAGTTTTTCTGTGATATGATGAATGTCTGTATTTACCAATAACTCTCCTTCATCCACAATAATTATTTTATCGATCAAACTATCCAGATC
>CANBSW010000047.1 GCA_947372235.1 Chitinophagaceae bacterium | reverse complement strand
CGTATCCAGAGTGTAGACCTGGTAATGGTTCGCGAGCAACAGATGCAATTACTGGATACATTGCGGATACAACAATTGTATGTGCCATCAGGCAATGTTTGGGTAATCAAAAACCAGGTGATCTATCCTTCGGGAAAAGTGTTGGGTTTCGATTTCTTCGGAAGTTTTGTACAGGTATATGATAAATTTGAAATGACACCCAATTTCAAACCTAAGTATTTTGATCATACGCTGATCAAATTTTTAGACAGTTCGAATAAAAAACCAATGGCTTACTGGGATAGTATCCGCCCGCTTCCTTTGCTGGCAGAAGAAGTACGAGATTATAAAAAGAAAGACAGTCTTGAGCAGGTGCGTAAAGACCCCCACTACCTTGATTCGCTGGATGCAAAAAGAAATAAATTTAAACTAGGCGGTTTATTGTTCAACGGTCAATCCTTTTCTGTGCGTAAGAGAAAAGAAACTTTAAGCTTCCCATCATTGCTCAGCACACTTAATTATAACACAGTAGAAGGCGCGGTTATTAATTTTACGCCTTCCTTTAGAAAAAGATTAGAAGGGCTAAAATTTATTTTCATCAATCCCGATCTTAGGTATAGTATCACAAACGGGAAACTGAGTCCATCAGTAACAATGGGTTATAGCTTTGGAAAAAAATACCCTGAATCGATAAGTGTTTCCGGCGGAAGAAATATTTTTCAGTTCAATAATGCAGGTTCCATTGGGAGTAGATTGAATACGATCAGTACATTACTGTATGCAGCTAATCATCTGAAAATATACCAGGCAGATTATTTCAGGATAGGCTATGCTAAAAGTATTGGAAGCGGATTGAATTTCAGTGCCAGCTTCCAGTTTCAGGACAGGCAATCGCTCGAAAACCTTGCCGATCCTGTTAACTGGGGTAATCCCAAAAACAGAACCTATACGCCTAATTATCCAACAGAATTAACGGGTACACAAATGCCGCGTAACCGGGCCAGTATTTTGTCGGCGGGTTTTACCTGGAGGCCGGGTGCAGATTATATTGAGTTTCCTGACAGGAAAGTAAGTATCGGTTCAAAATATCCAACCCTTTCAGTATCGGTTACAAAAGGGGTCAATGGTTTATTTGGGAGTGATGTAGATTATACCAAATGGCGCATTGGCATTAGTGATGATGTGAATTTAAAACTGGCGGGCCAGTTTAATTATAACCTTAGTTTCAGTGGATTTTTTGATGCAGCAAAAACCTTTATTCCCGATTACCTGCATTATCAGGGTAATCAAACCATTATTGCTACACGTGAATTAAGCAGTTTTCAACTGGCACCTTATTATCAATACAGTAACACTTCAAAATTCAATATTGCCGCCCATGCAGAATATCATTTGAATGGATTGCTGAGTAATAAAATTCCCGGCTTTAAAAAGTTGAACTGGTTTTTTGTAACCGGCATTAATGCATTACATGTAGATAAAAGTGCTGATTATTATGAATTACTTTTCGGTATCGAAAATATTTTAAAAGTGATCCGTGTAGATTATGTACAAGGCTTCGAATCTGCCGGCGGAAGACCAAGTGGTATCCGCTTAACATTACCAATATTCTAAAATATTTTCTCTTTGATCCTTGCTGCCGGCGTTCAATGTTGTTAAGTTAAGAATATTTCACGCAAAGAAAAATAAGGAAGCAAAGTCGCAAAGAAAAATTCTTGGCTACTTTGCTTTCTTGGCAACTTTGCGTGAAACCTTCGAATTATGAACTTAACTTAATTACATTGGCCTCCGTATCTCTGTGGTTATTTTTTTGAGCCACAGAGACACAGAGACAAACGAAGTGAACTAATAACAACTCCAAACATCAAACCCCAAACTCCAAACCCTTTTCCTATCTTTGCCCCGAAATTTTGGCTACCCTGCAAGTAGCTCCTTATTAACGGAACATTCTTTAGCAAAAAGGATGTCTAAAATGAACCCATCATGGCATTGTTACACAACCGTGTTTCAAACGAGGAGTTGAAACAGAAATTAATGGAAGAAGTTTTCCCAAGAACCACCATCAGTTTTTATTGTTATTTCCCCATTCAAAATCCGCAGGAGTTTCGTGATTATTTGTATAAGAACCTACATGCGATAAATGCATTTGGCCGCATCTATGTTGCCAATGAAGGCATTAATGCACAGATGAGTGTTCCTTCAGAAAATTTTGAAGCGTTTAAATCATTTCTTTACTCCATCGAACACCTGAATGGATTGCGTTTGAATATTGCGGTAGATGATGATGGAAAAAGTTTCTGGGTATTGAAAGTAAAAGTGCGTGATAAGATCGTTGCCGATGGTATTGATGATCCTGGTTTTAGTATGGAAAGAAAGGGCAAATATGTAAATGCCCAACAGATGAATGAATTATTGAAAGATCAGGATACCATTGTGGTGGATATGCGCAATCATTATGAATATGAAGTGGGGCATTTTACAAATGCACTCGAAGTTCCCTCCGATACTTTTCGGGATCAGTTACCCATGGCGGTAGATATGATGAAGGGGAATGAGGAAAAGAATATCATTATGTATTGTACAGGCGGTATCCGTTGTGAAAAAGCCAGTGCTTATATGCTGCACAAAGGCTTTCAAAATGTATTTCACCTGGAAGGTGGTATCATCAATTACGCCCGACAGGCAAAAGACCAGCAACTGGAGAGTAAATTCATTGGTAAGAATTTTGTGTTTGATGACCGTTTGGGTGAACGTATTACCGATGATGTGATTGCACGCTGCCACCAATGTGGTAAACCATGTGATGATCATACCAATTGCAAAAACAATGGCTGCCATCTGCTGTTTATACAATGTAAGGATTGTGCCACTGAATTTGACGAATGTTGCAGCGTAGAGTGCAAAGACACTGTCCATTTGCCGGTTGAACGACAAAAAGAAATTCGCAAAGGGATTGAGAATGGACAGAATATTTTTAATAAAAGCAAAGCAAGGCTTCGCCCAAGAATATCACCTGTTAACCGATAATACGATCAGGAATTTCCTTTTCATAAGGCTTTCCAATAAATTCATACAAGAAACAACGGACCGGATGAATAAAATTTTATTATTTTTTTTGCTACTCATTACTTCCTTACAAATAAAGGCACAAACACCACAGCCAAGTGCCAAATGTGTGATCAAGGATGTTTATTTTGCTCAACCTATTCCGGGTGCACTTGTAATTGTTAATGAAAAAGATTCTGTGTTTGCTGATGAGAATGGCGAATTGCAATTGGTTTTGAGAAGAGGAGTTAGTGCCAATCTTACGGTTACTTCAAAAGGGTATGATGCTAAAACAGTAGTAGTAAGAAATTCTCCTGTATTGTATACGGTGTTTCTGGAACCCGTAAATTATCAGACCAATTTTATTCAGGTAAGAGGATTATATAATGGGAAAAATTTACTACGGACACCGGGCTCTATCGGAAACCTGGTAACCAAAGATTTAAAGCGAAATAATCAGATAGATCTTCAGCAAAGCGTGAATGCCATGCCGGGGGTTCGTATGGAATTTAGAAATATCAATACCGGGGCAAGGATTATTTTGCGTGGGTATGGTAATCAGAATAATAATAATGGAATTGGTTATAAAGCATACTACAACGATATCCCATTGACCGATGCTGATGGTACTACCACGCTTGATGAAATTGATTTTGCCACTTTAGGCAGAATAGAAATTTTCAGAGGACCTGTTTCCAGCGTATATGGAACTGGTATTGGGGGTGTTGTTAATCTGTTATCAGAAAAAGCGCCACAGGGTATCAGTTTACGCGAATCTTTTTTAGCAGGATCTAATAATCTGATCAGGAATACCTATTCGATAGGTGTTGGAAATGATAAAACAAATATACTTTTTAATTATGGCCAGCAAAAAACCGATGGCTACCGGATGAACAGTAATTCCAAAAAAGATTTCTGGAATCTGAATGCCTCTTTTTATAGTAATCCAAAAACAACGATTAGCTTCTTCGCTTATTATTCAAAATCAAGCGATGAATTATCCGGGCAGGTGGATAGTCTGGGACTGATCAATTATCCGGATAGTGCAGAATTGAATTATATTAAAAATACATCGCACAGCGATCTTGAGAGTGTTCGCATGGGTATTACACATGAATATGCTTTTACTCCCCGATTCAGTAACAAAACTACCTTCTTTGTAGGTACTCAGGAAATTGGACAGGCTGTTTCTGCTATCCTAACCAAAACCAATAAAAGCAGTTTTGGTGTTCGTACTGCCTTTATCTATACTCCGGAATTGGGGCCAACGGTTTCATCAAGAATTACACTGGGGTTTGAGGGCAATAAAAATATTATCTATCAAAAATCTTATAACCTTACCAACGGTGCATTGGGTAGTTTACGAACCGATCAGGAATTAAAACCTATGCAATGGAATGCGTTTGCCATGCTTGAATTAACCATCGCAAAAAATACATTGATGGTATTTAGCGGCAGTGCAAATTTTATCACCTATGATAATGAAGACCTGCGGGCTTCCGGTAGTGGTTATGTTAACCAATCCGGTTTTAAGGTTTTTAAACCTTTGATCACGCCCCGTTGGGTAGTGAATCATCTGATCAGTAAAAATGTTTCGGTATATTCTAATTACAGTATGGGATATGCACAGCCCGGTACCAACCAGTTCATTGTTTCTCAAACAGGCAAAGTATATCCCGATATAAAGCCTGAGATCAGTAACACATTTGAAGTAGGTACCAAGATGAGTTTATTTAACGATGCGATGTATGTAAATTTCGCATTCTTTAATATGGAAGTAACCGATAAGATCGTTACACAGAATTTTCCTGCAGTTTCAGGGGCGCCTTCTTATACAGCGTTTGTAAATGCAGGTGCCGTAAATTTTTCAGGAGCAGAATTGAGTATGAACTATGCATTCATCCCCAAACAAAAAGGATTTCTGCAATTGATCAGACCATTTCTTGCATACACCTATAACGGAAGCCGTAACTCTGATCTGAAGAGTGATAATAACAACAACTCATTTACAAAAAATTATTCCAGTCTGCCGGTAAGTGGATTGGCACCCAATATCTTAAATACCGGATTTGATATAGAGGCCGCCGGCGGATTTTATATGTACCTAACGGATATGTTTACCGACAGAATGCCAATCACTTTAGATAACACTGTATTTTCCGATTCATATAATCTGGTAAATGTAAAAATGGGTTACCGGAAAGAATTTGGTCAAACCGGGAAATCGCATTTCAGTTTTGATGTGTTTGGTGGTAACAATAATATCTTCAATGCCAAATATGCACAGTTTGTGGTGATTAACCAGGTTCCTTTTGGAGGTGTGGCTCCGCGCTATTTTACACCCGGACCAAAATCTACTTTGTTTGCTGGAATTAGTGTTAGGTATACGTTTAAGTAGGGAGTAGTTGAAATAGTTAAAGCAGTCAGGTGAAGTTTTAGGAGAAAGTATTGGTGAAAAAACGCTCACAATAAAACAACTTTACAAAAACAATATAACCACAAACACTATCATCCATCATTTTCTCCCTTCCTCAATCCAAACATTTCCTATCTTCCACCCCTGAACTGCTGTGAGAAAACTAATTTCCATATTGATCCTTTGTTGCCTCATTATTTATATGGGGGGATATCATCTCGTATATGCCATTTACCAGGCAGGTATTAAACAGGAAATGAGATCCTATCTTTCCAAACATACTGATACCCGGATTGGCAGCTACTTACATTTTGCACTTAATAAAGGCAAGGTCTTAGATAACCGTTTTGAATGGGAAGAAACGAATGAAGAATTCCGCTACAATAATGATCTCTATGATGTGGTTAGTGTTCAATATACCGCTGACAGTATCCGCATCTGCGCTTTAAAAGATGATCGAGAAAACCAGCTTGCACAAAGGTTGATCGAAGTAAATCAAAACAAACAAAACAATTCATCTTCCTCAACTGTTTCTGTTCTCAAATTCTTTTCTCTTTTTACTGTTGATATAAAGGATGATAGTGGTTTCCCTGAAAAAAAAACCATCGTTTTTCATTCTGTAACAGAATCGAATTTTATTACCTGCACATTCGAAGTAAATACTCCACCACCCCGCTGTTGATCAGGTTTTTATTTCCAGTTAAGTCAACTTCTGTATGGAGTTGATTGTGTTATTATTTATTTTATCAAACCGATCTGTAATGAAAAGAATATCATTTCTAATACTGTTTTTATTTTCTGTCATCAACACATTTTCTCAAACCGCAAAGGGAAAAGTGATCGATGCCAATACCAAAGCACCTTTGTTTGGGGCTTCTGTAATGGCTACCGGTAAAGCCATTACAACAACTGATAAAGAAGGTGTATTTTCTGTAGACTGCAGTAAATACAAAGAGATCAGCATTTCTTTTATTGGGTATGAATCTCAAAAACAAACCATAAAAAACTGTGCCGATGAAATTAAAGTCTACCTGGTTTCAGCAAAATACAATCTGGATGAAGTTGAAATTACTGCTACATCCAATCTTAATAAATCTGTTTTATTTCAACCTGCCTCTATTGCAAAACTTTCTGAAACAGAGTTGAAACGGGGCAATGGTTTATTTCTGGATGATGCCATCAACAGTAATATTCCGGGCGTAACCATGCAACGCCGTGCGGTTGCTTCCGGGCAACAATTTAATATCCGTGGCTACGGAAATGGTGTTCGCGGAACCAATGGTGTGAGCAGCAATTTTGATGGACAGGGATTGAAAGTATACCTCAACGGCATTCCCATCACCGATGCGGAAGGCATTACTTTACTGGATGATATCGATTTTGGTTCTGTAGGAAATGTAGAAGTAACCAAGGGCCCCGCAGGTACTTTATATGGACTGGCCGTAGCAGGTGTGGTAAATTTGAAAACAGTGAAACCAGAAAAAGGAAAAACTTCAATAGGTCAGGATGTAATGATCGGAAGCTATGATCTGCAACGTTATACAACCCGTTTTCAAATGAGTACGGATCATTCATCATTACTGATGACCTATGGTAAACAGCGCACTGATGGATATATGTTGCATACTCCATCAAACAAAACATTTGTAAATATTGCAGCTGATTTTCAACCCAACGAAAAACAAAGCATCAGTACTTATTTTGGATACAGTAACAGTTATGATGCACGCGGAGGCGAATTAACATTGGCACAATATGCTGCGCAGGATTATTCAGGCAATCCTGAATACATAAAAAGGAATGGCCATTCTGAGATCACCAGTTTCAGGGCAGGTGTTGCGCACACATATAATTTCAGCAACAGAATATCAAACACAATAACCGTGTTCGGTTCTGGTGTGAGCAATAATGCAAGTTCTGCAGCAGGTTGGACAGATAAAAGCCCTGTAAACTATGGCTTACGTTCTACACTCGATATGAAATTTGACTTACAAAATGGTGCCAGTCTGAGTGGTATTACAGGTATCGAATCTCAAAGACAAAATGCACAGATCATTGGTTATAATATGGTGGCCAATCCGGCAGATGCCAATGCGTATTGGCTAATGGGCGCTGCGAAAAGTAACCAGCAAACAACTACCGGTACCAGCTCTGTATTTACAGAATGGACCTTATCATTGCCCAAAGATCTTTCTATCACGGGCGGACTTGGTATGAGCAATATGAGTATTGAACTGAATGATAAATTCTATGTAGCCGGCAGTACACTTCCTACAAAATTTGCGACCAAATACAATGGATTGGTTTCTCCACACCTGGCAATCAATAAAGTGTACAGTAAACAATTCTCTGTGTATGCATCCTACAGCAAAGGGTATAAAGCACCGGTAAGTTCTTATTTCTTTATTCCTGCTACCGGAAAACTGAATACCGATCTGAAACCGGAAATTGGCAACCAGTTTGAAATTGGTACCAAAGGAAGTTTATTGAATGATAAACTGAGTTACCAACTGGCAATTTTCAATGCAATATTTTCTGATAAGATGACTGCGATTGCTGTGCCTTTAAATGGATCAAGCGTTACCACTGCCTATACTTATGTAGCCAACAGTGGTAAACAAAATCATAAAGGAATTGAGTTGTTGGTGAAACATACAGCGTATCAATCTGCAAATAGTTTCTTCACCACAGTGCAACCTTTTGTAAATATGGCGTATTCTGATTTCAAATATGTTGGCTTTAGTATACAGGCACTGAATGCAGCAAGAACGGCAGCCGTAGTTACAGATTATGATGGTAATGCGGTGGCAGGTGTTGCGAAATTTACAGCCAATCTTGGAGTTGATGTTTCAACTAAACCCGGTATTTACGGCAATCTTACTTATTTGTATAAAGATGGAATGCCCATTTCTTCTGATGGTTTAAATATGGCCACCAGTTATATGTTGCTGAATTCCAAAATTGGGTTCAAACGCAGCCTTTCTGCGCATTGCGATCTTGATCTGTTTGTAGGAGTGAATAATCTCACCGGTGTACAATATCCATTGATGGTTTTTGTAAATCAATTACCCGATGCTTATTTGCCGGCCCCTTTGAAAGCAAATTATTTTGGCGGAGTTAATTTTAAGTATAACTTTTAATTATAAAGAGGCAGCTTATCGCTGCCTCTTTACTTCATTAATCCCCTGATCATGAAAAAAATAAGTATTCTTTTAAGTATCACAGTTGCCTTGTTTGGATGTTCACGCTTTGGCAAAAAAGAGATCGATGGTAAGAAAGATCTTCGCATTGTTTGTGTATCAAAACATTTGACAGAAATGGTATTTGCATTGGGTAAAGGCTATGATATTGTTGCCTGTGATCTTACCAGCACTTATCCCGACAGCGCCAAACTCTTAACCACCGTTGGTTATCATCGCGCATTAAATCCTGAAGGAATTATTGCTATGAAACCTGATCTGGTAATTCATAGCAATGATATTGGTCCGGCCTCTGTTATTCCACAAATTGAAAAAGTAGGTTTGCAGGTTAAAACATTTGGTGCGGCCAATACGTATGATAGCGCTAAACTCGTTTTATTGGAACTGGGTAAATTTTTTGGAGCAGAAACGAAAGCCGATTCCCTCATCACAAAAATGGATCGCGATATGATGCTGGTGAAAGAGATCCGAAGTAAACAAACAGATACACCCAGTGTGATGATCATTCATTACGGCCAGGCCAATAACAATTTCTTTGTAATGAGTGGGCGCAATGGAGCAGGCGATAGAATGATCAAAGCTGCCGGTGGTAAATCAGCGGTATATGATGCAAAAGGAGCCAGACAATTAAGTGCAGAAGCCATTGCTGCTGCCAATCCTGATATTATTATCGCTACCAATTTTGGTTTTGATAAAATGGGGGGTACGGTTGATAAATTCAAAACGGTTGCCGGTGTGGCGTTAACCAATGCTGCAAAAAATAACCGCATCTATCGTTTTGAAGAACATGACCTGGTTTATTTTGGTCCACGCTCCGGCGAAAATGTTTTAAAACTCATGGGCCTGATTCATCCTGAACTGAATGTACCGAAACCATAAATATTTTTTCCCTGTCTTACTGATATTGCTTGTATTGGTATTACTGACCGCCATTGCATTTGGTGCGGTATCCATTGCTGTGCCGGATATGTTTTCGGCCATACAAAACTGGGTACATGGCAAACCACCTTCCAATATTTATGAAGGTGTTTTTTTACAGATCCGTTTGCCAAGGGTTTTATTATGTATGATTACCGGTGCGGTACTATCTGTATCCGGTGTTTTGATGCAGGGTTTATTCAGAAACCCGATTGTAGAACCGGGTTTAATAGGAACCAGTGCAGGAGCCGCTTTCGGTGCCTCACTGGTTTTTGTTTTATCTGCCGGGATGAGTAAAGAGATACAACAAATAGCTGGTCCCTTATTAGTGCCACTCTTTGCATTTGCCGGCGGATTACTCGCCACATTTATTGTTTACAGTTTGGCAAAAGGAAACAAACGAATGGATGTAACAACACTGTTACTGATTGGCATTGCTGTAAATGCAGTAGGATTAAGCGGAACCGGCTTTATGAGTTATATAGCCCGCGATCCACAGGCAAGAAGCATTACTTTCTGGAACCTCGGAACTTTCTCAGGTGCTTCCTGGATGCAGGTTTGGATAACAGCAGGCATAGCCGCAATTGTTTTTTTTATCTCGTTACAATATGCAAAACAATTGAACACACTGGTATTGGGAGAAGAGGAAGCAAACTATGCAGGCGTGAACACAGAAAAATTAAAAACACGGATCATGCTGCTGAATACCGCAATGGTTTCTGTGGCAACGGCTTTTGTTGGGGTGATCAGTTTTATGGGACTCATCGTTCCCCATGTAATGCGACTACTGATTGGCGGGGATAATAAAAAATTATTACCGGCTTCTATGATAACTGGCGCCATTCTGTTAACACTGGCAGATATGGGTGCAAGATTATTATTGGCTCCCGCAGAAATTCCTATTGGTATCATTACTTCATTGGTAGGTGCACCCATATTTGTAGTGCTGCTGAAACGTACCAATATCCTTAACAACAAAGGAGGTGGTCATGATTGATGTGCAGGCTGTTTCTTTTCGTGTAAAGAAAAAAACATTGGTGAATAATGTATCACTGCAAATACAACCCGGTGAATTTATTGTGGTGATGGGTGCCAATGGCGCCGGAAAATCAACCTTATTGAAAATGATTGCAGGTTCGTTGCAACCAACATCGGGACTTGTATTTTTCAATGATAAAAAACTCAAAGAATATACTGTAGAAGAACTTGCTCAAAAACGTGCGGTTCTTTCCCAGCATTATCATATCAGTTTCCCATTAACGGCGCGTGAAATTGTGATGATGGGCCGCTATCCTTATTTCAATCACCAGCCCACACATAAAGATGAATCGATCGTAAACGAAGCGTTGCAAAGAATGCAGGTGCAGGATTTGTCGGATCGCGACTACAACACATTATCCGGTGGCGAAGCACAAAAGATCCAGATGTGCCGTGTACTTGCTCAAATAGGAGAGATCTCTCAAGACGAAAATAAATTATTGTTATTAGATGAACCCGTTTCTCATCTCGATATCAAATACCAACATCAGTTATTGCAGCAGGCAAGATCGTTATGCGAAAATAAAGTAGCCGTACTTGCTGTTCTTCATGATATCAATCTCTCTCTAAAATATGCCGACCGTATTTTATTTATGAAGGATGGACTTCTGATCAGATCACTTTCAAAAAATGAAAGCATTGATGCTCACTTATTAAAAGAAGTTTTTGATGTAGATGCAAATGTGCTTACCATGCCGGATGGGAAAGGAAAGTTTATTGTTTTCTAATGCCAATGGAACATTTAACTAACACTGATAAATTCCATTTGTGATAACTGGTTCATCAATGTAACTGTTGCTAATCGAACCTTTTAAAACACATAGTAACATAGGTTAAGAACAAGGAAACATAGGATTAAAACTATATGCCCTATGTTACTATGTGTTTCAAAAAAATATCATTAGATCGCTTTCAATCTTTCCAAAGCTTCAATAATTTTTTTCTCTATAACGCTGTCGTCTAAATTCTCCGGCACAAAAGCTTTACCGGTTACTTTCTCAAACAGTTCAATATATCTTTTACTGATGGTATCAATCCATTCATCCGTCATTTCAGGAACGGTTTGTCCTTCCTTACCCATAAAATTATTCGCGATCAGCCATTCTCTTACAAACTCTTTGCTTAACTGTTTTTGTTTTTCACCTTTTGCCTGTCTTTCTTCAAATCCTTCTGCATAAAAATATCTGGACGAATCCGGAGTATGAATTTCATCCATCAAATAAATCGTATCACCAATTTTTCCAAACTCATATTTGGTATCAGCCAGGATCAATCCCTGTTTTGCGGCAATTTCTTTACCACGGGCAAATAATTTCAGGGTATACTCTTCCAGCACTTTCCAGTCTGCTTCAGAAGCCAGTCCATTGGCAATAATATCCGCTTTTGAAATATCCTCATCATGACCTTCTTCAGCTTTGGTAGAAGGGGTAATGATCGGTGTTGGAAAAAAATCATTCTCTTTTAAATTCTCGGCAAGGGTAACACCACACAATTCTCTTTTACCGCTGTTATAGGTTCTCCACGCATGTCCAACCACGTTTCCCCGAACCACCATTTCTATTTTGAAAGGAATACATCGTTTACCGATAGAAACGTTTGGGGCCGCCATTTCTACCAACCAGTTGGGGCAAATATCACGGGTAGCTTCCAGCATAAAAGCTGCTATCTGGTTCAGTACCTGTCCTTTATACGGAATAGGTTTTGGCAGAATTACGTCAAAAGCGGAGATCCGGTTGCTGGCGATCATCACCAGCCAGTCGGCATTTATACTATAAACATCTCTTACTTTGCCGTGGTAAACATTGGTCTGGGAGGGAAATTGAAAGGATGACATGCCCAAAATTACCCAGCACATTGATAAATAGAGGGTAGTGAACATAATTTTTCTCAACAACCTTTCGTTATTTGTGAACAAATTAAATTTTTGTACGAAACATACAAGTGTTATTTTTAATAACAATTCATTAAAACTTGCCAAAATGAGAAGACTATTAGCCCATTGCGGGTTGTTGGCCATGAGTACTGTCATCTGCCTGACAGTATCTGCGCAACAATCAACTACCGTCTCTGGTAGTGTTAAGAACGGTAAATCGAAGGAAGCTATTTCCGCTGTATCGGTTACTGTAAAAGGAGGTACCACAGGAACGTTTACCGATGACAAGGGTAATTTTAAGTTTTCTACGGTTCAAAAGCTCCCCTTCACCCTCGTATTTTCCTCTGTAGGTTACACTAACAAGGAAGTGGTTGTGAAAAACAATAATGAATCGGTTGATGTGAATATCGAAGCTTCTTTCACTTTAGGTGACGAAGTAGTGGTAGCTGCATCAAGGGTTCCGGAAAGAATTCTTGAATCTCCTGTATCTATTGAAAGGATCAGTTCTGCTGCTATCCGAAATTCACCTGCTACCAACTATTACGACATGATCACCAACCTGAAAGGTGTTGACGTAGTTGCAGCAAGTTTAACCTTCAGAAGTGTTGGTACCCGTGGCTTTAACAATAGCGGAAATACCAGAATGAACCAGATAGTTGATGGAATGGATAATCAGGCCCCAGGTCTGAATTTTTCTGTAGGAAGTATTATAGGTTTAACTGAACTGGATGTAGATAATATGGAATTATTGCCAGGTGCCTCTTCTGCATTATACGGCCCGGGTGGTATGAACGGAACATTGCTGATTAACAGTAAGAGTCCATTCAAATACCAGGGTTTAAGTTTCCAGATTAAAGCAGGTGCGAAAGATATTGACCGTTCACAAAGGGCTATATCTCCTTTTTATGACTGGAGTGTTCGTTGGGCACAAAAAATATCCGAGAAATTTGCTTTCAAAATTGGTGCACAGTTTGTGCAGACAAATGACTGGTTGGCTAATCAAACGGATAACTATTCACGTACAACCGGTTCACCTAACGGACAGGTTATACCAGGTTGGAGAGAAGTTGATCCCAACTATGATGGCGTAAATGTATACGGAGATGAGACAACCGCAAATATCTCCTCTATCATGAAAGCTTTAAAACCTGCATTTCCGGCAGCAGTAGGTCCATTGATCGACGCGCTTTCAGCTAGCCCGGTAAATGTATCCAGAACAGGATATAATGAAAAAGACGTGATCGATCCGGTTACACTCAACTTCAAATTAACCGGAGCATTGCACTATAAACTTTCCGATAAAACAGAAGCTTCTTTCCAGGCAAACTTTGGAACAGGAAACAGTGTTTATACCGGTATTGACCGTTATTCACTGAAAGACCTGAAAATGTCTCAGTTTAAACTGGAACTGAAAAGCAAGAACTGGTTCCTGAGAGCGTATACCACTCATGAAAATTCAGGTAGTTCTTTTGCAGCACAAACCGCTACCAGAGTATTTAATGAAATGTGGAAACCTTCTATTACCGTTATTAATGGTGTAACTACCCCTCAGGCAACTGACTGGTATGTTCAATACACTCAGGCATTTGTTACCGGTGTAGCTGGTGGACAATCTATCGGAAATGCGCATTTGGCAGCAAGGGCTTTTGCTGATGTTGGCCGCCCAACAGGTTTTATCGGAACAAATGCTTTATTCCTGAAAGCTGCCGGAACCCCTATTTCTCAGGGAGGTGGTCTCTTTCTTGATCGTACAAGATTGAATGTGTTTGAAGGACAATATAACCTTACCGAAGATCTTGGTCTTGCAAAAACAGGAACAGATCTGTTAGTAGGAGCAAGTACAAAACGTTATATCCTGAATTCTCAGGGAACATTGTTTGCCGATACAACCGGTGCCATTAATATTGATGAGATTGGAGCTTATGCCCAGTTATCTCAAAAATTATTGAATGATATTGTAAAATTGACAGCTTCCGGTCGTTATGATAAGAACAGCAATTTTAAAGGTCGCTTTACACCAAGATTCTCCGCTACTGTAAAAGTGGCACAGGATCATAACCTGCGTTTCTCTTATCAGCAAGCCTATCGTTTTCCAACAACACAAAACCAGTGGATCAATCTAAATACTGCCGTTGGTCGTTTAGTAGGTGGTTTACCTCAATTACGTGATTTCTTCAAGTTTAGTACCAACCCAGTATACACATTAGCAAGCGTACAAGCTTTTGGAGCAAGTGCTGCTGGAGGTGCACCTAATCCGGGATTATTGGTTCAACAGCAGTTTGGTGATTTCAAGCCGGAATCATCCAATTCATTTGAGGTTGGATATAAAGGCCTGATTGCTAAAAAATTACTGATTGATGTGTACGCTTATTGGGCAACTTATAAAGATTTCCTGGGTGGTGTTAACGTGATACAGTCAAACAATGGTTCTCCGGCCGGTTTAATAGGTTTGAATGCCAATTTCACTCAAGGGATTGCCAGTCAAACACGTAATGTATATTCTGTTTCTGTAAACCAAACTGCCGATGTAAAAGTTAGTGGCTGGGGAGCTTCTGCAGAATACCTGCTTCCTAAAAACTATTCAGTTAGCGGAAATATTTATTCTGATAATATCGGAGATCTTCCTGTGGGATTTGTTTCTTATTTCAATACCCCTAAATACCGTGTAAACCTTGCATTCAACAACAATGGTATTGGCAAGGATAACCGTTGTGGTTTCAGTATTGTTTACCGGTGGACAGATACCTTCTTCTATGAAGGAACATTTGGTGTAGGTCAGATACCATCAACCCAAACTTTGGATGCGATGGTAAGTTATAAGCTCCCTAAAACCAAGTCACTGATCAAGATCGGTGGAACCAATATTATGAATAAATACTACCGCACCGGTTGGGGTAACCCTCAGATCGGAGGCTTATATTATATAAGTTATGGTTGGAATGTATTTTAAGTGAGTTGCAGGCTGTTGGCTTTTAGCTGCAAGTCAGCGCCAGATTTATTAAAAAATCCCCGCATTTTGCGGGGATTTTTTATTGTACACCTCTTTCTGTATAAGGCTTGCAGCTAAAAGCGAATAGCTAAAAGCTGCTTTTTTGGTTTTATCACCTATAATCTTATATTTTTGCTCCTCATTTAACAAACAGAAATTATGCGTTCTATTGCTTTCAGAGAGGCTTTACGTGAAGCCATGAATGAGGAGATGAGAAGAGATGACAAGGTATTCCTGATGGGAGAAGAAGTTGCCGAATATAATGGCGCTTATAAGGTAAGTCAGGGAATGCTGGACGAATTTGGCCCTAAACGTGTGATCGATACCCCAATTGCAGAGTTAGGTTTTACAGCCGTAGCCGTTGGTGCTGCCCAGAATGGTTTAAAACCGATCGTAGAATTTATGACCTGGAACTTTGCTGTATTGGCTTTGGATCAGATCCTGAATACGGCTTCAAAAATGCTGGCTATGAGTGGTGGGCAGATCAGTTGTCCAATCGTATTCCGCGGTGGTAATGGAAGTGCAGGCCAATTAGGTGCCCAGCATTCAACTGCTTTTGAAAGCTATTATGCCAATATCCCGGGTTTAAAAGTAGTATCTCCTTCCAATGGATATGATGCGAAAGGTTTATTAAAACAAGCCATCCGCTACGAGCAGGATCCGGTAATGTTTATGGAAAGTGAAGTAATGTATGGCGACAAATGCGATATACCTGATGAAGAATATTATATCCCATTTGGTAAAGCAGATGTAAAAAAACAGGGACGCGATGTAACCATCGTTTCTTATAATAAAATGGTTAAAACTTCTTTGGCTGCAGCCGCCGAACTGGAAAAAGAAGGCATCAGCGCAGAAGTGGTTGATCTGAGATCCATTCGTCCGCTCGACTGGATGACCATTCTGGAAAGTGTGAAGAAAACCAACCGTTTGGTAATTGTAGAAGAGCAGTGGCCATTTGCTTCGGTTTCTTCGGAGATCACTTATCGGATTCAGAAAGAAGGATTTGATTATCTGGATGCCCCTATCCGCCGTATTACAAGTGCAGATGCACCCATGCACTATGCACCAAATCTGGCCGCACTTGCTTTACCGGATGTTCCAAGAATTGTGAAACTGGTGAAAGAAGTAATGTACCTGAAAAAATAAAGTAAAAACAATATTCAGAAACCCGGAGCAATCGTCTTCGGGTTTTTGTTTTTAGGGTAACTTGAAAATTGATCTTATACCAATTAGACATTTAATTTGCCTTGAACAATTGCTCTTTTAAGACGTTTTTGAAACACATAGGAACAATAGGTTAGGACAAAGTTCATATAGGGCTGAATTTTATGTGCCCTTGGCTTTAACCTATTGTTCCTATGTGTTTCAAAAAAGTCAACATAAAGAGATTAATGAAACAATGGCTGCAAAAAAATTATAATTTAGGTTTAAGTAAATGTCTAATTGGTATTAATTACTGAGAAAAATGAAAGGGTTTGTTGTTATTCTTCTTGCAGCTTTGCCTTATACTGTCTTTTCGCAAAATGACAGCAGTCAATCATTTAACAAAGATTCTGTTTTGCAGGAAGTAAGTGTAGCCGCATTTCATTCCCAATTAAAATGGAAGGCTGTGCCTGCAGCAGTAGCAATAGTAACACAGGCGGATATGGGGCGTTATGCAAACACATCCCTGGTTCCCATATTTAATACTGTACCGGGAGTAAGGATGGAAGAAAGATCGCCCGCCAGTTATCGCTTATCTGTTAGAGGAAGTTTATTAAGATCACCTTTTGGTGTTCGCAACCTGAAAGTGTATTGGAATGATATTCCTTTAACGGATGCGGGTGGCAATACTTACCTCAATCTGGTGGATATGAATGATCTCAGCTCAGCAGAGATCATTAAAGGACCTGCAGCCAGTATGTATGGAGCCAATACCGGGGGAGCTGTTTTATTGCAATCTGCATTAAACACCGGCAATGAGCCTCGTCATCATTTTACAGTCGGTTATTCAGGTGGTTCATTTGGATTGTTTCAGCAACATACCTCCTGGGAATATTCAGGAAAAACATTCGCTTCTTCCGTTCAGCAAACTCACCAGCAATCGGATGGCTACCGCGAGCAATCAGCCACAAGAAAAGATGTGTTGAAATGGCAATCGGTATGGCATTTGAAAAACCAGGAGTTGCAATTTTTGTTGTTTTATACTGATCTGTATTACCAAACACCCGGAGGTATTACATTGGCGCAAATGCAGTTGAATCCAAAATTGTCGAGGCAAACCGCGGGTACTATTCCCGGTTCTGTGCAGCAGCATGCATCTATCTATAATAAAACCATTTTTGGGGCAGTACATGATGAAATAAAACTGAATGAACATTTTGTATTGAAAAATTTCCTCAGTGGTAATCACACATCATTTACCAACCCTTTTATTACCAATTATGAAAAAAGGGGAGAAGCAAATTTTGGCGCAGGAACAAATCTTGTTTATCAAACACAAACATCGCATACCCGTTTTCAATGGATCAATGGTGCGGAATGGTTATACAATCATTCACTGATCAGTGATTTTGGTAACCGTTCCGGTGTAGCAGATACGGTTCAGTTTAAAGATGATATTGCTGTTACACAATGGTTTGCTTTTTCGCAGGCACAATATATCATTGATGATAAATGGACGGTTACTGCGGGATTGAGTTTGAATAACCAATCCTTTCAATACAAGCGTTTAACAGACCCTGTTCCGGTTTCTTTGCGTAAAAATATCAATAGTGTACTAACACCACGACTCGCTTTTTTATATAGATTGAATAAAGAGGTATCGCTGTATATGCTTGCTGCCAAAGGGTTTTCGCCACCGGCATTGGCAGAGGTAAGACCATCAGATGGAAATTATTATGGTGATCTTGGTGCAGAATATGGATGGAATTATGAAGCCGGTATTAAAGGAGAAATATTTGACAGGCGTTTGCAATTTGATGTGGCTGCTTATTTTTTCAGTTTGCAAAATGCAATTGTAAGAAGAGCCAATACCAATGGCGCAGAATATTTTGTGAATGCGGGGGGTACCAAACAAAATGGGATTGAAACATTGATCAAATACAAACTCATTCAAACATCGCATTCATTTATCAAAGAATGGGATGTTTGGAGCAGTAACAGTTACCAGCCTTATCGCTTTACCAGTTACCAACAAACCACAAGTAATTATTCGGGTAATGAATTAACGGGCGTTCCACAAAATATCTGGGTTAGCGGTATGGATATTGAAACAAGGAAAAATGTTTATTTACATCTGTCCGTTAATGCCACTTCTTCTTTGCCATTAACTGATGCGAATGATGTATATGCAGATGCGTATCAGCTGATACAAATAAAATGGGGGTATCATCATATGAATAATGGGAAGAACTGGCATTTGTATATGGGGATTGACAACCTGTTAAATCAAATGTACAGTTTGGGAAATGATATTAATGCAGTGGGTAAGCGTTATTATAATCCTGCTTCGGGAAGAAACTTTTTTGCAGGAGTCCAATTCCGATTTTAATTTTTTTGAAACACATAGGAACATAGGTTAGAAAATAGGACATATAGAATTACAACTATGTGAACTCTTGCTTAGCCTATGTTCCTATGTGTTTCAAAAAACTAAACATCAAGGTTAACTCACAATGTTAAATAAACACAGATTTACCAATCATCTTCATTTCTAAATAATATGGTAAATCCACTGTGGACTGTGGTCCATGGTCTATAGACTTCCTTATCTTAGCAACAAATAAAAACTGCATGCCTAATATTCTGATCATAGATGACGAGAAAGCGATCCGTAATGTGTTGCGGGAAATACTTTCCAATGAAGGGTTTACAGTAGAAGAAGCCACCGATGGTGAAGAAGGCTTAAAGAAATTTACAGCGGCAGCTTATGATGTTGTATTGTGCGATATTAAAATGCCCAAACTGGATGGTATTGAATTTTTGCAGAAAGTGATGGAAACCAATACAGAAGTTCCTGTGATCATGATCAGTGGTCATGGTAATATAGAAACTGCTGTTGATGCTGTTAAAAAAGGTGCATTCGACTATATTTCAAAACCACCTGATTTGAATCGTTTACTGATCACTATCCGGAATGCATTGGATAAAACGGTGTTGGTAAAAGAGACCAAAGTGTTAAAGCGAAAAGTTTCAAAGGTACAGGAGATTATTGGCGAGAGTGATGGCATTAAAAAAGTAAAAGACACTATTAATAAAGTAGCACCTACCGATGCACGTGTTTTGGTAACCGGCGAAAATGGAAGTGGAAAAGAACTGGTAGCTCGCTGGCTGCATGAGAAAAGCAATAGAGCAGATGCGCCCATTGTAGAAGTGAACTGCGCAGCCATTCCCGGAGAGTTGATCGAGAGCGAATTATTCGGGCATGAAAAAGGTTCTTTTACATCAGCCATCAAACAACGCATTGGAAAATTTGAACAGGCCAACGGAGGAACTTTATTTCTGGATGAAATTGGCGATATGAGTTTATCCGCCCAGGCCAAAGTATTGCGCGCTCTTCAGGAAGGTAAGATCACAAGGGTTGGGGGTGATAAAGAAATTTCTGTAGATGTTCGTGTAATAGCCGCTACCAACAAAGATCTATTACAGGAAGTGAATGAAAAGAATTTCCGGCTTGATCTGTACCATCGCTTGGGAGTGATCTTGATTCATGTTCCTTCTTTGAATGATAGAAGAAATGATATACCGCTGCTGGTAGATAAATTTCTGGGCGATATAGCAGAAGAATATGGACAGGCCAAAAAATCGATCGATAAAAAAGCCATGGAATCACTTCAGAAACACAACTGGACGGGTAATATCCGTGAATTAAGGAATGTGGTGGAGAGGCTGATTATTTTATCGGGGAAGGAGATTTCTGTGGAAGATGTGGAAGCTTATGTGATGCCGAAGTAGTTAAAGGGGTTAAAATAGTTAAAGTGGTAAATAAGGTTAAAGGGGTTAAAGTAGTATTATTGGGCACAGATTTTTTCAATGATATTCCCAATAATACTACTTTAACCCTTTTAACTATTCTAACCCCTTTAACCTCATTTAAGAAAACTTTCACCCCGAAATCCGCGCCATCTGCATGAAAAGGATATTTTTGTCTATACTTAACTTGAAACTATGGGTTTAATTCTATTTATTATCGGTGTAATTGGTTGGCATGTTGGCATGTATGGGATGTTTAAAAAAGCGGGTATAGAGCCATGGAAAGCGCTGATCCCATTTTATAATACCTGGTTAATAGTAGAAAAAACCAATATCCGCAAATATTGGTTCTGGTTTCAGCTGATCCCGATCGCGGGTCAGTTTATCACGATCTGGATCACGATCATTTTTGTGATGCATTTCAAAAAAGTATCACTGATCGATCATACGGCTACAGTGCTGTTTCCTTTTATTTATTTTCCTTATCTCGGGTTTTCTGAAAAAGAAAAATGGTATGGTGGGGAGATCTTAAAACATTACCACAAACCTGCATCCCGTGAATGGATTGATGCGGGTGTATTTGCCATAGTTGCTGCAACCATTATCAGAACCTTTGTATTTGAAGCTTATGTGATCCCTACCGGTAGTATGGAGAAAACATTACTTGTCAACGATTTTCTATTTGTAAATAAGATGAGTTATGGCGCACGTATTCCGCAAACACCTTTATCATTTCCATTCGTGCATAATACCATGCCTTTTTCATTAACTACCCCTTCTTATATTAAATCTGTACAGCTACCTTATAAAAGATTGCCGGCTTTTACGGAAGTGAAAAGAAATGATGTGGTTGTATTTAATTTTCCTGCGGGAGATACTATTATCAATCTGCCTGATTACGGAAGTAAACGACCTTATTATGATGAATTGCGTTTTCAATTCAAGGGCGACCGTGAAGCATTGGCATCGCAATTTCCTATTCTGGTTCATCCGATGGATAAGACGGATAATTATATCAAACGTTGTGTAGCAGTTAGTGGGGATGTATTACAGGTAAAAAATGGTTCATTGTTTATTAATGATCAGCCTGCATTTGTGCCCGGCGGATCACAAACAGAATATCTGGTAGAAACCAATGGAAATAATTTTACCGATGATTTTTTGAAAACAGAATTGGGAATAGATACGGATAACCCGGATGAACAAATATATCCGTCAAATAAACCCGGCACAGTTGTGATCAATATGACTTCAGCTGAGGCCGATATTGTGAAGAAGCAACCAAATGTAAAATCGGTCACTCCTTATTCTGCAAACCAAATTGGTGCAACTTTTCCAAATGATGAAGTCAATTATGCCTGGACAATCGATAATTATGGCCCGCTTAAAATTCCAAAGAAAGGAGATGTGCTGCCGCTAAATGCGCAAACCATTTCTTTGTACAGAAGACTGATCATTACCTATGAACACAATACACTGGATGAAGCGAATGGAAAATACATTCTCAATGGAAAAGAAGCCAGTTCTTATACCACCAAGCAGAATTATTACTGGATGATGGGCGATAACCGCCACCGCAGCCAGGATAGCCGTTACTGGGGTTTTGTACCAGAAACACATGTGGTAGGTAAAGCCTCTTTGATCTGGTTTAGCTGGAGTAATGGGCCAAGGTGGAAGAGGTTGTTTAATGGAATTAAGTAGGAGCTGTTAGCCATTGGCTTTTAGCTGCAAGTGTAAAAAAGCTTGCAGCTAAAAGCTAATAGCCTGCAGCTGGTCTATCCAAAATAATGTATCTTTTACAAAAGCCATTTACGATGAATCAACAGAAATTCAGTTTTGATTTTGAGGTGTACGATTCTATTGATGAACTCAGTAAGGAAGATGCGCAGTTACTAAGGGAAGCGCAAAGTGTTACCCCCAACGCCTATGCACCGTATTCTCATTTTCATGTAGGAGCCATGGCAAAATTGGTTAATGGTAAAACGATCAGTGGAACCAATCAGGAAAATGCAAGTTATCCGGTAGGCATATGTGCAGAAAGGGTTTTATTATCAGCTGCATCCAGCGTGTATCCCGGCATCGCCGTCGAAACCATTGCCATCAGTTACCAAAGTGAATTTGTAGAAAGTAACCGCCCCATTTCTCCCTGCGGTATTTGCCGACAAACATTGGTTGAATACGAAAACCGTTTTGAACATCCCATCCGTTTAATCCTTGGGGGTAAAGAAGGGAAAATTTATATTATTCCTAAAGCAAGTATGTTGCTGCCGTTTGGGTTTTCGGGGAAAGACCTGGAGAAATAATTAAGAATTAAAAATTAGAAATTAAGAATTACAGGAGTTGCAAAGAGAATTTTGAGTAGTACTAAACGTTAATTCCTAATTTCTAATTATTAATTACCGAATGAGTACAGTTGTTCCTTTCAACGAAACCTTCTGTCCACTGTCTTTGTCGGTGTAATCAAGTGTCCAAACATATGTTCCGCTGGGCTGTAGGTTGGTGCCAATGCGGCCGTCCCATTTGCGCGTCCAGTCTTTGCTTTCAAAAACGATTTGTCCGTAACGGTTGTAAACCCTGAATATCAGGTTGCCCGCTTTGAATGCATTTAGGGGATAGAGATAATCATTCAATCCATCACCATTGGGTGTAAAGGCGGATGGTACTGCAAGATAACAACTGGGAAGTACCGTAATTAATTTATAGGCTGTATCTGCACAATTAAAACCATTGATGGCGGTTAATCTTACGGTATAAAAATTTCGTTTACCGGTAAGCGGATACATCTGTGGGCCGGGAGATTGTAAGTTACTTGTTACTCCATTTCCAAAATTCCAACGCCAGGCAATGGTATTGGAAGTACTCAGGTCTGTAAAGTGCAAAGTATCCGTTGGGCATAAAGTATCTGCCACAGCAAATGCTGCTTTAACGGATTGATCGGTAAAGGTGAATTTGGCACGGGCTGTATCGCTGCAAAAACCATTGCTAACGGTAAGTTGCAGATCATGCGGACCAAATGCTTTTGAGATAAGCGTTACATTTTGTTGTGTGCTCACCACGGTATTATCAATCACCCATTGCCATTGCGTGGTTCCGCCATAACCGTTATGGGTTAAATAAATGGTATCACTTTTACAACCCGCAGCAACCGTACCCACAAAATCGGAAGTGGTAATATTTTTTGTGGTGAAGGAGATGGTTGATCCAAGTGGAGTGATAAAACCGCATTCATCCAGCAAAGTATTTCCGTCACTACCTTTTAACAAAGTGATAGTATAGGTTCCGTTTACACGGAGTGGGGATGTGAGGATAATTTTTACAACAGAACTCAATCCATTGCTGCAAACACCGATGGCGCTTTTAATACTAACTGCAGAAGTGCCGGTTATTTTAAAATCACTTCCATCTGCTGCAATGGAAGTACAATCCATGGGTTTGCTGAAAACCAATGTTAATGTATCCTGTATGCAGATCACGGGTTTGATACTATCCATGGGTGTAGGATTGGCACCTCTGAAAGTGAGGGTTGATTGTAATCCGGCAACCATATTATTATCGCAGTTGTCGATGAGTGAATTGCCATCAGTTCCAACTTTTGAAGTAACGGTGTAAGTGCCGGGTGCGAGTATTGAATTTAGTTTAAGAAGTATTGAATCAGAATCAAATCCATTCAAACAACCATTTCCTGTTGCTGAAGCAATACTAACCCCGTTGATTGAAAAATCACTTCCATCCGCTGCAATACTGCTGCACTTTACTTTCTTGTTAAGTACCACCATGATCTGTGTTCCATCGCAAATACCATAGGAGTTTTGAAAGATGGGAACAACCGGGTTTACAATGCTTGCAGTACCACCTGCGGCTCCCCCAAAAGATAATGTATAGCCTATTTCACTGGTTGAATTGGTCAGAAAATGACTAATCAGTAATAAGTACTCATGACCTGCAATTAAGGTTGGCATTATGGCAAAAGCATTTAAGTTTTGTGCCGGGTTAGATCCACATTCAAAAACTTTAGCTCCTGTAGCAGATGCACCTGTAGGGCCATAAGTACCACACCAGTTGGCAGTAACAATTAATGTGGGGTCAGTAAATACATCACTGGGATTGTGTCCTGTAATATCGAATAATTGCCAATCGTAATCTTCCGGAAGTGTATTTAGGGGAGTAATAACAAAGCCCAGTGTTCCTGTTGTATAACAGGTGAATTTATACCAGTAAGGATTGATAGTAGAAAAGGTGGTATTTGAACAACCTTTTGCGGGCACAGCCTGATTACTGCAGAGAGGAACTGTTTTTTGTGTAAATGCAGTAGCTCCACATACAGGAAATGCCGTACTTGGATTTTGTCCCAATGCTGTGCATGACTGCGACCATCCGCTTACCGCCAGAAACTGTAAAGCAATAAAAAGTATGATCTTACCAACAAGTTGCATAGTTGTAAAAATATTTCATTCAATTGGAGAGTAGAGCAGGTTTTTACAAAGAATTGTTAATTGAGTAGGAAAAACTGCGTCACTGCGAGGAACGACCGCGTGCCGCCTCAGCTTTAGCGATGAAGCAAGCAGCCTGTGTCTCGATTAGCAGCTTGAATGAAGGGACACAGATTGCTTGCGCCGCCGCTAAAGCTGAGGCGGCAAGCGGTCGTTCCTCCCAATGACGGTCAACTTCATCATTCATTATTCCCTGTTCAATATTCATCTGTTCTAAAAGAGCGTCTGCACTCCGTGTGCTACTTTAAACTCATGTCCCAATAACCATTTCTTGCGCCACTTGCCGCCGGAATAGCCAACGAGAGAACTATCACTTCCAATTACCCTGTGGCAGGGCACAATGATGGCGATATTGTTTTTTCCATTGGTACTTGCCGCAGCGCGTATCACTTTAGGATCGCCAAGGCGTTTGGCGAGGTCCATATAGCTAATGGTTCTTCCATAACGGATCTCCATCAATTCACCCCATACCCTTTTTTGAAATTCGGTTCCTTCCTGGTGAACGGGTATGTCAAAAGTTTTGCGTTTTCCATGAAAGTATTCGATCAGCTGTTCAGTACATTGGTGCATCACTTCACTGATGCCGGGTTCTCCGTGGGTAAGCTGGTCGGGATTGTCTACAAAGGTTAATTCACCTATATAATGATCCGTACCGCCAATTTTCAACAATCCTATCGGACTTTCGTAGTATGTAAAATGGAGTTCATTCATTAACCTATCCTTTGTCCGTTTATTGCCGGTTTATCCGGCTGCAATAAAATTACCTGATTATTCTCATCATAAACACCCAATACCAAACATTCGCTGAAAAAGTTGGCAATTTGTTTGGGAGGAAAATTTACAACAGCGATCACCTGTTTTCCCATAAGTGCTTCTTTCTGATAATGGTGGGTGATCTGTGCCGACGAATGTTTGATCCCCAAAGCACCAAAATCGATGGTTAACTGATAGGCAGGTTTTTTGGCTTTCGGGAAATCACTAACTTCAATAATGGTTCCGCTGCGGATATCTATTTTTTGAAAGTCGTCCCAGTTGATCATGATGGTTTAATTTTGTCAAATCTAAAAACTTAATAGTTATGAAACGTACAGCAACAGCAGTTTGGAATGGTTCGGGTAAAGAAGGTAATGGAAACCTTAGCACGCAAAGCACTGTGTTAAGCAAAACACAGTATTCTTTCAATTCACGTTTTGCAGATGGGATTGGTACCAATCCTGAGGAATTAATGGCCGCAGCACATGCCGGTTGTTTTACCATGAAACTCAGTTTTGTATTAGGTGCCGCCGGTTTTACTCCAGAAACACTGGAAACCAGTTGCGCTATTTCTCTGGAAGATGGTGTGATCAATAAATCAGAGCTGGTTGTAAAAGCGAAAGTGCCCGGAATAACTCCTGAACAATTTCAGGAATGTGCCGCTGATGCAAAAGCCAATTGCCCGGTTAGTAAAGCTTACAGTATGGAGATTACACTGGAAGCAAGTTTGGTTTAATTTTTTCGCCACAGATGACACAGATTTTTTCTGTGCCATTCTGTGTTATCTGTGGCAATAAATATTTCAAAATGATTACCCGCAAAGCCACCATAGAAGATCTTGATCCCCTCTCCATTTTATTTGATCAATACCGTATTTTCTACAAACAGGAAACTGATTTGCCCGCTGCAAAACAATTTTTATCTGATAGAATAACCAATCATGAGTCAGTAATTTTTGTGGCAGTATTGGATAATAAGTTAGTAGGGTTTACACAACTCTATCCTGTTTTTTCTTCTGTTGGAATGAAGCGTGCCTGGTTGTTGAATGATTTCTTCGTTGATGAAAATTTTCGCGGTTCTGCAGCAGCCGATAATTTGCTGAAAGCCGCACAGAATATGGGTATTGAAACAAACAGCCGGTGGTTAGTGTTGCAAACCGCCACAACCAATCACCGTGCACAAAGAGTGTATGAGAGGAATGGGTGGAAAAAGGATGCGGAGTATTTTTCTTATTATTACTATCCGGATAAATAGATTGTTATTGCTCACAGCCCACTCGGGACTAAAGTCCCGAAGAGAATTCTAAATCAATCTTTATCCCTACGCTGAAGCGTAGGGCAATGAATAAGAAAAGATTGTATAGAATCGGACATTTTGTTTTATTTCTATCCAAATAAATAGATTGTTATTGCTCACAGCTCACTCGGGACTAAAGTCCCAAAGAGAATTCTAAATCAATCTTTATCCCTACGCTGAAGCGTAGGGCAATGGTAAAAGAAAAACACGAGTAAGGTGATAAATATTATCTTTTGTGAATCTTTGTGTATTCTTAGTGGCGAAAATAATTTGATACTAAGACACCAAGGCGCAAAGTGGCACTAAGGTTTTACTGATCCAGCAAATCAGCCAGTTTCAAAAGCTCAGTTCGCTTATACGCTTTTGTAGGGCTGTCAAAAC
>CANBSW010000046.1 GCA_947372235.1 Chitinophagaceae bacterium | reverse complement strand
GGTATTGGTCTTTGGTCACTGATGGTTGGCAATATCCATGACTGAGTTGATAAATATACAGAATTGAATGTCGTTATAATTGTTTTGTTATCGGTAATAAAAACCCCCGGAAATAAATCCGGGGGCGATTGATTGTTTGTTCCAATTTGCCTATTTGAACGAGTTGATTAATAACCGGGATTCTGTACCAGCTTAGCGTTGGTTGATAATGCATTCGTAGGAATCGGGAAGATTCGTTTATTAACGTCGGCATCAGTTTTAAATCCATAAGCATCTTCGAACTTGCCAAAACGGATCATATCATTCCTATGCCAGGTTTCCCATGAAAATTCACGGCATCTTTCAGCATAAATATCATTAAGCGTTACAGCAGTCATGGCAGCTGAAGTTGTACGGCTTGCTCTCAATTGGTTTACCAGTGATAAAGCAGTAGCACCTTGTGTTGCTGCTCCGCCTCTAAGGATGGCTTCTGCCTTCATCATAATGATATCTGAATAACGGAAGATAGGTACATCGTTATTCTGGTTCCTGCTAACGGTATTGGTGTTATCAGGATAGAACTTGATATTACGGAAACCCATGTTCCAGGCTACTTCATCATTTCCAAAATCAAATAACGTAGGATTGGCTCCTGTAGCAGTAGCACGGAATTGCATACCCGGAGTGATATTCAATTGATAGAGATAAACTGCCGTTGGCGAAGCTCCGGAATAAGATGCATCATACCCTTTATTGGTTGTTTGCACCATAATTGGTGATCCGTCAGGCCAATATTGTAATCCACCAAGCCACTGATTGTTCCTGATATCATTGGGGTCATTATAATTTGCATAATATTCAGGCAGCACACTTTCAGGTCCACTTGGCTGTGAATTCAATAAACCCGAACCTGCATATGATTGGTTCATGACAGGGTTGGCTACAGAACCATTGGTTGATCCTGAATATTTATAACGGATACCAAGGTTTCTGTTCAGGTCATAACGTGCATGGAACATATATCCGTTTGAGGTAGATGCATCATATGGTATCGCGTATATGAATTCCTTCATCTGCGGGCCATTGGTTGGATAAAACATTTGCAGATAAGTACTTCTTGGTTCTATCGCGTACAATGCGCCGCTGCCGGCATTGATCACACTGTCGCAGGCTGCAATACAATCATTTAATCTAGGCGTACCGGTATACACACCTGCATTCAGATACATTTTTGCAAGTAATGAATAGGCTGTATACGTATTCGGGCGCCCGTACTGAGCCTGACCTGATACTCTGTTCAGATTTGGCAATGCCGCTTTGATCTCGCTTTCAACAAAATTAAATACCTGTGCACGCTGTGTATTTGTTTGAAGCGTCGTACTTCCATAAGCAGTATCAATAGGTACATTACCATAGAGATCCATCATATAGAAATACATCATCGCCCTTACCACTTTTAATTCAGAAATGGTGGTCTCTCTTGCAGTACTTGCAGGAGCATCTTTCAGAATATACAAGGTCTGGTTGGTGGTACCGATCACATTAGACAGATAACTCCATACAGAGTTAACCCATGCGTTGTCTTTGGTCCACTTGTGTTTGTGTAATTCCTCATATTTATCGCCATCGTACCAGTTACCGCCAAATGCCGGAAGAACTGCTTCATCGCTGCTTAATGTTTGCAGGAAGAAATAATCCACTGAGTAATTGGCACGGATAGCTGTGTACACAGGACCCGTTACAGAATTGAACTGTGAAGCTGTTTGCGGAAATGTTGCAGGCGTTAATTCGGAAGTAATTCCTACATCTACTTTATGACAGGACGAAAAAATGCCTATCAACAGTAGCAGGAAGCTGATATGTTTTAATAACTGTTTCATTTTACTTTTTTTATTTATGATAGGTTTAGAAAGAAACATTTACACCAAATAAGATGGTACGTGTTTTAGGATAAAAATTGTTATAATCTACACCCGGTGCCACACCACCCTGGTTAATTTCTGGATCTATACCCTTGTATCCGGTAATCGTGAAAATATTATTACCTGATGCATAGAAACGTAATGACTTAATGTATTTACCATCTGTTTTGAGGTTATAACCCAGCGTGGCATTATCCAGTCTGAGGTAACTGCCGCTTTCAATAAAACGGTCAGAGTAATAACCTGCTTTTGCATCGGTTGATTTTTCAGCAGCAGCATCAGCCAGAATATTATTAGTAGTTGCAGAAGACACATTGAAAAGATCTGCACGTGTTGCATTGAAAATCTTATTTCCAAATACTCCTCTCAGAAATATATTCAAATCAAAATTGCCATACCGGAATGTATTGGACCATCCCAATAATAATTTAGGCTGCGCTGTTCCTGCGAGATAATAATCTTTACCAATGATCGGCGCCGTAGTTAACGTTCCATTGGCTGCTACAAACTGTGAATTACCGCTGGCATCTTTCCCTGCATATTTAAGGGTGAAGAATTGTCCTAATGGATTACCTGCTTTTAATAATTGCAGCGTGCTGTTGGTTTGTCCCTTTCCTTCCGGATCAGAATAACCAATAGAATCCTGCGCTCCTGTGATCGGGTTCTGCAAACTGGTGATCATATTGTTATTATGAGCAAGGTTGAGGGTAGTTGACCAGCTAAACAATTTGTTGGAAACAGGCGTTGCTGTTAAACTCAGCTCTATTCCTTTGTTATTGATACTTCCGCCATTGGCCCAGATCCTTCCCCCGGGAACCAATGCAGGACTAACTGCATAATTAAAGATCATACCGGTAGTATTTTTATTATACCAGTCAATAGCAGCACTTACTTTACCATTGAACAAAGAGAAATCAGCCCCGATATTTGTTGTAGCTGTTCTTTCCCATTTCAGATCCGGATTACCACCCTGTACAGGGCCATAAGCACCCACTTGTGCACCGTTAGAATAATAAGTACCCGTGCTTCCATAGATTAGTTTGGCAGTGTATGCCCCAAAGCCGCTTGAATTTCCTGTTACACCATAACTGGCGCGTAATTTCAGGTCAGACACAAGGCTTTGTGTTTTCATAAAATCTTCCTGGCTCACTCTCCATGCCAAACCAATGGAAGGGAAATAGCCCCATTGGTTATTGGCACCAAATACTGAACTGCCATCTCTTCTGATAGAGCCCTGCAATAAATATTTGTCTTTATAATTGTAGTTGATCCGGCCGAAATCAGAAATAAAACGTGTTTCCTGATAAACCAGATCGGATCCAAAATTCACTCTGTAGGTAGAGATCGCATAAGGTACCCCCAGACTCAGGTTATTATACCCGATATTATCTGCCGGGAAATTGGTGTTAGATGTTTGAAATCCATCCCCAATCACATTTCCCTGCCATGAAAAACCAGCCACTGCGTTGATGTTGTGATTACCAAATTTCCGGTTCCATGTTAAATAGGTTTCCAGTGTTTTATTAGTGGTTTGATACGTATTACGCAATGCAGAACCATTGGTGCCAAACAAACTACCGATCAGTGTATGCGCGATACCAACACCGGGATCGGGGTTATTATAAAAATTAGAAGTTGGATAGTTAGAATAATAACTATCATAGAATTCTCCATGCAATGAATTCAATTGCTGGTAAGCAAGATTCACATTATACAATAAACCCAATGGGAGTTTCACTTCTGCATTAAAACTTCCTACTAAACCCGTGTATTTGGTATTATCCTGTGCATGCGCCATCATGGCCAATGGATTGAAATATCCGGTAGTATTAAAGTTCTCAAAGAAAGTACCATCCGCATTGATCAATGGTGATACCGGTAAGTGCTTTGTCATTTGCAATAACACAATATTCTGCAAAGGAACATTGGTTGCGTTGCTGCTTGAGTTGGATATATTCAGATTCAGTTTAACCTTATCATTCAATGCATATTGTTCAACAGACAAGCGTGCGATCACCCTTTTTAAACCACTGGTACCAAGAATACCCTGTTTATCAAGATAGTTAACGCTGGCACTGTAAGTACCATGCTCACCACCACCCGTAAAAGAGATATTATGATTATGAGAATACGCAGTAGATCTTTCGATAGCACTCTGCCAGTTGCTGCTGACCGATTTATCATCACTTGGTGAAAATGACAAACTGTTGGCAGTAAGAAAAGCACGTAACTGAACATCATTCATCAGTTCCAGTTTGCTGCTTACTTTTTCCAAACCAACATAGCCGTTGTAGGCAACAGAAGACTGTCCTCTTTTACCTCTTTTGGTAGTAACCATGATCACACCACTGGCAGCACGGTTTCCATAAATGGCGGTAGCTGATGCATCTTTTAATACATCAATAGATGCGATATCGTCAGGGGCGATAATAGAAATATCTGCACCTGGAACTCCATCGATCACATAAAAAGGTCCACCCGGACTGTTCACAGTAGATGCCCCACGAAGAATAACAGCTGCCGGTCTGTTAGGATCGCCACTGGCACTGATATTCAAGCCTGCAACTTTACCCTGCAACAATTGGCCAACATCGCTGATGGCCCCTTTATTAAGGTCTTCAGGCTTAATGGTAGTAACAGCACTGGTAAGGTTTTTACGGCTTTGTTTACCATAACCTACTACCACTACATCTCCTAACACAGTAGCTGATTCAGAAAGAACTACTGAATAAAAAGCCAGATCTGTTACAGCTACTTCCTGAGAAGTATAAGAAACAGAACTGAATACCAGTACATCTCCTTTTTTTGCTTTGATGGTGAATGAGCCATCTGCAGCAGAAAATTTTGTGTTTTTTGTTCCTTTAATTGTTACAACTACTCCTGATAACAATTTGTTATTCTGGTCTTTAATAACACCTTTTACTTCATCAGCAAAAGCTGATACAGAAAAAGCTGTCCGGTTATTATCCGGGGCTGTTACCGCAGCCCATGTTGGGCCGGTAAGGAGTAGTGCAGCCCCAGCCAGCAACACTCCTTTTTTTAGGTAAATTTTGGGTAATGGCAAGTGCAATACTTTCATAGCAATCGTTTTTGTTGGTTTGGTTTAAGAGTTAACGTACAATTAAATCTGCCGCAATTGTTTGCAGTCATGGGCATATTAATTGAACACCAACTCAATATGGTAATAACTTTTAGCAGACGATATTTCTTAAAAATAAAGTCGCCGCCTTTTTTAAAATTTTAATGTTTCCGGTAAATATTTTGAAACCAGGTCTTCATAATAACCACGCATTTTTTGCCAGTCTGGAGGTGTGGGATTTTTCGAATACAGATCGTATGGATTAAACAGATTTACCCATTTAAACATTTCATGATCATGTTCATTCATCAGGTGGTTATAAGAATTTTCTCTGTGCTGCGAATAGAAAGAATGATATCGCAACATATATAAAGCCGGTTCCGGCAGATAATTTTTCATCATATCGTAAACATACTCATCATGCCCCCATGACATCAATACATTATCCAATCCGCAATTGGGTTCGTATACACCGTATTTGGTATTATATCGCTCATCCTGGCTATCTGGATTGACTGCAAAGAATTCTGGATAAACGATCTTATCTGAATGGGCACACCCTACCGGAAATGTATCTCCAACAACCGCCCATTGCGGCTCACCAAATAAGCAAAGCACTTTTCCCATATCATGCATCAACCCTGCAAGTACCATCCAGTCTGGGTGTCCATCGGCACGAATGGCTTCTGATGTTTGTAATAAATGTTGAAATTGATCAAGATCCGTATCAGGATCGGAGTCATCTACCAGTTGGTTCAAAAAATTGAACGCTTCCCAAACCGGCATCTGTTTTTTATTGTATTGCAGGTAATTGGCTCTTTTCTCTTTTACAAATTCGTAGGTCTGGAATTCGTGGTTAAGTCTGTAAAATTCCCGAACCGTATCCCGCTGAGGATCTTCATAATTTCTGTATTCGGTAGTTTCTTTAGAGGTAGCAATGGTTTCAGGATCCGGGTAACGCTTCAATACATCCTCCTCCCATTCATCAAGGCTTTTGAGAGGAGACATTTCTTTAGCTGTCAGGTTGTTTAAATTAGACATTAGGTATAGCAGGTTTTATCGTTAACATTCGAAAATGCTAGGCTAAAATAAAAGTGTTATTCTTATATTTTTTCATATTGTCCCTACTTTATTTACTTAACCGTTTAAGGAAAGATTCGTTTTTTTAAATGAACTATCAGAAGAAAAAAACTATTTTACTCCTGTTTTCAAGCCTTTCATTCAAAGATTGCCGTATACCAATGAGCATAATTACTATCAAGCAGATTGCCCGGGATCTTGGCTTATCTATTGCCACGATATCAAAAGCTTTACGCGATGGGCATGATATTGGTGAAGAAACCAAAAAAAGAGTGCGGGCTTATGCCCTTTCGGTGAATTATACGCCCAACCCTTATGCTAGCAGCCTTCGCAAAAGAAAAAGCAAAACCATTGCGGTAGTACTACCAGAAGTAACTGACAGTTTTTTCTCTAAAGCCATTAATGGAATTGAAGTGGTTGCCCAAATGAAAGGGTACCATGTACTGATTTATTTAAGTCACGAAAGTTTACTAAGGGAACAATCCATTTTAAAAGACTTTCAGAGTGGCCGTGTAGATGGTGTGTTAATGTCTATCACAACAGAAACAGAATGTAACAGTCATATTCAGGAATTACACGCAAGAGGGATCCCGATCGTTTTTTTCGACAGGGTTTGTAATGAAATAGATACTGCAAAAATTACTACCAACGATTTTGAAAGCGGGTATGCCGTCACTTCTCATTTGTTAGAAAGCGGCTGCAATAAGATCGGTTTTCTCACGATATCCAACTGCTTACCCATTTGTATGAAACGAAGTGCTGGATACAAAAAAGCACTTATTGATCATCATATGGAAAGCAAAGAATCTGATATGATCTTATGCTCAAATAATGAGGAAGAGAATTATACCCTGATTAAAAAAATATTATCACAAAAAAAACGCCCCAACGGGATTATTGCATCCGTTGAAAAACTAAGCACTACTATTTATCAGGTTTGTAAAGACATTGGTTTACAAATACCCAATGATATCAAAGTGGTTTGTTTTTCTAATCAATCAACAGCTGCCATATTAAACCCATCCCTTACCACAGTTACGCAACCTGCTTTTGAAATGGGTAAAACAGCTGCTGCTTTATTATTTAAAGCACTCGAAAAAACCAACCTGGACCTTACCAAAGAAAGTGTGATTATCCCTTCAACATTACACATACGGGAGTCTTCTGTTTTAGCAGGCATCTCCAAAACAAAAAATAAATTATTACAGAAAGAGATACTGATCAGTTAACTTTTATATCCAATATCCTTTGTGGTAGCCAAACCAACATTTGCCCCGCACCACGGTTATTCCATGTATAGTAAGGGATAGCAGTGATCTTTCTTTTCTCTGTTTTTACATCATCTCCATTGGCTGAAATAGAAACCACCGTTGCATCTGTTTGAATAGAAACCACCGATTCATTTAATACCATCTGTTTAGAAATAACCAGTTGAGAAGATTTAGGCAATACCAGGTTCATCGTTTTACCCGCATTATCCATCCCTTCCACACAATAAATGATTGGACCTCTTTGGATGGCTACTCTTTCTACATTGGCTTTTACTTCTGCACGACTGTTTACGCGTTTAATATCCATTGGTAAACTAAGTGTGATCTTATCATTCGTATTCCATTCACGGTCAATTACCAGATAGCCCTTATCTACAGTATATTCTATTTTTTTACCATTGAGATTTACAGTGATATTGGAAGCTGATGCATCCTGAAAATTATACAGTCCACCCGGTACAGCGCTTCCCTGTGCCCATCCGGGAATACGCATACGCAAAGCAAATCTTGTTTTTTTCTGAGGAGATAAACCCAGTTCCACTTCCCCATCCCATGGATAATTTGTTTTCATCGTTACAGGAATCACCTGATCATTCACAGTTACCGCTGTATTGCTTCCTACAAAAAGGTTTACCCAAAGACTGTTATTGTTAAATCCATAAATATAATTGCCAAGCGATTCAATCAATCGTGCAATGTTTGCAGGACAACACGCAGTTCCAAACCAATCCCGTCTTGCCTGCCTGCCGGTTGATGCCAAAACATTTCCATAAAAGAATTTATCACCAGCCAGTGAAATACCATCCAGAGCGCCGTTGTATAAACTCTTTTCCAACACATCAATATATTTACTCTCGCCGGTTAACATGGCCATCCGCTGATTCCAGAGAACCATACCAACTGATGCGCAGGTTTCGCAATATGCATTCTCATTAGGTAATTCATAATCCACTCCAAACCCTTCATTGCCACCCGATGATCCGATGCCACCGGTGATATACATATTTCTATACACCACATCTTCCCAAACATCTTTCATCGCATTCATATATCCTTCATCACCTGTTAAAGCTGCAACATCGGCGGCGCCTGTGTACATATACATGGCACGTACGGCATGACCGGTAATTTCTTTTTGTTCTTTTACGGGTTTAATGTCTTGTGCATAGGCAGTGTCTTTCCAGTCTGTCCATGTATAGCCAACTGCTTTTTTATGACCACGTTCACTCAATAACCAATCAGCAAGTTTTAAATATTTTTCTTCCCTGGTTGTTTTGTAAAGTTTAACCAACGCAAGTTCCAGTTCCTGGTGGCCGGTAACCCAATCTCTTTTACCGGGTCCAAATAATGAGTTGAAATGATTAGCAAATCGGATTGCCACATCCAGTAATTTTCTTTTACCTGTTGCATCGTAATAGGCCACAGCTGCTTCAATTAAATGGCCACCATTGTAATCTTCGTGCATGCTCATATCTGTCCAGCGCTTCTCAGGAAATTGCAGGCTATAATAAGTATTGATATATCCATCCGCCAATTGTGCCGCGGCGATGAGATCGATCCAGTCATCTGCCTTTTTCTCCATCTTGGCATCAGGATGATTTTTTAAAGAGTATGCCATAGCTTCCAATGCTTTGAACACATCTGAATCATCATAAAAAATTCCTTTGAATTTTCCCTGACGTTTACCGGCAGCAATTTCAAAATTTTGAATACGTGGTGTTTTTACTTCTGTCTGATCAATACAAACAGGAATCGTAACCAATGACACTTTTTCAATCTTGGGTTTCCAGAAATCATCTGTGATCTGTACACGAGAGAAATTTACATTCTGGTATTGTTGCAGTTTGTTTTGTGCAATAACTCCATTACTCAACACCAACATTAAAAACAGGATTTTCCACCGGACTAATAATCGCATAAGGCAATATTTAAATTGAGTAACAAGGTAAGTGAATTATGTGTTTTTTTTACCGGCAATATATCCCTGATCGACACCGGTTGTGTCACTCACTTCAACTTTCTGTCAAACCCGGGCATCTCATCACCGTTTGTATAAATTTAATACCCCCATAATTCAAAATCTGTAACTTACCTTCCTAAAACCCGTTGTAAACATTAAAACATTTTACTTTATGAAAAGAGCAACATTTATGAAAGGGCTTATCATGACAATGGCACTTTCGTGCATGTCTACCCTAATTTGGGCACAGGCCAGTCCTGCAGCCACAGCAACCGGCACTGTAAACGGTGCAACTATTTCTATTAAATACAGCAGCCCTTCAGTAAAAGGTCGTGTAATCTGGGGTGGATTGGTTCCTTATGATAAAGTATGGAGAGCCGGTGCCAACACAGCAACTATTCTGGAAACTGATAAAGATATCAAAGTAGAAGGCAAAGTATTACCAGCCGGTAAATACAGTGTTTATGCATTACCTACTGAAAAAAGCTGGACCATTATTTTCAACTCAGCTTCAGGTCAATGGGGAATTAACCGTGATGGTTCAACAACAGAAGATATTACAAAAGATGTTTTACGCGTAACTGTAACACCTGCAAAATCTGCAACCATGAATGAGCGTTTGGTGTATAATATTAACAATAATGGATTTGTTTTGAGCTGGGAGAATTTAGATATTCCGGTTTCGATTAAATAATTTTTTTTCACACAAAGACACCAAGGACGCAAAGGCGCAAGGATTAAAAATCTTTGCGCCTTATTTTTTTCTTTGCGTCTTTGCGTGAAAAATAATGTTGTACTTTTCAAAAAAATAAAAGCATGGAAACATTGGGCATAGGATCACGCGTTAGTCATCCGCATTATGGAAAAGGAGTTGTTGTAGAAACCGCCAGTGAGTTTTATATGATCTGGTTTAAAAACGCTAATAATGCGAAAAACATTGCCAAAGATTATACAGACTTAACGGTTATAGAAGTTGCCGCAGGCGCTGCAGAAAGCAATGGCATTTCACTGGCAGATATTGAACAGGCTTTGGACAGTGTTCTAACACAACGCCTGCATGAATTTCAACTGGTACCCATGGCCACCAAATGGAATGACGGGAATCTAATCATGCAACCCAAAGATGCCAGTCTCCAGGCCAAAGAAATACCGCTGGATGTTTTCTTTCACAAAATTGTAATGATCAGAGACAGGCTCAGACTGATTGAACAAAAGATCAACTCGCACAAAGTATTAACAGATGCAGAAAAAGTAGAAATGCAACAATATATCACTGCCAGTTATGGTTCGTTAACAACCTTTAATGTGTTGTTTAAAGAAACCATTCATCAGTTTAAAGGTGCGGGGAAGGATTAGTTTAGTAATTTATTAGTTTAGTAATTTATTGGTTTAGTAGTTTATTGGTTTACTTCTATATACCGGTTTGACATTAAAATTTTACTAAATCATACGTATTTGTGATGATGATTTTATTAATGTAACTCACTTTAATCGACTACTTTTAAAGTCTAATTGGTATAGGTTCTGAGGATATGATAATTTTAAACAAATCAAATTTTATGTGGTACGGTGTTATTGCAGCTGTTGTTGTAATCTTATTAGCTGCCAGAAGAAGGAGAAGATAAATGGGGATTGGGGAATTGCATCCAATTCCCCAATCCCCATTCACCTATTTACATTATTTACCCAAACCCTACCAAATACTCACCCTCAAACTATCCGCCCTAAACATCTTATCTCCTTTTTTCACCCCAAATGCTTCATAGAATTCAGGGATATTTACCATGGGGCCGTTTACTCTTTCTTTGGCAGGTGCATGAACATCAGTTTTCAACTGGCTTGCCAGCGATTCTTTTCTGGTTGTGTACAACCATCCATAAGCATAGCCTAAAAAGTAACGCTGCATTGGAGTGTAGCCATTGATCTTTTCTCCTTTTTTGTATTGATCTGTTTTTTTGAATGCATCAATGCCCAATAACAATCCACCAAGATCAGCAATATTTTCGCCTTGTGTTGCTTGCCCGTTTACATGCAATGTATCAACCGGCATAAATTCATTGAACTGTTGAATGATCTTTTTAGCCTTGTCGCCAAATTGCTTGGCATCAGCATCTTCCCACCAGTTTTTCAGGTTTCCGGCAGCATCGTACTGTCGGCCCTGGTCATCAAAACCATGGGTAATTTCATGCCCAATAGTTGATGCACCGGCATAACCATAAATAAATGCATCATCCAGATCTTCATCTTTCATACCGGGTACTGCAAAAATTCCGGCAGGTAAAACGATCTCATTATTACTCGGATTGTAATAGGCATTATAGGTTTGTGGTGTCATGGTCCATTCATTTCTATCAACCGGTTTTCCCAGTTTTGAAATGTTGTAATTAAACCACCATTCTCTGGCTCTTTGCATATTCAACACGAATGGACCTTTCTCTATTTTCAGCGCACTAAAATCTTTCCAGGTATCAGGATACCCTACTTTTTTGGTAATCTTATTCAGTTTATCAAATGCTTTTTGTTTGGTGGTTTCACTCATCCAGTCAAGTTTTTTCAGTCTTTCTTTATAAGCATCCCGAATGGCTTCTACCATGGTTGAGTAGCGGGCTTTGGCCTTCTCATTAAAATATTCTTTCACAAATAGCTGTCCCAATGCTTCCCCAATAGCACTCTCTTCTGCATCAAGTATCCTTTTCCAGCGTGGACGTGGTTCTTTGGTTCCTCGAATGGCCTGCGTATAAATAAAACTGTTCATAAATGTAGTTGCATCAAGAAAACCGGCATTTCTTCTCACCAGATTAAAACGCAGGTAGTTTTTCCAATCATCCCAGGCGCCTTTGGCTAATTCTTCATTGAAGGCTTTTATATATTCCGGCTGACCAACAATTACAGAATCTAATTTTGCAATACCCAGTGTTTGCAGGTAAAAAGTCCAGCTGATCTTTGGCGCCAGTTTATAGAGTTCGATCATCCCCATTTTATTATAATTCTTGTAGGGATCGCGCAGGTCTTCCAGTTTGCGGGAAGCTTTTGCCAAACGGGTTTCTAACTGATAAACCTTATCTGTATTTACCATGGCTTTCAGGCTATCATCGCCCAACTGGCGAAATGTTTTGTAGAGATATAGGTGATACGCTTTCTGAACTGCAACAGATTTCTCATCCGTATTAAAATAATAATCGCGGTCGGGTAATCCCAATCCGCCCTGGCCCATTTGATAAGCATAGGCTTCACTGTTCTTATCATCCTGATAAACACCATCAAAAAAAGCAACATTGATTCCCTTTCGGTGGAAAGAGGCCACAAGACCTATCAGTTGGTCCGGATTAGAGATCTGACTGATGGCAGTAAGGTCTGCCTGCAAAGTCTGCAACCCTTGTTTTTCAGCAGCGGCAGAATCCATACCGGATTGCCAGAAATCACCAATTTTTTGAGAAATGGTTCCAGCTGCGGCTTTTTCCTGTACCGCTTTTTCGTTGATACTTCTTAAACGGCTGTAAATATCTTCCTGCACCAATTGTCCCACCCCCCAGCTGCTTTCTGATGCCGGAATCGGGTTGTTTTTAATCCAACCCCCATTGGCAAATACAAAAAAATCTTCTGCCGGGCTAACCGCAGTATCTATGTTTTTAACAAGAAAATCCGGTCCGGATGGTTCAGTTTTGGTTTTGCAGGCAGCGAATCCAATAAAAAGGACGCAGATTAAAAAAGCATTAAGTTTCATATAGCTGATTTTGAGGAAAATGAAGTTAAGGAAAGACTGCTTAATATAAATGTCTGATATATGAATGGTGATTTGCCTGAAATAAACACAAATTCACCTATCAAATTTGATGGATTTGCGGGTAAATGAAAAAAATCTTTATCTTCCGTGAAAATTACCAACAAATGAAAAAGATATTTATTGGATTAACTGTAATCCTTTGTGTAGGTGCAACGAAAAGTTTTTCTCAAACAGCAAACCTGGCTAAGCCTGCTTATGCTGCAACACCGACTGCTACCACAGCTGCGGCAGCAAGTATCAGTTTTAAAGAGAAAGATAATAGCCATGATTTTGGAACGGTTCCGCAAGGCACACCGGTTAGTTATGTATTTAATTTTACCAATACAGGTAAAGCTCCTTTAGTACTTAGCGCTGTGAATGCATCTTGTGGTTGTACAACACCAGAATGGCCAAAAGAACCAGTTGCTCCGGGTAAATCTGCTACTATTAAAGCAACTTATAATGCAGCTAATCCTGGCCCTTTTACTAAAACGATCACTGTTGTATCTAACGCTGCAACACCAACCGTTTTAACAATTAAGGGTGAGGTTAAACCGGCTACACCAGCTCAATAATTTACTCTTTTTAGCCGTAAGGCTTTATTATTATTATTTATTGCCACAGAAGCAGATTACAACGATCTGAGTCTGTGGCAATTCTTTTTTAGGGAACCCAGAATCTTTATAGCATTCTTTTAACAGCTCGTTAATAACCCTTTGGCAACGTTTTTGGTCTGTAATGGTATCATATATAAAGACAAACTGACCAATATGCAACCTTTCGTAAACAGTATCCAGAAATTATTGAAACAGAAACTGAACATTTACACAACAGGATTGACCCCTAAGACCGATCTGAAAAAGGATCTGAACCTGGTAGACTGGGAAATGCTGTACCTGTTGAATGCGGTAGAAAAAAAATGGCATGTATCCATTGCGCAAAATGAGAGTGATAATATTGGCAATATAGAGCAACTGTTAGCAGTTGTAAAAAAACAGTCCGGTAAATCGATGAGTTAAAGAATTCTCGAAATAATTGATCAAAAACTGCGCCATTGCGCCTTTGCGAGAATAATTTGCACGCAAATACGCAAGGGCGCAATTTTTTGTAGCGCAACCGATTGAGCATTTGATACTTTCCTGAAACACGTATCTTTAAAGCATACTTAATTGCTCATGAAAAAGATACTGTTCTGTACGCTTCTGTCCTGTTTTTGTTGTTTGTTGTATGCACAAAATATTCCATACACTTCCGGTAATAATAGTTGGAAAGAAGATTCGCTTGGTAATCACCGGGCTATTGTAATATTTAATGGTGAGGGTAAGATTGCTAAAGTAAGTATCCCCTGGCGTAGGAATGATAATGATCCCCAGAAAAAGCGCATCATTATTCAGGATGCAAAAACAAAAGCAAAGATCAGTAATATAAAAACTATCCAGATTGATAATGAAAAAGGTGAGATCTGTTTTGAACCCGTTTCAGGTAAAGGCATGTATTATGTATATTATATGCCTTACAAAAATGAAGGCCGTTCCAATTATCCCAAAGGCGTTTATCCTTCTGTAGAAAATACTTCATCGGCAGATTGGCTCGCAACTATTAAGCCTGATATGAAACCCAATGCTGCCGTTAAAGAATTCCAATCCATCAACGAATTCAACAGTTTCTATCCAATGGAAGTGATTGCCACTGCAAAAGAAACAGAAGCCGTTATTACAAAAAACAAAAGAGATGATTACCTGGTATTTCCGGAAGACAGGATCTATCCCATCAAAATGAGCAACCGCTTGCCTTACCGATGGATCCAAAAAGCAAATAATACTTCTTTTACCGGACAGGCAGATAAAGGCGAATACTACACTTACCAACTGGGCATTTACACAGTCAGAAATGTAGACGATATCAGTATTTCATTCACAGATCTTACTAATGGAAACACTGGCAAAATTTCAGCCAATCAACTCTATTGTATTAATAACGGTGGAACAGATTATGCGGGCATTTTATTCAGCAAAAAAATAAGTGTGCCACAACAACAGGTACAGGCAATGTGGTGTGGAGTAGATATCCCGAAAAATATTCCTGCCGGTATCTACAAAGGAAAGGCCACGATAACAGCTGGCAATGCAGCACCAACCACTATTGATATTGCCATTACGGTTTCCAATAAAACACTCGCAGATGGCGGAATCAGTGATCCGCAAAAACAAACAAGACTGCATTGGATCAATTCTACAATGGCGCAGGAAAATACAGTGATCACTCCTTATACGCCATTAACCCTTCAACAAAAAACGATCAGTTTACTGGGCAGAAAAGTAGAATTGAATGATGAGGGATTCCCAAAACAAATTCAAACTTTTTTTACGCCTGAAATGACAGGTTATACTGATCAACCCAACGCTATTTTATATGAACCTATCCATTTTCATTTCACCAAAATGGATGGAAAGAATTTTCCTCTAAAAGCCAAAGGTTTTCATTTTACCAGACAGGAATCAGGTACTTATCAATGGGAAGCCAGTACCAATGCCAATGATACTTTGCAGATGGATGTAAATGCATCCATAGAATTTGATGGCTTTGCCAATTTTACCGTAAAAGTTTCTGCTTTACAGGATGTGCAGTTGAAAGACATCACCATGCATATCCCATTCAAAAAAGAAATGGCGAAATATATGATGGGGCTTGGCCTAAAAGGCGGCGAACGCCCCGACCCGGTTAACTGGAAATGGGAAGTAGCCACCAAAAACCAGGATGGCGCATGGATTGGAAATGTAAATGCAGGTTTACAATATTCTCTGCGCGATGAAAAATATATTCGTCCACTAAATACCAATTTTTATTTACAGAAGCCATTGTTATTACCAACATCATGGGGCAATGAGAACAAAGGCGGCATTACGGTTGGTATTAAAGGAAGTTCGATGCTGGCCAATAATTATACCGGCGAAAGAAGTATGAAGAAGGGGGATGTATTGTATTTCAATTTCACTCTACTCATTACTCCCTTCCATCCTATTAATACAGATTTTCAGTGGGAAACAAGATTCTATCATAAATACAATGCAATTGACAGCATAAAAGTGACCGGTGCAACCGTTGCAAATATTCACCACGCAACGCCAATCAATCCCTGGATCAATTATCCTTTTATCGAATTTAAAAAGATGAAGGATTATATAAATGAAGCCCACAGCAAAGGGTTAAAAGTAAAAATCTATAATACCGTTCGTGAATTATCCAACAGGGCCTATGAAACATTTCCTTTGCGCAGTTTGGGGCATGAAATTTATTCGCCCGGCAAAGGCGGTGGCTTTAGCTGGTTGCAGGAACATGTGAAAGACGATTATATTGCGGCATGGTTTGTACCCGAAATAAAAGATGCAGCCCTTGTAAACAGTGGCATGAGCCGCTGGCATAATTATTATGTGGAAGGCATGAACTGGCTCGCACAAAATGTGGGTATAGATGGAATTTATCTGGATGATGTGGCTTTCGACAGAACTACCATGAAACGTGTAAAACGTGTATTGACCAAGGATGGTCACCCGGGCATTATCGATCTGCATTCTGCCAATCAATACAATAAAAGCGATGGCTTTAACAATAGTGCCAACTTATACATGGAGCACTTCCCCTACTTAAGCCGTTTATGGTTTGGCGAATATTTTGATTACGAGAAAAACAACCCTGATTTTTTTCTTACAGAAGTGAGTGGTATTCCATTTGGCTTGATGGGTGAAATGTTACAGGATGGCGGAAATCCATGGCGTGGTATGATTTATGGCATGACAAACCGTATGCCCTGGAGCGATAATGCAGACCCACGCCCTATCTGGAAAGTATGGGATGATTTTGGAATGAAAGGATCTTCGATGATCGGTTACTGGAGCGAGAATTGCCCGGTAAAAACAAGTAATGATAAAGTGATTGCTACTGTTTATAAAAAAAAGGGGGCTGCACTTATTGCCATTGCAAGTTGGGCCGCAGAAGATATTAATGTACAATTACAGATTGATTGGAAAAAGTTAGGGATCGATCCGGCAAAAGCAACAATAACTGCACCATCGATAACTAATTTTCAATCTGCAGCAAGCTTTACCGCAACAGATAATATTAAAGTTGCGAAAGGAAAAGGATGGTTGTTAGTGGTGAAGGAAAAATAAATATCCGTCATTGCAATGACGTAAGGCGGCGGCGTCATTGCGAGCTTCGCGAAGCAATCTGTGGTTCGTACCTTGAGAGGAGTATAACGAAATAAACCGCTTTGAAATCGCGCTGTTTTTGCCAGTTCGCCTGAACTTTACAACACAGATTGCCTCGTGCCTGCAGAGAGAAGGAAGAAACAGTTAGGGAATCGTTCTGTTTTTTGCTGGCTTATCTAAACTTTACAACACAGATTGCTTCGTGCCTCGCAATGACGTTATAATGCCCCTGTAAAAACAGGAGCATTATAAGCATGAGAAAAAAAATAATTATTTCGCTTTTCGGATATAAATATTTCCGTGCATATTTTTCATCATCATTTCGGGACCGCCACCTCCGATCTTGCCGTATACCCAATTCTCGATATTTAAACGATACATGCCTGTCTGATTTATTTTATTCACTTTGGGCTGGCTTTTATCCGCTTCCATATCAAAATCAGTAAACATTTCACCCATATCTGATTTAATTTTCAGATTCGCTTTTAAACCCGCTGGAAAAGTAACATCCACATTACCATTTAGTGTAGAAAAAGCCATAGCTGCTTTTGAATCGATACTTTTAAAATTGGCGATAATATTTCCGTTAACTGTGTTTGCAACAGCTGATCCGCTGATATCACTGAGTTTTATGGCACCGTTTGTATTGGATATTTCCAGTTCGCCACCTACATTGGTTACAGAAATATCTCCGCCATTCACGGTTCCCAATTTGATGGAACTGGCATTTTGAGGCACTTTAATAGTGAGGGTTATAGCTCCTTTCCAGGAGTTTGAACGAACCGTTACTTTATTACTTTTTTCTTCTGCAGATACATCCATTCCGTTATTAGGACTAATGCGTTTCATGCCACTGCTCGAAGGACGATCTGTATTGGAATTTGTATTTGTATTTAAGTTCAGATTAAAACCTTCTTTATTTTTTTTGCTTTTTTCAGAACCCGGCTCAACATCAATTATAATGTCTTTCCCTTCATAACCCACTATTTTGATCGATCCGTTGAGCAGGCTTACATCTAATTTATATGGCTTGCCAGGTTCACTTAAAGGAACGGTTAACTGTTCTTTTGTTTCTGATTGTGCAGCTACCCCGGTTAGTTTTACCAACAGCAATAAGGCGAGTACTGTTATTTTTATTGTTTTCATCTTTTTGTTTTATGATTGTTTTTGAATATAAATATTTCCGTTTAATGTTTCGAACTTAAATAATTTACCCCCTGATCCTATGCGGATATCTGAGTTTTTATTGATCCTGTACAAAGTGCCATCAGATTTTTTATCCTTTGTGATATTCACTTTAACAGGCAATACTTCTACATTCTGAAAATCTGTATAATAAGCACCGTTCATGCTTTTGAATTGCAGATCGGCTGATAGATCATTGGGATAAGTAACCGTGATTTTTCCGTTTATTGTATGATAAGAGCAATCTCCTGCAGGGTTACTCAGATAATTGATGGTGATTGGCCCGTTTACTGTACTGGCCCTTGTAGCAGATTTCGCATTTACCACGGTAACACCACCATTCACATTACTAACATTTAAATTGCCCCTAACATCTTTTACCAGGATCTCACCATCATTAACCGTTGACACGCGAACGTTCATATCAAAGGGAACTTTAACTGTATAGGAAAGGTTACACCGGTATTCAATTTTTTTTCTGTTTTCCCATCTGTCACCGGTACTCCAATCGTGCGGGCGTGTATCCCATGGTTCGATGATATACGCTGCCACACTATCTCCTATTTGTTCAAAACCCAGTTTAATTTCTGCCTTGCCTTCTTCCAGTACGTTTTTTGTTTTGGCAGAGATAGTTTTATCCAGTTCGATCAGCACTTTATCACCCGAATATCCTTCTACTTTAATAGAACCTTCGAGGTTATAGATCGTTAATATACTTCCTGCTGTTTTTTGAAGCAGGTATTGTTTACTGATATGTTCAGAAAATACCTCAGGATATTCTTTTTTGATTTTTTCCTGCCGGGATTCTTCCCTTTGCTTTTCCCTTTCCTCTCTTGCTTTTTCTTTATTATCCTGCGCTTTTACCGGCGTTTGAATACATGAGAGTAACAGTCCCGCGATCAGCGGAATAAATAATGTTTTCATACAATTGTTTTTTTAGATGAGTCCTGTAATGGTTTGTTCGATCTTGGTTCTTACTGAATTATTGAGGTCTTTCTGTTCCAGTAATTTTTTCAGTGATTTTACGGCACGTTTTTCCTGCAGTTTCAACATCACATCTGCCATTGCCGATTGTACCTGTGGCGATTCCTGTTGGGCAATTGACTGTACCAATCCTTCCCGCACACTGGCTTCCCCGGCAAAATGGGTTAATGCTTCCAATGTTACCAAACGGACATTTACATTGGGATCGCTATTTAAGGTTGACAGTAAAGCGTCAATCACTTCCTTATTAGTGCTTTTGATCTCGCTGGTATAACTTACCCCCTTCATCCGTTCGGAAGCAGAAGGATTTTCGAGTAAGGATAACATCATCATCTCCTTCATTTCATGTACCTGTGATGAGAGTACATCTATCTGTTGTTTATTTGCGTATCCGGTGCCCTGTCTGTTGATCAAAAATCCAATGGCAAGACCTGCCACTATTAAAACAATGCTATACGCTAATTGCATACCAGGCTGGAATGACCATAACTGCCGGAGTTTTTCAACAACACCTGATACCCAGTTCGTTTTTTCTTCCTGCGATTCTTTGTAGGTTTCCAGCATTGCCTGAAAACGAACAGGCATATCACGAGAAACTTCAGGAACCGGCATTGCATCCATTAATTGCCAGATCTGTTGAGCCGCTTTTAATTCATGCCTGCATTCTGCACAACCTGCTATATGAATTTCAAATGCCGCACGTTGTTCCTCTGTCATTTCATGATTGATCCAAAGCGTGATCTGTTCTTTATCATTTTCACATTTCATCTGCGTATGTTTAATTGGCTATTTGTAAAAAAGTATTCCTTAACTGGTTAATGGCCCGGTGAACACGAACTTTTACGGCTCCTTCGGTGATCTCCATGATCTGTGCAATTTCATGGTATTTCAGTTCCTGAAATTTACTCAGTATCAATATTTCACGGCTCTCTTCATTTAACCGGGAGAGAGCATCTTGCAAAATTGCCAGTTCCTGTTTTTTATGTATCAATGCATCTGCCGAAAAATCGCCAGCCACTGTTTCTGCAAGTTCGGTTACCTCCTGGTGTTTTACAGTTCTTTTGATTGCCCTGCCATGATCATTCATCACATTTCTGGCAATATGGTACATCCATGTTTTAAATTCTCCATCCCCCCGGAATGCATGACGGTATTTTAACACCCTGTAAAACACATTCTGCACCATATCCTCACTCAGTTCCCGTTGCCCCGTCATATGAAACAGGAAACCAAACAGTGCACGATGATACCGCTCAAACAACAATCCCAGTTTATCCAGGTCGCCGTTTTTAACTTTTAGCATAATAGCATTGTCCGTTAGAGGGTTCAAGCAGGTTTGAGGGTTTGGGTATTAAAATATAAAATAAGAAACTCCATAATAGAGTCAAGGTTACAGAAAAATTGAGATTTTTTTTAAGAAAGGATTGCCAATGGGGAAATTAGGTTATCAATGGCTAAAAGAACCCGTTATTACTTGTTGAGTATATGATTATTAACTATCGAAGCGGGGTTTTGAAACACATAACATAGGTTAAAGCCAAGGGCATATAGAACGATTACTATGTGAACTTTGAATTAACCTATGTCCCTATATGTTTCAAAAAAGCATAAAAGTTAAACTTCGCGAATCTGTGCCACAATTTATTCACCACTCCAATTCTTAATTCTTAATTTCTAATTCTTAATTAATTATTCCCTTCCGGCGGGTTATTCAAAAAGTTCTTATCATCCTCTTTCGGTTTCTTAAACTCCAGCTTTCCAAACTTATAACTGAAACTGATACCAAAAGAACGGTAAGGTACAAGGCGAAGATTGTAAGAAGTATAATTGGAAGTGATAACAGTAGTAACCTGTTGAATATACTGACTGAAAGGATTGGTAGCTGTAAATCCAACACTCATTTTTTTATTCATGAAGAATTTACGGAAAGCAAAAGTATACGCAAAGAACTGAGGCTGTTTACCCTGAATATTATTAACGGATGTATTAAAATTTCCAAACCCTTCCAGACTCAGATTTTTTGGCAATTGCAAAGTGGCATTCACATTCATTCTTCCATCAAAACCATCTGTAACATTATTTGCACTCAATTTGTTTACGACATGTCTGTTATATAAACCGATATTAGTGCGTACCGTTAATTTTTTACCAAAAGGAACAGAACCGGAAATAGTAATACCCGATCTGTTTTCCAACCCAATATTTTGACGGTTTGATATGGATACATTCTTATACAAAGAATCCCCGATCTTATAACTTGCATAAAACGCGGTATAAGGCTTAATATCATCCGTATTAAATCTTGACACCAATGATACATAGAGATTTCCTCCACCATCAAATGATTTATTAAAACCCAATTCAAAATTATTACCCAGTTCCGGTTGCAATAATGGATTCCCGGTGGTGATATTATAAGGATCTGCGAGATTCAGGAAAGGATTGATCTCCCTGTAATCTGGTCTTTCTATCCTATGACTGTAGGCCAGTTTTAGTGTATTCCCATTTTCGAAATTATGCGAGACGATGATAGAAGGAACCCATGAATTATAGGAAGGGATAAATGTATTGGGGAAATCAATTTTTGTATCCGTATGCTCCAGTCTTAATCCCGATTTAATGTTCAAAAACTTAGCGATTGAAAATGTTCCGGATATATACGCAGCATAGATCTTCCTGTTATAATTTAACTGATATGATTGCGCCGGGTCTTTACTGTATTGGTTATTAACAGTACTCAGCTTCAAAACATCCGCTTCACTTATTATGTTCTCCAGTACTGTTTTTAATCCGGTTTCAAGCATAAAATTTTCTGCAAGGGGATGCGAATAATCTATAGAGAGATTGGTTTCCCTTACTTTACCCGGATTATTACTGCTGCTTCCTGCATAAGGGAGGGTCTGTCCATTATATAATTGCGATTGCAAATAACTGGAATGAGGAATTTCGTAATTGTCGCTGTATTGGATCTCCAGCTCCTGCCCGTCTTTTTTATATTTCTTTTTATAATTCAAACTCCATTCTATTTCATTCGAACCGGAACGGTTATCAGAATTTCTTGAGCTGCCGATGTTTGAAAGTATCGAGCCTGTATTATCGATTAATATTTGTTGTTGATTAGAAATACCCCTTCCATGATTACTAAAATGATTATAGTTCAATGATCCGGTAATGCTTTCTTTTTTGTTGAGCGACCAATCGAAACCCAATCCTGATTGAAAACCATTTCTTTCAAAATCACTATATGCATCCTGCAGAAAATGTGTGGTCCTTTTTGCGGCAGTATCATTAGAAGTTCTGTCTTGCGAAACAGGAGTATGGGAACTTAACTGTGCATTGCCGCTGAAAAATGCGTTCATCCCAAAATTATTATGACGTACATTGAGGTTCACAGATCCGTTTTCCAGTCTGGTTCCGGCACCAAAATTTATGCTGCCGTTATAACCCTGCACTTTACTGTCTTTTAAAATGATATTGATAATGCCACCGGTTCCCTGTGCATCATACTTTGCACCCGGACTGGTAATCGCTTCAATACTTTTGATCTGGCTTGCAGGAATAGATGCCAATGCATCTGCCAGATTACTGCCAAACACACTCGAAGGTTTTCCATTGATCAGGAAACGAATACTTGAGTTTCCCTGTAACTCCACATTCCCATCAATATCAACAGTAACCTGGGGTACTTTTTTCAGCACATCCAATGCCACACCTCCTTGAGATGTAACATCATTGGCGGCATTATAAACGATCTTATCAATTTTGTTTTCAATAATGGGCGATTTTGAAGTAACAGTTACAGAAGCCAGTGTTTCTTTGGATGCTGTTAATTCAATCGTGTTTAAAGAAATGTTTTTTTTCTGATCTGTTACTTCCACATTATCCTGTCTGAATATTTTGTACCCGATAAAATCAATGGTTACAGTATATACGCCAGCAGGAATATTTTGAATGGTAAATACTCCTTTGGTGTCCGTTACCCCACCATTGATCGGCTTTGATTTCGAATCAGAGATCGTAATAGTGGCATACTCAACAGGTTTTTGTGTTGATGCATCTACAACCTTACCGGTGATTTTTGAATTGATCTTGGTTTGTGCAAAACCAGAAACAGACAAAAGGAATAACAAAACCAGGCTTGAAAATATTCTCATCAGACTAAAATCTTAAAATTAAGATGCAAGATTAAGTTAGTATTCTGAATGGATTCTGAAGAATCGGTGATTTATTGTTGTGAGACTGTCAAACCGCGCCTTTGAGAGAATATTTTGCACGTCAAGGCGCAAGGGCGCAGTTTTATATCCGTGAATAAAATTATTTTGAAGAAGGGATTGCATTCAAAAATTTAGCTACATCGGCAATATGATCTGTATTAATATAATCCACGCCCAGCTGCATCATCATTTCCCAGGTATACTGGTTATCGGGCACACCCCAAAAACGGATCTGCTTGTGTAAGGAATGTGCCATTGCAATATCTTTTTTGATCACAGCCAGGTCGTTCCCGGGGATATCTCCGGTTCCTTTCCACTTACTATATTTAGAAAAATCAGCACTGAACAATCCGATCCGTTTTAATTGTTTTAAATGTGCAGCATCATTCAGTTTACCATCAAACATAATAAAGGAAGGATATTTCGAAAACTCTTCGGCAGGTGTTTGGTTACCGGTGATCACAAAACGTATGGAACGGTTATTTACCAGGGATGGAAATTTACGGATACTGTTAATTACTGCATCCAAAGTTTGAATAGAATCTGTTTTTATATCGATCAATAATTGTAACACCTGAGATTTACCGGCATACGCATGCCTTTTATTGGCCATTACCCCTTCGTTCAATTTTTGCAGATAGGATGTTTCAAATAATACATTTCGTTTCAGTTCTTTCAGGCTATGGGCAACAAACAAAGTATCATGCACCCACAAAACATCAGCCTCAATAGAACCCAGTTGCAATGCATAAGCCTGCGTAAAGGGAATATTATGGTCATAATCATTGTGTGCATGAATATTGGCAACCGTATATGTTACCGGTTGTGCATTTCCGGTTGATACCAATAGCAGACAAAAAATAAAAAGATTCTTTACCATAACAGGTTTTGGAAACAAATTACTAATATAATTTCAAAAATCTGTCTGTGCCGCTGTGTCTCTGTGATTCAAACAAAACCACAGAGACACAGCGGCACAGAGATGCACAGAGGGGATAACTGTTTCAATAATTTTCACGATATTCCTGTTACTTTGAATAATATGTCGCTTTTCATCACATCATTAAACTCGGGCAGTAATGGCAATTGCTATTATGTGGGCAATGAACAGGAAGCTGTTTTAATAGATGCCGGAATCTCCTGTCGTGAAACCGAAAAAAGAATGAAAAGGCTGGGGTTAAAAATGGACATCGTTAAAGCCATTTTTATTTCGCACGAACATGGCGATCATATTGCCGGCGTTTCTGTACTCGCAAAAAAATATGACCTGCCGGTTTATATCACTCCGCCTACTTTAACCCATGGAAGAATACTATTAGAGAAATCCCTTGTTAAACATTTTATTGCACACAAACCTGTTACAATCGGCTCTCTATCCGTTACTGCTTTTCCAAAATTTCATGATGCCAGCGACCCACATAGTTTTATCATCAGCAATGGTATGGTAAATGTTGGTGTATTTACAGACCTCGGCATTGCCTGCGAACAACTGATCAACTATTTTCAACAATGCCATGCTGCATTTCTGGAAGCCAATTACGATGCGGATATGCTGGAGAAAGGTAATTATCCATTCCATCTTAAAAACCGAATTCGTGGAGGCGAAGGGCATTTGTCTAATGACCAGGCACTGCAGGTTTTTTTGGATCACCGGCCTTCTTTTATGAGTCACCTTTTATTATCGCATCTTTCAAAAAATAATAACGATCCCAAACTTGTAGAAGATCTGTTTCTGCAACACGCCGGCAATACAAAGATCATCATCGCTACCCGTTACAAAGAAACAGAAGTGTTTCCTGTATCTGCTGATGGTGCCATTTCCCTTACTATCGAAAAAAAGAATACAACAAAACAACAGTCGCAACTTTCTTTGTTTTAAAAATATTTGTATTGGCGGCAAACAATCGTTTTTTATCGGTGAATACAAATTCATAAAACACTGATTATCAAAACAGCTGAAATAGTTGATTTTACTCACCTATCCGCATTAAACCATTACCGATTAATCAAGTCGAAACGCTGCTACCAAGCTAACTTGATAGCCTTATTCCAAACTGCTTATACCATGCCGATCAAAAAAATTACTTTCTTCTTTTTATTATTATGCAGCTTTCAGTTCATTCAAGCTCAATCAACGGGAACATTGAAAGGCAAACTGGTAGACAGTGTTGGCAAACAATCACTCAAAGACGCTTCGGTTACATTACTTGACCCAAAAGATTCCACACTTGAGTTATATGGACTTGCCAAAGAAGACGGCAGTTTTGAAATAACCAATATCACCCTTGGCACTTATCTGATTCATATTGTTTTTCAGGGATATGAACCGGTATATAAAACCCTTACTTTTTCTGCAACAACAAGAACACATAATCTAGCTAATGTTTATCTGAAACAGTCTTTTAATGATCTGGGAAATGTAACGGTAACCCAATCACCCATCACCATAAAAAAAGATACCATCGAATACAATGCATCCAGTTTTAAAACAAAGCCAAATGCAGTTGTGGAAGACCTGATCAAAAAATTTCCGGGGATGGATGTAGATAAAAGTGGAACCATCAAAGCCCAGGGCGAAACCGTACAAAGGGTTTTGGTAGATGGGAAACGTTTTTTTGGTGACGATCCTAAAATGGCCACCAAAAACCTCCCTCCGGATATTGTTGACAAAATTCAGGTGTTTGATGACCTGAGCGACCAAAGTAAGTTTACAGGGTTTGATGATGGTAATCGCGTAAAGACAATTAATATCACTACCAAAAAAGACAAACGTAAAGGCTATTTTGGAAAAGGTGTGGCCGGTATAGGTAATGAAGATGCTTATGATGATCACTTTAATCTGCAGAAGATGAATGGTGATCAGCAGGTTTCGTTAATGGGACAAGCCAATGATGTAAACAAACAGAATTTTACCGTACAGGATTTTCTGGGAGGCGGTAATGGCGGAGGCCGCGGAGGTGGCGGCGGTGGTGGTGGAAGAGGCGGTGGTGGTGGTGGTGGTGCGGGTATCACTACTACTGCTGCAGGTGGTTTAAACTATCGTAATGCATTGGGCAAAAATGGAGATATTTCCGGGAGCTATTTTTACAATAGTCAAAATACGAACTCTGATCAAAACAGTTTAACACAAAATATTTTAACGGCCGATTCATCAACGTATAATAATCAAACACGTTCTTCTGTTCGCACCAATGAGAACAATCGTATTAACCTGAATATTGAAGAGCGATTTGATACGAGCAATTCATTTATTTTTCGTCCGAATATCAGTTTTCAACACACTTCTCCGGTTTCTTCCTCGTACACATTAACAACGGCCGGACCTAATGGGAAACTTATCAATCGTTCCACCAATAATACATCCGGTATTAACAGCGGATATAATATTAATGGAACAAACATGCAATTCAGACATAGATTCAAAAAGAAAGGAAGAACACTTTCACTGGATGTAAATGTTTCTGCCAATACCAATAATGGCGAAGGCTATAATTATGCAGTGAATGATTTTTATGCACCCATTGTGAGAACCGATACCATCAACCAATATTATGTTAGCTCATCGCATTCATTCAGTGTTAGTCCTACCCTCTCTTATACAGAGCCGCTTGGCAAGAACCAGATGATCGAAGTGAATTATAATTTCTCCCATTCAAATAGTGTATCTACCAATAATACGTATGAGTTAAGCAGTCTCACTAAAAAATATACAACTTTCGACAGTTTATTCAGCAACTCATATAATTACACCAATACGTCCAGCAGGGGCTCGATCAATTACCGCATACAAAATCCGAAATATAATTTCAGTATGGGATCGGGTATTCAGTATACTGAGCAGAGCAGTATCAATACTACAAAGAACATAAATGTGGGAACACATTTTGTAAACTTTACCCCAACCGTAAACTTCCAGTACATTTTTGCGAAATCTAAAAATCTGAGAATTAATTATACCGGAAGAACAGGACAACCATCCGTTTCTCAATTACAACCCCTTACTACCACAAGTGATTCTATTAATTTTCAGGTAGGAAATCCTAACCTTAAACCACAGTTCACGCATAGCCTGCGTTTATTGTATCAGTCATTTGATCCACTCACGCAACATGTTTTCTTAGTAACAATCAATGCCAGTGAAATTGTGAACGATATACAGAGTTCTATCATACAAAACCCGAATGGTGGTAAAACAACCAGTGCTGTAAACCTTGATGGAACGTATAATGTATCCGCCTATGTGAATTATGGATTCCCTTTGAGAAAGCCAAAATCCAACATGAATTTTACTACCAACATAAATTATTCTCAGGCGCAAACCTTGGTGAACCATCTCAGCAGTTTTACGCGAAATACTATATTAAGTGAAACCGTAAAATGGACCACCAACCTGAAGGATAATTTTGATATGAATTTCAGTTCCACCAGCACGTATAATATTGCACGAAACACATTACAGGCAACACAGAATGCAAATTATTTTTCGGAAACCCTGGGTACTGAGATCACTTATTATACAAACAGCGGATGGATTTTTTCAGGTGATTTTGATTATATCTATAGCGGTAATCATGCGGCAGGTTATAATACCAGTATCCCTTTATTCAATCCTTCCATTGCAAAACAATTCCTGAAAAACAATGCCGGTGAATTGAGGCTTTCGGTATATGATTTCTTTAATCAGAATGTAAGCGTAACAAGAACCATTACAGGCAACACTATTCAGGACCAACGCAACAATGTACTTACACGTTATGCCATGCTAACATTCACTTACAACCTCCGTCAGTTTGGGGCTAAACAGCAAAAAAAATCAAATCCATTTAAAGGCATGGGAGGTCAAAGAATGGGAGGCCAAAGAGGCGGATTTGGTGGAGGTGGTGGCGGTATCAGAAGAAATTAATCCAGCCAACAATACAAAACTAAAAAGCCCGTGAAA